>DASUGW010000001.1:0-20595 GCA_036273805.1 Mycobacterium sp.
TGGTCGCCCAGGTTTTCGACAGCACCGGCCTGGCGCTGCACAAGAAGCTCGACGATCTCGCCGCCACGGTGTGCGAAGCCGATCCGAGAACCTGCGATCAGCGGCGAGCCGACGCCATCGACGCGCTGGTCTCCGGTGCCAACCGAATGGTCTGCCGGTGCGAAAGCGACGAATGCGGGCAGCCCGCGGTCCGGGTCGCGTCCCGGAATGTCGTCATCCACGTCGTTGCGGAACAGGCTGCGATGGAAGGCCGCTCAACGCAGCCCGGCTTCATCGCCGGCAGTGACGTGCTGATTCCGGCTGAGATCCTGCGCGAACTGGCGGAGACGGCGCACCAGCGGCCGATCATCTCGCCGGTCGGAGCGGTGCCGGAGCCACACCACGACCCGTCGCGACCGCTCGCCGACTACGTCCGGTGCAGGGATCTGACCTGCCGTGCTCCCGGGTGTGATGTACCGGCGGTGGTCTGCGACGTCGACCATACGATCCCGTATGACGACGGCGGTCAGACGCATGCCTCCAACCTCAAGCTGCTGTGCCGAAAACATCATTTGCTCAAGACTTTCTGGGATTGGCGCGACGAGCAGCTGCCGGATGGCACCGTCATCTGGACGCTGCCCGACGGCAGCCGTCACGTCACCACACCTGGTAGCGCGTTGCTGTTCCCGAGCCTCTGCGCATCGACCGGCAGCCTGCCGGCTCCTCAGTCGCCCATCCGTTCGCTCTGCGGTGAACGCAGTGTGATGATGCCGCGACGCGAGCGCACTCGCGCCCACTCCCAGGCGCAGGCGATTGCCGACGAACGTCGGCACAACCGGCAGCGCCGTCTGGCTCGCAGTCTGTGGCCCACTGACTATTTCGACGCCCCGGTGACTTGCGGGGAAGACCCACCGCCCTTTTAGCAGGTAGGTTGCGCAAGTGGATATGTTCACCCCGTCCCTGGACTGGGGCAACGAGTTGGTCACCTCTTTGATCTGGTTGGCCAAGGCATGGGCGATCGCAGCCGTCGTCACCCTGGTGGTGCTGGTGCTCATCGAAAGGCTCACCACGTGGGGCCGCCAGTTCTGGCGCATCACGAGCGGTTACTTCGTCGGCCCGGGCAGTGCCCGGGTGTGGGTGTGGCTCGGGGCGATCCTGCTCCTGGTCATGGCCGGTGTGCGGCTCAGCGTGCTGTTCAGCTACCAGAGCAACGACATGAACACCGCCGTGCAGACCGCGGTGCAGGGCATGGCCGCCGGCAACGACGCCGTCAAAGAGTCTGGTGTGCACGGCTTTTGGATATCGCTGGTGACGATATTCGGCCTCCTCGCCACCACCCACGTGTGCCGGCTGATGCTCGATCTGTTCCTCACGCAGCGATTCATGCTGGACTGGCGCGCCTGGCTCACCGATCGGCTGACCGGCGACTGGCTCACCGGCCACGCCTACTACCGCACGCGATTCATCGACGACACCATCGACAACCCGGATCAGCGCATCCAGTCCGATATCGACATCTTCACCACGGGCGTCGGCCCGTCACCCAATACGCCGAACAACACCGCGGAGAGCACGTTGCTGTTCGGCGCGGTGTCCGCGATCGCGTCTGTCATCTCGTTCACCGAGATCCTGTGGAAGCTGTCCGGTGACCTGACGGTCTTCGGATTCACCATGTCGCGGGCGGTGTTCTGGGTGGGCATTCTCTATGTCCTCGTGGGAACCGTGATCGCGTTCTGGATCGGCCGGCCGATCATCCGGCTGAGTTTCGACAACGAGAAGTTCAACGCCGCCTTCCGTTACGCCCTGGTGCGGCTGCGCGATTCCGCCGAGGCGGTCGCGTTCTATCGGGGCGAGAGCGCGGAGCGCAAGTTTCTGGGCAATCGGTTCGCATCGGTGGTGGCCAACTACAAGCGCCTCATCAATCGGATGATGCGCTTCTACGGCTGGAACCTGGGTGTCAGCCAGATCATCGTGCCCTTGCCCTGGATCTTGCAGGCGCCACGACTGTTCTCGGGCGCCATCAAATTCGGCGATGTCACCCAGACGGCCTCGGCGTTCGGCGCTATCCAGGACGGGCTGTCGTTCTTCCGTAACTCCTACGACAGCTTCGCCGGGTGGCGGGCATCCATCATGCGTTTGCATGGTCTGGTGGTGGCCAACGAAGAAGGCCGCGCACTCCCGGATCTGGACGTCGAACCCAGCGGCCACCTGGTCGAACTCGATGACGTCGAGGTCCGCACTCCGGACGGGCGCCAGCTGATCAACGACCTTGACCTGCGCCTGGACGCCGGCGACTCGCTTGTGATCGTCGGCGAGTCGGGCAGCGGCAAGACCACACTGCTACGCAGCCTGGCCCAGTTGTGGCCCTTCGCCAGCGGAACACTGCGCTTCCCGACCGGAGACAAGGAAAGCATGTTCCTATCTCAGCTGCCCTACGTCCCGCTGGGCAGCCTGCGTGCCGTGGTCAGCTATCCCGGCGAACCCGGCGACATCGCCGACGATCAGCTGGCCGCCGCACTGACGGCGGTCGCCTTGCCGCATCTTGTGGATCGTCTCGACGAGGTCGATGACTGGGCCAAGGTGCTCTCGCCCGGCGAGCAGCAACGTATCGCGTTCGCGCGGGTGCTGTTGACCAAGCCGAAGGTGGTTTTCCTCGACGAAGCTTCTTCCGCGCTGGACGAGGGTCTGGAAACCACCCTCTACACCCTGGTTCGCACCAAGTTGCCGGACACCATCGTCGTCAGCGTCGCGCACCGCAGCAGTTGCGCCAAGTACCACACCCAGCGGCTGGAACTGCTGGGGCAGGGCGCATGGCAGCTGGGTCCCATCGAAGGAAGCGAGTGCGAACCGCTCCCGGTCTGATCGCGGGTCAGCGGCGCCCGGCGGCGTGGGTACCGGCGCGCCGGCCGAAGAACGATCCCTCGCCCAGCTGAGTGCCACTTGCGTAACCCTTGCCGTCCTGGGCGATGTTGGACGCGCATGCACCGGCGGCGTACAGCCCGGGGATGACGGTGCCGTCTTCGTGTAGCACTTCGCCGTCGATCGAAACCACCAGACCGCCCATGGTGAACCCGGAGTACATGGCGCGGCCCAGCGACAGATCGAACACCGCCCACGGCCCCTGGTCTTGTGCCGCAAGGTAATCCGGCTGCTTGTGGAAGTCGGGGTCCTCGCCGCGGGTGGCGTCGGCGTTGTAGCGCTCCAGGGTCGCGGCCAGATTGCCTTCCGGAATACCCAGTGCGGTCTCGATCTCGGCGACGGTCTCGTAACCGTCGAGGAAACGGATCAGTGGCATCTCCGGCATCTCGGTGTGCGCCTCGTCGACGATCAAATAGGCGACCTGATCCGGTTGTTCGAGCACGAACGCGGAGGTCCGCGAGTGGTAGGAATCCTCGGCCACGAACCGCTTGCCGTCGTTGTTGACGATCACGCCGGTCAAGAGGATCTCCGGTGGGTAGGCCGCGGCGGTGATGAATAACTGGTCCATGTCCTTGGCCACTCCGCCTGCCGAAACGCCCAGGCGGATAGCCAGGCCGTCGTCATTCGGGTTGCCCAGGATGTAGGGCGCCACCATCCCGTGGTGCTTGGTCTTGCGCTCCTGGCCCAGGGCCGGGGTGTAGTTGGCCACCATCTCCGGGTTCATCGCGAATCCGCCCGCGGCGATGATCACCGAATTCGCCTTGACCGCACCGGTTTCGGTGAAGTGCTTCCACGCGACGCCGGTCACGGCTCCGCTGGCGTCGACGACGAGGTTGGTGGCCCCGGTCTCGTAGCGGATCTGAACGCCGAGGTCGACCGCACGCTTGAGCAGCAGGTCGATGACCATCGACGCACCGCCGAGTTCGCCCGGCACCGGCACCGAATGCCCGCGCGGCGCCGGCTTGGCCTGCTCGCAGAAGGGCCACACCTTCTCGTTACCGGTGTAGGACAGTCCTTCCGTGCCCGGCGGCACCACGACCTTGCCGGGGTAATAGCTGCGTTCGAACTCGAAGCCCAGGCTCTCGAGCCAGTTGAAGTGTTCGACACTGCCCTCGCAGTAGGCCCGGATCTTCTCCAGGTCGGGTTCGCGGGCGACCGCGACCAGGTACTTGTACATATCTTCGACGCTGTCGTCCTGACCGGTCGCCTTCTGGACCGCGGTACCGCCGCCGAGATAGAAGTGGCCGCCGGCCATCGACGAGGTCCCGCCGACCGCCGCGGCACGTTCAAGCACGAGCACCTTGGCGCCGGCCGCGGCCGCGCTGACGGCGGCGCACCCACCGGCGATGCCGAAGCCCAGCACCACGACCTCGGCTTCGTCAGACCACGAGGTGATGTCGCCGACCGCGACGGTGGCTGGGATTTCAGTGCTCACGCCTAACTCCTGTCGCACATCGGAACATTGTCAGACCGCGTCGGACTCCGAACTGGACAGGAGTCTGGACACGCGTACTTATCGCTTCGTGAGGATAGCTCAGCAGGTGTTCGCGGAGAAGGGCGCGCCCGAAGGCGGTGCTACGTCGGGGCTGTGGATCAGTGTGCGGGCGCGGAGGTGTCGCTGCGCGGCAGCCCGCCCGAGGCATCGTTGGCCGGCTGCGGAGCGGCGGGGCCGACATTGCTCACCGCTGCGGCGGCGCTGCTGGCCGCCGCGGCGTCGGCGCGCAACTGTTCGCCGGCCGCCTGCCAGGACACCGCCGCCGGGAAGGCGCCCCACGTGCAGTTGAACAACCCCATCAACACCGCGCGGTTGCCTTCGATGGCGTACACCGGCCCGCCGGAGTCGCCCTTCTGGCTGACCACACCGTTGGTCATGGTGAACCAGCCGTTGAACACCCGGTCCACGGTGCCGCAGGTTTCGTTGGTGACGGCCCCGTAATGGCAGATCTGCTGACCGGGGGCCAGCGGCCGTCCCGGCTGCACCACCAGTGGCCGTCCCGCCGGCAGCACGGTGTTGATCTGCACGTCCGGGGCCAGCGAGATCGCCTCGTAGTCGATGATCGTCTGGTCGGTGGTCACCACCGCGCCGTCGGGGGTGTTGTCACGGGCCACCGAGGTGGTGCCGATGGTGTGGTTCGCGCCGTCGGTGACGCGTCCTTCGGTGTCGCAATGGCCTGCGGAGAAGGCGACGCGGGCGACCGGGTCGACGTAACCGAGGGTGCACAGCGTGTTGCCCTGCCGAATCTGCATGCCCGGGTAGACGGTCACCGGGTCTGCTTGCGCTGCGGGTGCCCCTGACAAGGCGGCGGCGACAAGCAGTAGAGGGGCCACAATCCGCGAGATCGACGTGTACACCGGCGGCTCCGATCGGTCAGTTCGTAACGGAATGAGTACGGGTTACCCCGCCTATCGGTGTGTCGTACCCATTTTGTTACCAACTCTTGTTACAAGCGCGTCGAAACGAAAAAACGGCGGCCCCGATCCGCGAAGATCGGGGCCGCCGTGGAGTCGGCTCGGGTTTGGATCAGTTCATGATCAGTCCGGAATGGTCAGCACCTGGCCGGGCTGGATGAGGTCCGGATTGGCGACACCGCTGGCGTCGGCGATCCGCTGGTACTTGCTGCCGTCGCCATAGAAGCGTTCCGAGATCGCCCACAGGGTGTCACCGGAGACCACGGTGTAGGTGCGCGGCTCGGCCGGCGGAGGAGGCGGAGGCGGCGGAGTCGGTTCGGCGGCCGGCGCCGGAGCGGGCTCCTCGACAGCCGCGGGGGCCACCTCGGCCTGAACCTCGGGGGCGGGCGGCGGTGGGGCGTCGGTCTCGGTCTTCGACGACCAGGCCGGTCCGTCGGCGGCGTACAAGACGACGTTGCGATCGTCCTGCAGGACGAGTTTCACGTCCTTCTTGCCTTTGGTGTCGGTGTGCCACACCGGTTTGTCGGCGGTGTAGAGCACGAAGTTGCCATCGGTTTGCACCTCGGCGCGGACGATGTCCTGCCCGTTGGTGCCAGAGGCCCACACGGCGTCGCCGCGGGCGGCCAGCACCAGGTTGCCATCGTCTTGCAGTGTCAGGGTGTAGGCGCCGTTGTTGGACGTCAGTGAATCACCCTTGCCGAGCTTCTGTCCTTCGGTGAGTGTGTCTGACACTTCGTTCCCTCCTGTAAGCGTCACTTTTCGCGACGGCCATTCGTGAGCTTACTTCCGCTGGCGCGGCTTTGGCGGGTTTGGATCGAGGTGATCAAGAGTCAAACCCAAGCCCCATTTTGTCCAAAGTTTTCAGGAACAAATTCCGCCGGCCGGCGTTGTGGTCGGCGCGGTCAAGCGCCCATCGGGTGGCTTGAATTCCGGTGGCGGCCAACGGTTCCGGCGGGAACGGCAGCGGTTTTCGGCGCACCATTTCCAGGCGGGTGCGCGCGGTGTCCGCACCCTCCACGAGGTCCAGGCACACATCGGCGGCGAACCGGGTCGCGGCCACACCCAGTCCGGTGAAGCCGTTGACGTAGGCCACCTTGTCGGCGTGCGCCGTACCCCAGTGTGCACAGAACCGGGTGTTGGTGTCGATGGCCCCTGCCCAGCGGTGGCTGAAGCGGACATCGGACAGTTGCGGAAACGTCAAAAAGAAGTGTGCGGCCAATCGGCGGTACGTTTGCTGCCGGTGCTCGTAGGCCGGGTCGACCCTGCGACCGAAGTGGTAAACGGCGTCGTAGCCGCCCCACACAATGCGGTTGTCGGCACTCAGCCGGTAGTAGTGAAACTGGTTGGCGCTGTCCCCCACGCCCTGGCGCCCGCGCCATCCGATGCGATCGAGTTGATCACCGGAAAGGGGTTCGGTGGCCAGCACGTAGTCGTAGACCGGCACGGTATACAGCCGGTTGCGCCGCAGCAGGCTCGGAAAGACGTTGGTGGCCAGGATGACCCGGTCGGCTGCGACGACACCGAGCGGAGTCGCCACCCGGATCTCTGCCCCGGCAACCTCAAGGCCGCTGGCCTCGGTCTGCTCATAGATCGAGACCCCGGCGTCGGCGCAGGCCCGCGCGAGTTCGATCGCGAGCTTCGCCGGGTCGACGATTGCGCAGGTGTCGGCGCTGTAAAGCCCAGCCCGATACGTCGGTGAACGCAGTTGTGCGCATACCTGTTCGCGGTCGAGGAACTCGCCCTCACCGTCGGCGGCCGCGCTGCGCAACCACCCGACTTGGTGGGCCTCGGTGGCGACCGAGAGCATGCCCGTGCGCTCCCAGTCGACGTTGAGCTGCAACTGCTCGATCTCGGACTGCATCCCGTCGAGGTTCTCCATGCCGAGCGCATCGAGAGTGGCGATCTCGTTGGGCCAGCGGCTCTTTCCGTTCTCCGCGCCGTGGGTCAGGCTGGCGTCGACGAAACCGCCGTTGCGTCCGGACGCTGCCCAGCCGATGCGCTGCGCCTCGATGAGAACAATCTGTGCTCCCGGATTTCGTTGCGCGGCATGCAGAGCGCTCCACAGCCCGGTGTAGCCGCCGCCAACCACCAGCAGGTCGCAACGCAACGGCGCCGTCAACGGCGGGTACCGCGGGCGCGGGATGTCCAGTACGTCGAACCACATCGATCCGAATGCGCTACCGGACAACGACTGCTCGATCAGGTCGCGGTTGACCTGCCGGTCAAAGACGGTCTCCACACCGCCAAAGCCTACGACCCTGTGCGTGCCGGTGTCGCCTAATCAACGTGGGACGGCCGGGGCCTCGGTGGCCAACGCGGCCGAGTCGCGCGGTGTCCAACCCGGCGGTCCGAACACCAAACCGGCCTTGTCCCGCCAGCGCCGTGCCGAACGCACATCGCGCATGATCGCGACGTACTCATGTGTCTGCAGCTTCCAGATGTTGAACGTGCCCACCGGTTTGGTCAGTCCGTAATGGGGGCGGAACACTTCGGGTTGGAAGGAGCCGAACAACCGGTCCCAGATGATCAGGATGCCGCCGTAGTTCTTGTCGAGATATTCGGGGTCCATGCCGTGGTGCACCCGGTGATGCGAGGGTGTGTTGAACACGAATTCGATTGGTGCCCAGAGCTTGCCGATGTGTTCGGTGTGCACCCAGAACTGGTAGATGAGGCTGATCGAGAAACTCGCGAACACCATCCAGGGTGGAATCCCCAGCAACGGCAACGGAATCCACATCAGAATCTCGCCGCTGTTGTTCCACTTCTGCCGCAGTGCGGTCGCGAAGTTGAAGTACTCGCTGGAATGGTGCGCTTGATGTGTCGCCCACACGATCCGGACCCGGTGTGCAATACGGTGATAGGTGTAATACAGCAGATCGATGCCGACTATCGCGATGACCCACGTGTACCACTTGCCGGCCGATAGGTGCCACGGCGCCAGATAGGCGTAGATGGCGGCGTAGCCGAGCAGCGCGAGCAGTTTCCACGCCGCGGTCGTCGCCACCGATACCAGCCCCATCGAGATGCTCGCCCATGCGTCGCGGCGCTGGTAGCCGCCGGACGCCGGCCGGTCCTCGAGCTGTTCGAGTTTGCGGGCCGCGGACCATTCGATGATCAGCAGCAGCAGGAAAAACGGCACCGCGAACAACACCGGGTCGCGCATCGGTGCAGGCAGCGCCGACAGCAGTGCGGTGATCGCGGACATCGTGCCAGTCTATCCGCGCATCCGGCGGCCCGACCACGGCGCTGTTGCCCGATCCATAGCCGGTGCAACGTCGCGGCTAGCGGAAGCTGAGCACCTGGTCACCCCAGGCCGCACGGATCCCGCGGTCGAGGTCGTCGACGACGGTGTCGTCGCGGTCGATCTGCAAGGTGGCCCGCTCGCGGACGGTGAACTGTGGCCACTGCGCCCCGGGCGTCCCCGTCGGGCCGAGCGGCGCGGACCCACGGGCGAAGTTCGTCCAGCGTGCCCGCATCCGTTCGGAGACCAGTTCGCCGTGCTTGAGTCCGCCCAGCTTGAAGGTGATGTCGCGCGGACCCATCACGAGATTGCCCCAGACGTAGGGCAGTTCGGTCGCGTGCGCCGCGCCAAGGCGCAGCAGCCGCAACATCGGGGTGGTCCAGTCGAACCGGTACAGGTAGACGGGCGCCACCGCGGAGTGCCCCTCGGCGAACCACAGCGTCGGCATCCGGAACCCGACGTCGCGGGCCACGTGCAGACCACGCACCCGCGGCCGGATTCCCGAGTATGCCGAACCGATCTGGGCCTCCGAGGGCAGCTGCAGCTCGGGCTGTTCGGCGGCGATCTCGTCGAACATCGCGCGAATGGTCTTCGGCGCGATCGGCATCAGCGGGGACTTCATCCAGCGGAACAGCGCGGCCTCGTCACGGTTGGTACCGATGATCAGCGGGATGGGATGCGTGCGGCCTTCGCGGGCCATTTTCACCGGGTAGTCCGGTACGAGGTCGCCGTCGACGATCGGGGCGAACGCCAGCGTGCCCGGGTTGTTGGTCGGGACGTGGTCGAAGGCGTGGGCCGCGGCGTCGATGAGTGCTTCGACGGGCACATTTCGCGCCTCGTCGACCGTGGCGCCGGCCTGCGCCAAAACGAGTTCGGCGACGCTGCGACCGCGGGCGGTGTCGTAGGCCGAGGTGGCGGGTGAACTCTGGGCGATCGCGCGGGCGAACAACCCGACGGCCGCGGGCGACGTCAGCAGGGTGGTCACGATCCCGGCCCCGGCGGACTCCCCGAACAGCGTCACCTGGCCGGGGTCGCCGCCGAACCCGGCTATGTTGTCGCGCACCCACTCCAGAGCCCGCAGCACATCGCGGATGCCCACATTGGTGTCGAATCGCTCGCGGCCACCCAGCCCGTCGAGCTCCATGAAACCCAGCGCGCCCATCCGGTAGTTCAGAGTGACCACCAAAACCCCGCCGGCAGCCAGCGCCCGGCCGTCGTAGAGCGGTTGACTGCCGGAGCCGAAGATGTACGCCCCACCGTGCACCCACACCATTACCGGCAGCCCATGGGCATCCGAAGGCGCCCACACGTTGAGGAACAGGCAGTCCTCATCGGCGCGTGTGCCCTCCCCGAGCGGGACCGGGCTCTTGGGCTGTGGGCAGATCGGGCCGAACCGGGTCGCGTCGGCGACCTCGGTCCACGGCTCGGGCGGCCTCGGCGCGCGCCAGCGCAGCTCCCCCACCGGCGGTGCGGCGTAACGCAGTCCCTTCCAGCACGCCACCTGGCCGTCGTCGGCGCCACGTACCGGCCCGGCGTCGGTGTGCACGACGGGATCGCTGGGCTTGGCTGGTGCCGCGGACATGAGGAAACTCCTAGTGCCAGATAGATGACGTCCGAGTGGGGACCCTTCCACGTTACGGACGCCCAAGGTTTGCGGCCATGATCCGAGCGGGCGCTATCCTGGCCGCCGTGCGGAAATGGGCGTTGCTGGCCAGTGCGATTGTGACCGAAGTCGCAGCCACCCTGGCGCTACGCGCTTTTCAGGACCACGCGGCATGGCTGGCGGTCGTGGTGCCCGGCTACCTGGCCTCGTTCGTGTTCTTGTCGAAGGTGCTGCGGGACGGGATGCCCGTCGGGGTGGCCTACGGCATCTGGGGCGCTGTCGGCACCGCGCTGACGGCCGTGCTGGCGACGGCGTTGTTCGGCGACGCGTTCACCGTCCCGATCATGGTGGGCATCGCGCTCATCATCGCCGGGGTGCTGCTCGTCGAACTCGGGTCACCGTCCGGCGGCGCCGAACCGGCGCTGGAGTCGCTGCCATGATGATGTGGTTCGCGCTGGCCGGCGCCATCCTGGTGGAGGTGTTCGCGACTCTCGGGTTGCGCGCGTCCAACGGGCTGCAGAAACGCGCCTGGCTCGTCCCGGTGATCGGCGGCTACGTGCTGTCGTTCGTCTTCCTGTCGTGGTCGCTGTCGCTGGGCATGCCGGTGGGCATTGCTTACGGAGTCTGGTCGGCCTGTGGAGTGGCGCTGGTGGCGGTGCTGGGCCGCTTCCTCTTCGGTGAGGCGCTCACTGCGGTCATGGGCCTCGGCATCGCGCTGATCATCGCCGGTGTGCTCACGATCGAGCTGTTCGGCCAGGTCCGCTGACCCGGGTCGGAAGCACGCCGGCACACAAGATGATCACCACGGCGGCCACCGGTACGACGAGCAGGCCCAGTCGCAGACCGATCGCATCGGCGACGGCGCCGACCACTGCGGGGGACGCCAGGAATCCGATCCGCATCAGCCACGTGACCATGGTCAGGCCGCTGCCCGGCCGCAGCCCGGGCGTCCGGTCGGCGCCGTGGAAGGCGCCAGGGATGACCGTCGCGACACCCAGACCCGCCATCGCGAAACCGGCGATGGTGCCCGGTGTCGAGGGGAACGCCAACGCCGCCCCCATGCCCACACCGGCGATCAATCCGCCGGTCCGCACGACGGCGCGCTCACCGAAGCGGTCCACCAGGCGGTCGCCGGTCGCGCGGCCCAGGAACTGAAAGGCCACCAGCGCCACGTAGCCGAATGCGGCGATCGCGGCCGGTGCGCCGATGTTGTCGCGCAGGTAGATGGTGGCCCACGAACTACCCGCGTCCTCGACGGCTGCGCCCGCGATCGCCAAAAGCGCCAAAACGAGCAAGACCCGATAGACGCCCGTCCGCGTCGCACGAGGGTCGACGTCGGTCTGCTGGGGCTGATCAGCAGCGGGTGCCGGTTCGTCGGGGCCGCGCAGCAGCATCCGGTAGCCGCCGAGCACCAGGGCGCTGAAGACCACGGCGGACACACCCAACTGCACTCCGCGCGAGATCTGCAGGGCGATCGCGGCAGCGCCCATCAGGCCACCGAGCACCGCCCCCACCGACCAGACCGCGTGCAGCGAGTTGATGATCGAGCGTCCGTACCCGCGTTGCACTCGCAACCCGTGCGCGTTCTGCGCGACATCGGTGACCGCGTCGGAAGCGCCCGCCGCCGCCAGTGCCAACGCGAAACCGGCCGGGGCGCTGCTCACCCCCGCAATGAACGTGAACGCTGCCAGCGCGACACTGGCGATCACCGCCACTCGCGCCGAGGAGGCGCGCCGGATGAGCGCACCCGCGGTCAGGCCGGACACCAGCGCGCCGGCCGAGAACGCTGCCACCGACAGTCCGAATTCGGTGTTCGACAGGGCCAGTGCGGCTTTGATCTCCGGGTACCGGGGCAGCAGGTTGGCGAACAAGGCCCCGTTGGACAGGAACAGCGCCGCCACAGCGATCCGGGCCCGCCGATAGGAAGGCGAGGACATTTCGGCGGCTTACGTTACGGCATCTGGTCAGGGCAGGATGGAGTCCACATAGCCGCCGTCGGCGCGGATGGCACCGCCGGTGGTCGCAGACGCCAGGGGTGAACTGAGATAGGTAACCATGTTGGCGATCTCCACCGGCTCAATCAGTCTGCGCAGCAACGATTGTGGGCGGAATTTGATCATGAACTCGCGCTGCGCCTGGTCCCACGGCAACGACTTGTCCACCAACTGGTAGACGAAATCCTCGACGCCGCCGGTGTGCGTGGGTCCGGCGATGACCGAATTGACCGTTACGCCGGTACCCGCGGCCTCCTTCGCAAAACCGCGCGTGACCGCCAGCAGTGCGGTCTTGGATGTGCCGTAGTGGATCATCTCCTCGGGGATGACGACGGCCGAGTCGCTGGCGATCTGGATGATGCGGCCCCAGCCCCGCTGTGTCATCGCGGGCAGGTAGGTGCGGATCAGCCGGACCGCAGACAACACGTTCACCTCGAAGTAAGTGCGCCACTGCTCGTCGGTGATCTCCAGCGCTGGTGTCGATCCGAAGATGCCCAGATTGTTCACCAGAATGTCGACGTCCGGCAGTTGTTGCGTGAGGCGGTCTACGCCTTCGGCGGTGGTGACGTCCGCGGCGACGCCGAGTACGTCGGCGAGGCCGCGGCCGGTCAATTCGGCCACCGCCGCGCCGACCCGGTCTTCATGGCGGCCGTTCACCACCACCCGCGCACCACTGGCGCCCAGGCCCTCGGCGATGGCCAGTCCGATGCCCTGGGTGGATCCGGTTACCAATGCGGTTTTTCCGGTCAGATCGATGTGCACAATCACACCTCCAATGGGTTTCGCCCGTCATGGGAAACGCTATCGATCCGTTGGAGGTTTCGACACCCGGCGCCAGTGCTGCGTTAGGCGCGACGGAATGGCGCCGAGCGAGCAAGATTGCGGTCATGACTGATGCCGCACTGGCCGAACTCGCCGCCCGATTCGGTGTTGCCGCCGAATACGACGACTGGGTGGGCAATCGGGTAGCGGTTCCGGAGGCGACGTTGGTGGCGGCGCTGCGTGCTCTCGGCGTCGCCGCGCAAACCCCTGAGGAGTGTGCCGCGGCACTCGCCGACCATGACCGCGCCCACTGGAGCGCGATCTTGCCGCCGACCATCGTGGGCCGCGCGGGCAGCGAGACGACGTTCTGGGTGCACGTCACCCACGGCGAAAGCGTCGGGGTCTGGCTGCGGCTGGAGGACGGCAGTGTGCGCCCCGGTGCGCGTCAGCTTGAAAACTTCACTCCCCCATATGATCTCGATGGAAGAACGGTGGGCGAAGCGACCTTCGCGCTGCCCGCCGACCTGCCTCTCGGTTACCACCGGCTCTATGTCAACAGTGGCGGCGTGGAAAGCAGCGCCGCGCTCATCGTGACGCCACCGTGGCTCGGGCTGCCCGAGGATCTGGGCCGGCGCCGGCTCTGGGGTCTGGCCACCCAGCTCTACAGCGTGCGCTCCAAACGCTCATGGGGAGTTGGCGATCTGGTCGATCTGGCCGACCTGGCGGTCTGGTCCGGATCCCGTCACGGCGCGGGCTATGTGTTGATCAATCCCCTGCATGCCGCGGCCCCCACCCGACCGATGGAACCATCGCCGTACCTTCCGACGTCACGCCATTTCGTCAACCCGTTGTACCTGCGGGTGGAGGCGATCCCCGAATACGCCGACCTGCGAAAGCGCCGGCGGGTGCGGCGGCTGCGCGACGAACTCGCCGCACACGTCGGCAAGCAGGACGGGATCGACCGCGATGAGACTTGGAAGGCCAAACGCCGGGCGCTCAAACTCGTCTACCGGGTCACGCGTTCGGCCGGACGCGAGCTGGCGTACCGAACATTCCTGGATCGCGAGGGCAGCGCGCTCGACGACTTCGCGACCTGGTGCGCACTGGCCGAACGCCACGGTGCCAACTGGCATGACTGGCCGGAGAAGCTGCGCCACCCGCACGCCGCCGGTGTCGCCGAGTTCGCCGCAAAGTACAGCAGCACAATCGATTTCTATCGTTGGCTGCAGTGGCAGCTGGATGACCAGCTGGCCGCTGCGCAGTCTGCGGCGGTGCGGGCCGGCATGCCGCTCGGGGTCATGTCGGACCTGGCGGTCGGAGTGCACCCGGATGGCGCCGACGCGTGGGCCCTGCAGGACGTGCTGGCACTGGGGGTCACCGCCGGTGCCCCGCCCGATGAGTTCAACCAGTTGGGGCAGAACTGGTCCCAGCCGCCCTGGCGCCCAGACCAGCTCGAGGCGAGCGAATACCAGCCGTTTCGCGAACTGATCTCGGCGGTGCTGCGGCATTCGGGCGGCGTCCGCATCGACCACATCATCGGGCTGTTCCGGTTGTGGTGGATTCCCGACGGTGCGCCGCCCACCGCCGGTACCTATGTGCGCTACAACCACGAGGCGATGATCGGCATCGTGGCGCTGGAAGCTCACCGCGCGGGTGCGGTCGTCGTCGGCGAAGACCTCGGGACGGTCGAACCGTGGGTGCGCGATTACCTGCGTGAACGCGGTCTGCTGGGTACCTCGATCCTGTGGTTCGAGTCCGACCGGTACCACGGCGGCCCGCTGGCAGCCGAGCACTGGCGGGAATACTGCCTGTCATCGGTCACCACCCACGACCTTCCGCCCACTGCCGGATATCTGGCCGGAGACCATGTCCGCCTTCGTGATTCGCTGGGCCTGCTGACCCGTCCGGTTGATGAGGAGCAGGCCGAGGACGAGCGGGGCCGGGAGGCCTGGCTGGCGGAGTTGCGCCGGGTCGGTCTGCTCGGGCCGGAGCATTCTGCCGCCGACGGCGATGGCACAGTGATCACGGCGCTCTACCGGTACCTGGGGCGCACCCCGTCGCGGCTGCTTGCGCTCGCGCTGACGGACGCCGTCGGCGACCGGCGCACCCAGAACCAGCCGGGAACCACCAACGAGTACCCGAACTGGCGTGTGGCGCTGTCTGATCCGCAGGGGCGGCCGATGCTGCTCGAGGACGTGTTCACCGACCCGCGGGCGGCGGCGCTGTGCGAGACGATGCGTGAGGTGACTGCACATGGCTGAGCCGGCGCTGAGCTGACACTGCGCCAACTCGGTGCCCCGGCGGGTGCCGCGGTGTTAGCTTCAGGAGCCATGAGGCGGTCATGAGCGGATTCGCGCATCTGATGAGCCCGGGCCGGATCGGCTCGATGGAATTGCGCAACCGGTTGGTGATGTCGCCGATGGAAACCATGTACGGCACGCCTGAGGGGCTCCCGTCGCCGCGCACCATCGCCTACTTCACCGCACGCGCTGCCGGTGGCGTCGGTTTGATCACGGTGGGCGCCACCGGAATAGACCCGCAGCACCCCGAGACGCCGGGCGGGCTGCACATCGGCACCGACGACGCCATCGCGGCGCACCGAGATCTCGTAGATGCGGTGCATGCGCACGGCGCCAAGATCCAGCCGCAGATCGTGCACGCCGGGCCGGATGGCCTCGGACCGGAGATGTACGGGGTGGCCTCGCTCGGACCGTCGATCATCCCGTCCTACCTGACCGGCAATCCCTCGCAGGCCGCCGGACCTGAGCAGATCGCCGCGGTGCTCGACCAGTTCCGCGCGGCGGCGCACCGGGTGGCCGCGGCGGGCTATGACGGCATCGAGCTGCACGCCGCACACGGCTACATGTTCCTGGGTTCTTTCCTTGCCCCGCAACGCAACCGGCGCACCGACCGCTACCGTGGCAGTTCCCCAGAGGGCCGCATCCGCATTGTTCTCGACGCGCTGGCGGCGATCCGGGCCGAGGTCGGACGGCAGTTCCCGATCACGCTGCGCATCTCGGGTCATGAGCGGGTCGCCGGCGGACGCCCGCTCGACGAAACCGCCCGGATGGCACCGCTTCTGGTTGAGGCCGGGGTTGACGCATTCCATGTCAGCGGCGGTGTCATCGACCGGCTGGTGACCCACATGGTCAACGGAGCCGACGACGGCGACGCACTCAACGTCGGTGCTGCCGCGGCGGTCAAAGAGGTCGTCGACGTTCCGGTCATCGCCGTCGGGCGCATTCACGACCCTCGCCGTGCCGAACAGATCCTCGCCGAGGGCCGCGCGGATTTCATCGCCATGGGCCGGCCGATGCTGGCCGATCCGGATCTGCCCAACAAGCTGCGGGACGGCCATGCCGAGCGCATCTGCCGCTGCATTTCGTGCGAGAACTGCATCGACGCGATGGAGCAGCGTTTCTCGGTGGACTGCGCGGTCAACCCGCGCGCGGGCCGTGAACTGGAGTTGCGCGACAGTCCCGCCGCAACCGCCAAGCACGTCGTGGTGATCGGAGCCGGTCCGGCCGGCCTCGAGGCGGCGCGGGTGGCCGCCACGCGCGGGCACCGCGTCACCTTGTTGGAGCGGCAGCGTCAGCTCGGCGGTGCGCTGGTCTCCGCCTCGATCCTGCATCCGGAGAACCAGCCGTTCCTGGACTATCTGCGCGCCGAGATCGGGCGCAGCGGTATCACCGTCCACACCGGCCGCGAGGTCGGCGCCGACGATGTGGCTGCCTTGGCACCGGATGCGGTGCTGGTGGCCACCGGCGCGGCTGTGGTCCTGCCGCAGCTGCCGGGCGCCGACCTGGCCCACGTCCACAGCGGGCCCGGGTTGCGCAACCTGCTGGCCGGCCATGGCGGTGACGAGGGTCCGGTATGGCAGCGGGTGGGGGCCCGGGTGCTTTCCGGCCTCGGGCCGACGCTGGTGCAACCGGCTACTGTCCGCGTGGCCTCCAAGGCGTGGCTGCCGTTCGGGCACCGCATCGCGATAATCGGCGGCGATCTGGTGGCCATCGAGTTCGCCGAGTTCCTGGCGGCGCGCGGGCGGCTGGTCGCCGTGCTGGAGGCCGGTGACACGGTGGCGGGCGAGGTCGGGCTCAAGCGGCGAACCGAACATTTCGGCCGCCTGGATTCACTCGGGGTGACCGTGCACACCCGGGTGGCCGTCGAGCGGATCGTGCCGGGTTCGGTGGTGTTCACCCCCGACGGTGGCACGTTGCGGCGGCTGCCTGCCGACGACGTGATCCTGGCCGGCACCGCACAACCGGATCTGCGGCTTTACCGCGAACTGGTAGAACGGTTGCCGTCGGTGGATATCCGCGCTATCGGTGACTGCACCGGCGTGGGGCTGATCCGCAAGGCCACCGAGGAGGGTGCTCGCGCCGCCTGCGACCTGTAGATAAGGCCAGGTCATGGCCGCCGGGAAACGACTCGGCGGGTCGGGGCGATGTACCAGGAGCAAGTGCTTCGAGGTGTTGGCGGGATCCCGTTGGGATATCTTCACACCTCAGCAAACCGAGGCGGAGGTTGGTGCGTGAAGACGGTGAAGAAGACAGCGTTGCTGGTCGCGGGCGCGAGTGCAGCGGTCGCGATGGGCGTGTTCGGCGCTGGGCATGCTGTCGCCGACGTACCCGATGTCACCGGCCTCGATTTCAACACGGCGTCCGCGGTGCTGAAGTCGCAGGGTTTCACCGTGATGTTCGACGGCTCGATCGGCAGTGACCTACCGCAGTCGCAGTGCATCGTCGTCCACCAGACCATGGCGGCATTCGGTGTCATGCGGGTGCGGCTGGACTGCTCCCTGCATCCGGGCCAGACCAAGCCGCCGGCGCCCGGTACGCGATCGGTGGTGCCCGGCGGTGGTCCGGGAGCGCAGACCGGGGCACGGCCCACTCCGGGTGCCGGCACGGTCACCGTTACTCCGGTGCCGGTGGGCTGATCACCGCCTGCAGTTCGGTCAGGCTCCACGGCGGAGAGTTGTGGTGGTCGCGGTAGGCCAGCAGCGCCGGGGCGGGCCGGTCGAAGCGACCGACGAATCCACCCGCACCGATCAGGACCTGTCCGGTAACGCCGGCGGCCAGGTCGCTGGCCAGAAACGCGTAGAGCGGTGCGACGTAGTCCGGTGATGCGGCGTCCAGCGCCCCGTGCGCCGACGCGTCGTCGAGCATCCCGCGACGGTTGAGGGTATGGATCTGTTCCTCGTATTCCGCGCCGGTGGACAGTCGTGTACGCGCACCCGGACACACGACGTTCGCGCGCACCCCGTGCTCGCGCAGTTCGGCGGCGATCGCCAGTGTCAGGCCGTTGACCGCACCCTTGCCGGCCGGATAACCGGTGCCGCCGTAGTCGCCGAGGAATGCGAAGGAGCTGGTGTTGACGATCGACCCGCCGCCGGCGGCGACCATCAGGGGCGCGACGGCGCGGCAGGTGTGGAAGGCCGTGCCGAGGTGGCTGTCGAGCAACTCCTCGAACTGGCTGCCGGTGATGCTCAGAATCGATGAGCCCGCGGGTTCGGCGATCCCGGCGCAGTTCACCAGGATGTCGATGCGCCCGTAGCGCTCCACCGTGGTTTCGGTCAGCTGTCCGGCGGTCTCCTCGGAACTGGGTGATCCGACGAAACCTATTGCTGTGCCGCCGGATTCGGTTATCTCCGCGGTGGTCTCGGCGACCGCATCGGGGGTGCGGCCGTTGACTACGACGCCGGCGCCCAACCCGGCGAGTAACCGGGCTACGGCCCGGCCGACGCCGCGGCTGCCTCCGACCACGATGGCACCCCGGCCCGCAAGGAGGGGGCCGTCGGGGGTCGGCGCCGTCACGGCACCCAGTCGAACGTGTCGGGGTCGGGTCCGCGGCGGCCGGCCAGTCCACGGTCCAGGCCGGAGATCGCGGCCATCTCGTCGCCGTCGAGGCTGAAGTCGAACAACGCGAAGTTCTCCGCCATGCGTTGCGGTGACACCGATTTGGGGAACACGATGTCGCCGCGCTGGATGTGCCAGCGCAGCACCACCTGCGCGGCAGACTTCCCTTGGGCCGCAGCGATCCTGAGGATCTCCGGGTCGTCGAGCACCTGCCCTTGGGCGATCGGGGACCAGGCCTCGGTGGCAATGCCGTGGTCACGGCCGTAGGCGCGGACCTCGTCGTTGACGTAGTACGGATGCACCTCGATCTGGTTGACCGCCGGCACGGTGTCCGATCCGGCGGCCAACTTCTCGAGGTGCGCGGCGGTGAAGTTGGAGACGCCGATGCTGCGGGCCCGTCCGTCGCGAGCGAACTCTTCGAGCACGTTCCAGGTGGACACGAAGTCGCCGTCGTACAGCGTCGGTAGCGGCCAGTGAATCAGGAACAGGTCGACATAGTCGGAACCCAGTGCCTTGCACGTCCCGTCGAAGGCCCGCCGGGCGTCGTCGGGTCGATGACGGCCGTTGTGCAGCTTGGTGGTGACGTAGACCTCGTTGCGCGGCACACCCGAATCGCGGATGCCTTGGCCGACGCCCTGCTCGTTGCCGTACATCTCGGCGGTGTCGACGTGCCGGTAGCCGATTTCCAGCGCGCTGCGGACCGCGACGGCGGTCTCGTCGGGCGGTGTCTGAAAGACCCCGAGCCCGAGTTGAGGAATGGTGTTGCCGTCATTGAGGGTGATCTCGGGGACAGTCATGGCCCTGACGCTACCGAACCGGCGTTGGCGGCATCTCCCCCGCTCGAAATGAGCTCAGCGGCTGCGGTTCGAGCGAAATCCACGACCATTCACGTGATCTCGACGGGCTGTCCATCGGGATCTCCAACTTTGGTGACACCTGCGCGTCGATCTGTAAAGCTGGGACCGAATTCCCCGTGCGGCCCTGAGGAGACCCAACAAATATGACAAGCGTGCAGAGCGACTCCGGCGTGTTGGCTGGCGAGGCGCGGATGCTGATCGATGGCGAGTTGGTGGGCACCGCGACCGCCGCGACCTTCGACGTGGTGCACCCGGCTTCGGAGCAGGTGGCCGGGGTGGCTGCGGACGGCACGGTTGAGGACATGGGCCGGGCGGTGGGTGCTGCGCGGCGCGCGTTCGACGAGGGAACCTGGTCACAGGATGTGGAATTCCGCCATCACTGCCTGATGCAGTTGCATGGCGCCCTGGAACGCAACAAAGAACGCCTGCGCCGGATTCTGGTGACCGAGGTGGGCTGCCCTGTGACGGTGTCCGGTTCGCAGATCGAGTCGCCGATCGAGGAGGTCAAGCACTGGGCCGACTACGGGCTTGAGTTCGCCTACACCCGTGACACCGGGTTGCACGACACGCCGTTGGGGCCGGCGCGGCGGTTGTCGCATTACGAGCCCATCGGGGTCGTCGGCGCCATCACCCCCTGGAACGTGCCGTTCTACCTGAACATCGCCGAGACCGTGCCGGCGTTGATGGCCGGTAACACCGTCGTCCTCAAGCCCGCGCAGCTCACTCCGTGGTCGGGCACCGAACTCGGGCGCATCGTGGCCGAGGAGACGGACATCCCCGCCGGGGTGTTCAACGTGGTGTCCTCCAACGCCAACGAGGTCGGCGCCGCGCTGTCGGCCGACCCGCGGGTCGACATGATCACCTTCACCGGCTCGACGGCCACCGGTCGCGCCATCCTGGCCGCCGGCGCCCCCACCGTGAAGAAAACCTTGCTTGAACTCGGCGGCAAATCCGCGCACATCGTGCTCGACGACGC
>DASUGW010000002.1:0-8606 GCA_036273805.1 Mycobacterium sp.
GCGATCGTCGGGCCGTCCATCCCAGGATCGGAATAGGCGATTCCGACTTCGACCATGTCGCAACCGGATTCGACCAGACCGGTCATCGCGTCGATCGACGTCGCCACGTCCGGGTAACCGGTGGGCAGGTATCCGATCAGCGCGGCACGGTTCTCGCTGCGGCACGCCTCGAACACCGATGCCAGACGGCTTTCCTCACTCACCAGCGGCTCCGTCGTCGAGCAGGCCGAACCATTTCGCCGCGGTCTCGACGTCCTTGTCGCCACGACCGGACAGATTGACCACGATCACCGCACCGGCGCCCAGTTCGACGCCCAGTTTGAGTGCACCGGCGACGGCGTGGGCCGATTCGATCGCCGGGATGATGCCCTCCGTACGGCACAGCAGTCGGAACGCATCCATGGCCTCGGTATCGGTGACCGGGCGGTACTCGGCGCGACCGGCATCCTTGAGGAACGCATGCTCGGGCCCGACGCCTGGATAATCCAAACCGGCTGAAATCGAATGGGATTCGATGGTCTGTCCATCTTCGTCCTGCAGCAGGTACGAATACGAGCCCTGAAACGCGCCCGGCGAGCCACCGGTGAACGTCGCAGCGTGGCGGCCGGTCTCGACGCCGTCACCGGCAGCCTCGAAACCGACCAGTCGCACGTTCGGGTCATCGATGAACGCGTGGAAGATGCCGATCGCGTTGGATCCGCCGCCGACGCATGCGGTGACCGCGTCGGGCAGCCGGCCCGCCTGGTTCTGGATCTGAACCCGGGCCTCCAACCCGATGACGCGCTGGAAATCGCGAACCATCGCCGGGAACGGGTGCGGACCGGCAGCGGTTCCGAAGCAGTAATACGTCGAGTCGGCATTGGTGACCCAGTCCCGGAACGCCTCGGTGATGGCGTCTTTCAGTGTGGCCGAACCGGATTCGACCGATACCACTTCGGCGCCGAGCAGCCGCATGCGCGCCACGTTGAGCGCCTGCCGCTTGGTGTCGACCGCACCCATGTAGATGACGCATTCGAGGTCGAGCAGCGCACACGCCGTGGCTGTCGCGACTCCGTGCTGACCCGCGCCGGTCTCGGCGATGACACGCTTCTTGCCCATCTGACGGGCCAGCAGCGCCTGGCCGAGCACATTGTTGATCTTGTGAGAACCGGTGTGGTTGAGGTCTTCTCGCTTGAGGAACAGCCGCGCGCCACCGGCATGCTCGGCCAGTCTGGCCGCCTCGTACAGCGGTGACGGCCGTCCCGCGTAGTGGGTCTGCAGGTTGTCCAGGGTGTCGAGGAACTCCCGGTCGGTACGAGCCTTCTCGTAGGCCGCGGTGACCTCTTCGATGACCGCCATCAACGCCTCGGCGACGTAACGTCCGCCGTAGACACCGAAATGGCCCCGCGCGTCGGGGTCGTGGCCGCTGTGTTCGACGATTCCCGCGCTGGCGCGCGGGAGGCCGGGGGTGGTTGTGTCAGCCACCGCGCTAGCGGGCCGGCTTGGGGCAGGAGGGATGGGTTCCGGCCGTGACCAGGTCGGCAACCGCGCTGCGCGGGTCCCCGCTGGTCACCAGGCCCTCACCCACGAGCACCGCGTCCGCACCCGCACCCGCGTAGGCCAACAGGTCGGCGGTGCCGCGCACACCTGACTCGGCCACCCGGATCACGTTGCTGGGCAGCCCGGGAGCGATACGGGCGAAGCAATCGCGGTCGACTTCGAGTGTCTTGAGGTCACGAGCGTTGACGCCGATCACCTTGGCCCCCGCCTGCAGTGCGCGGTCGGCTTCTTCCTCGGTGTGCACCTCGACGAGGGCAGTCATACCGAGTGACTCGGTGCGGTCCAGCATGGATTCGAGCGCGGACTGCTCCAACGCCGCGACGATCAGCAGCAGCATGTCGGCGCCATGCGCACGTGCCTCGTGGATCTGATACGGGCGCACAATAAAGTCCTTGCGCAACACCGGAATCGAAACCGCGGCCCGGACCGCGTCGAGATCGGCCAGCGATCCGTGGAACCGGCGCTCCTCGGTCAGCACGCTGATAATGCGCGCACCACCGCTCTCGTAGGCCTTAGCGAGGTCCGCCGGATCGGCGATGTTGGCCAGCTGTCCACGGGACGGGCTGGCCCGCTTCACTTCCGCGATGACGCCGATGCCCGGCTCCCGCAACGCGGCCAGCACATTCAGAGCCGGTGGTGCAGCGTTCGCGGCCTTCTTGATCTCCTCGAGGCTGACGACGGCTTCACGGGCGGCGACATCCGCGCGGACTCCTTCGATGATGGAGTCAAGCACCGTCCCGGAACTCATTCCTGCCGTTCCCCTTCTGATTGCTGACGCCACATCCCGCATTGGACTCCTTGAAGGGTAACGGCTCGGACGCGTTCAACCATCATCGGCCCTCCCCTGACAGTTCGTCCGGCGCGTCCCCCTCGGGCCTGGCACTCGGGGGTTGCGACTCCGGCGAGTCGGGAGTTTCTGTGGTCGGGTCGCGACCCTCATCAAGCGCGTCCCAGATCATGCGCTCAGAGGGGCGGCCCGCACCGTCGGCCGCGCCCTCTTCGCGTGCGATGGACCGCCGCGCCGCGGGAGCGACGTATTTCGTGGTTGTCGCCCTGCCCGCAGCGGCGCCGCGCATGAGCAACACGGCCGCAGCCAGCGCACACACGGCCGCCACCAGCGTCACGATCGCCCCGCCGTACCGGCGCTCGCTGCCGACCAGGAACATCACCTGCACCCCGGCCAGGTCTGCGGCGCGCACTGCCACGTCGGGCACAACCCATTGACTGACTGCCAGGTAGCCGGCTGCGGCACTGGCCACGGCCACCAGCAGAGCCAGCACACGTAGCGGCCAACCGCGCACCGCCAGGGCGGCCACCGCCGCTGCCAGCGCCAGCAGCGCCAGTGGCAACAGCGCCGTCGACCAGGTGCTTCCGGTCAACGTCGTGGTCTTGGGTTGTCCGAGCCCGTCGAACGTCTGGATCAGCACCCAGGGCATCCGCGAGGCGCCCCAGAGCCCCAATGCCGCCAGCACCAGCAGCACCTGGGCGGTCCGGATGGCCCTGCGGCCCCGCACCTCGGCCGCCGACGCGGTCACCTCGCGGCCACCTCGTTGGCCGGCGTGGTAGTGCTGGCCAGGACCGTCAACGTTTCCGCGGCAGCGATCGCGCGCAACACGGCCTTGGCCTTGTTGACGGCTTCGTTGTACTCGTACGGGCCGTTGGAATCGGCCACCACGCCACCACCCGCCTGGACGTACGCCGTGCCGTCGCGCATCAGTGCGGTCCGGATGGCGATCGCGAAATCAGCATTGCCGGCGAAGTCCAGGTAGCCGACCACGCCGCCATACACGCCGCGCCGGGTCTTCTCGACCTCTTCGATGAGTTCCATCGCCCGCACTTTGGGCGCCCCGGACAGCGTGCCGGCCGGGAAACAGGCCGTCACCGCATCCAGTGCGGTGCGATCCTCGGCGAGCAGACCGGTCACCGTCGACACCAGGTGCATGACGTGGCTGTACCGCTCGATGTGGCTGTAGTCCTCGACCCGGACCGTGCCCGGCACACAGACCCGGCCCAGGTCGTTGCGGCCCAGGTCGACGAGCATCAGATGCTCGGCGCGTTCTTTCTCGTCGGTCATCAGCTCCTTGCCCAGCAGCTGGTCCTCCTCGTCGGTGGCCCCGCGCCACCGGGTACCGGCGATCGGATGGGTGGTGGCCCAGCCGTCCTTCACCTGAACCAGCGCCTCCGGACTGGACCCGACGATCGAAAACGCCGTTCCCCCAGCATCGTTGGGAATGTTGAGCAGATACATGTACGGACTGGGGTTGGACACCCGCAGGATCCGGTAGACATCAATGGGATCGGCTTGGGTCGACATCTCGAAGCGCTGCGACGGCACCACCTGGAACGCCTCGCCGGCTTCGATGTCGCCGACGAGCTTCTCGACGATCGCGGTGTACTCCTCGACCGTGCGCTGCGAACGATGCTGCGGCTGCGGGTGAGCGAAGGTGGCCACCGTCGACGGCAGCGACTGGCCCAGCGCGGCAGTCATCACGTCGAGGCGGGCAACGGCGTCGTCATAGGCCTCATCGACGCGTTCGTCGGTGCCGTTCCAGTTCACCGCATTCGCGATCAGCGTGATGGTGCCCTCGTGGTGGTCGAGCGCTGCGATGTCGGTGGCCAGCAGCATCACCATGTCGGGCAGCTGCAGGTCATCGAGAGTGAGGGCGGGCAGCTTCTCCAGCCGGCGCACCAGGTCGTAGGCGAAGTAGCCGACCATGCCGCCGGACAGGGGTGGCAGATCCGACAGCCCGGCGGTGGCGAGCAGGCTGATGGCGTCGTGCAGCGCCTTCAGCGGTTCGCCGCCCACGGGTGCACCCTGCGGGGTGCTGCCCAGCCATGCCGCCTCGCCGTCGCGCACCGTCAACGCCGACGGCGCTCCGGCGCCGACGAACGACCATCGTGACCACGATCTGCCGTTCTCCGCCGACTCGAGCAGAAAGGTGCCCGGCCGGTTGGCGGCGAGCTTGCGGTAGGTCGACAACGGCGTCTCGCTGTCGGCGAGCACCTTGCGCGTCACCGGTACCACCCGATGCTCGGCGGCCAGTACGCGGAAGTCCTCCCGAGAGGTCGTGGTGTCGTGCACGCGAACATTCTCCCAGACCGGCGCGCGTTCTTATTGCGCGCAGGTCGTGGCACCTGCCCGCGGACACACCCCTGCCGCCATCTCGGCGCGGTAGCGTCACCCCCATGAACCGTGGGGATCATGTCGAAGACTTCGTATTGCCCGACCAGACCGGCACGCAGCGCCGGTTCAGCGACTTCCTGGCCAATGGCACGGTGGTGCTGTTCTTCTACCCGGCGGCGATGACGCCGGGCTGCACGAAGGAGGCCTGCCACTTCCGTGATCTGGCAGCCGAATTCGCCGCTGCCGGTGGGCAGCGAGTGGGCATCAGCACCGACAGTGTCGACAAGCAGGCGCAGTTCGCCGACAAGCAGAGTTTCGACTACCCGCTGCTGTCGGACGCGGATGGCAAGGTGGCCACACAGTTCGGGGTCAAACGCGGGCTGCTGGGCAAGCTGATGCCGGTGAAGCGCACCACGTTCGTGATCGGCGCCGACGGCACCGTGCTCGACGTGATCGCCAGCGAAATCAGCATGGACACCCATGCCGACAAGGCGCTTCAGGCGCTGCGGGCGCACAAGAACACGTAACCCCCGACCGCTGTCCGTCGGCGGGTAGACTCGAGCCAACTCCTCAGACAAGTAGAGAGGTTGTGGTGAGCACCCAGGGCCTACAAGTTCAGCGGCACCCCCTGGCCGCCCAGGCGGCCGAGCTGCTGCTGACCCGTATCCGCGCCGGTGAGTGGCCGTTGGGCCACCGCCTGCCCGGTGAGACGACCCTGGCGGCCCAGCTCGGCGTGGGCCGGTCCACTCTGCGCGAAGCGATCCGTGAACTGTCCGGCAAGGGCGTGCTGGAGACCAGGCAGGGCGCCGGGGTGTTCGTCACCGCGGTCGATCCGGCCGAGGACACCGACGCAGTGCTGCGTCGCAGCTCGGTGTCTGCGGTGATCGAGGCGCGCATCGCGATCGAGGCCGAGGCGGCCGCACTGGCCGCGCAACGCCGCACCCCGGCCGATCTGCGGGCGATTCGCCGCGCCCTTGCCGCCCGCGCGGTGCCGACACTGCCGGTCGCCGACCATGTTGACGCCGACATGGCCTTTCACCGCGCGGTCATCGTCGCCGCGCACAACGACGTACTGACCCAGCTATTCGACGCATTCCTGCCACGGTTGCGCCGGACGATGATCGACGTGCTCAAAATCCGGCCGGTGCCTTCAGAAGCCGCCGACCATGCCGCCCACGAGATGCTCGCGGACTCGATCGCCGACCGGAATCCAACGGCCGCAGCACTTTCCAGCCGAACCCACCTGACCTCATTGAAGGAGGCGCTGACATGACGCCGGTTCTGGAACTGTCGGAGGTGACCTTCCGCCGCGACGGCAAGCAGATCATCGACGGCATCTCGCTGACGGTGCAGCCCGGTGAGCACTGGGCGCTACTGGGCCCCAACGGCGCCGGGAAGAGCACGCTGCTGGGCTTCTGCGCAGCGGTCACCTTCCCCACCACCGGCACCGTGCACGTGCTGGGCGAGCAGATGGGCCGGACCGAACTCGCGCGGTTGCGGCATTCGATCGGGCATGTGAACCCGCGGCACCGGTTGCATACCGCACTGACCGTCCGCGAGGTGGTCCTTACCGGGATCACCGCCACCATCGACATCCCGATGCGGTGGACGCCGACCGCCGACGAACTGCGCCGCGCCGACGCGATGATCGCGACGGTGGGCATGACGGCTCGCGCCGACGACACCTGGCCGACCCTCTCGCAGGGCGAGCGCGGCCGTGCCCTGATCGCCCGGGCGCTGATCTCCGCGCCGCAACTGCTGCTGCTCGACGAGCCGACCACCGGCCTGGACGTCGCGGCCCGTGAGCAACTGCTCGAGACCGTCGACAGCCTCGGCGACGTCCACCCCGAGATGGCGTCGATTCTGGTGACGCACCACCTCGAAGAGCTGCCGACCTCCACCACGCATGCGCTGCTGATCGCACAGGGTCGCACGGTAGCCAGCGGGGCCGCGACGGACACGGTCACCACCGAGCACGTGACGGCGGCGTTCGACCACCCGATCGAGGTCGGCTACACCGAGGGCCGGTGGACGGCGCGCACCAAGGCCAACCGCATCGAAGTGTCCTGATCGCGCCGGCTGCCCCGGCGCCCTAGGTGCTGCGCCGCCCGCGCCCAGAACTCCTGCGCGACACCCGCATTCCCGTTTCGGCGGGCGGAACCCGATGGCCCTCCCGGCAGGTGATCTCGACCGAGGCTTCGGCCCCGCACCCGAGGTGGGTCAGCCGCAATCCGGTGTCGTTGAGGTGCTTGCGCCCCCACTCGAACAATGACCACACCACGGGCATGAAGTCCGTTCCCGCGCCGGTCAGCACATACTCGTCGCGAACCCGCTGACCAGGCTCGCGGTAGGGCCGCTTCTCCAGCAGACCGACCGTCACCAACTCCCCCAGACGCGCCGAGGTCGCGGCCTTGGTGATCCCGACGCGATGGGCGAAGTCGTCGAATCTGGTGGTGCCGTAATACGCCTCGCGCATGATCAGCATCGCCGATTTGGTGCCGAGCAGCGCCATTGTCTTCTCGATCGGGCAGTGCCCCACCGCCGACCACGCGTCACGGTCAGCGAGCGCACCTTCCAGGACGGTCACGGGAATTCAACTCCTTGTCTGGGTTGTTTTCACTATACCCAGGTGGTAAGACCATCTGGGTACAGAAAACAATACTCAGCAGGAGGCTGGCCATGGGTGGATATTCAGATTCGGACGCCGTCATCGTCGGTGCGGTGCGTACGCCGGTCGGCAAGGGCAAGGCCAACGGCGCCCTGCACGACGTCCTGCCGGCTGACCTGCTCGCACACAGCCTGCGTGCCGTCGTCGAGCGAACCGGTGTCGAGCCTGGACTCGTCGACGACGTCATCGCCGGGGCGGTCACCCAGGTCGGCGACCAGGCGGTGAACATCGCGCGCAATGCGCTGCTCGGTGCCGGATTCCCGGAGATTGTGCCGGGAACCACCGTCGACCGCCAGTGCGGCAGCAGCCAGCAGGCCATCAGCTTCGCGGCGCAGGGAGTGCTCGCCGGCGCCTACGACATCGTCATCGCCGCCGGGGTGGAGTCGATGAGCCGAGTACCGATGGGTTCTTCGGTGCTGCCGGGCAGTGACCCGTTCGGGGAAGGTATGGCCCAGCGTTACCCCGACGGCCTGGTAGCCCAGGGCATCAGCGCCGAACTGATCGCCGCCAAGTGGGGCCTGTCGCGTACCGCGCTCGACGAGTTCTCGGCATCGAGCCACGAAAAGGCCGCGCGCGCGACCAAAGACGGCCTATTCGACAACGAGCTGGTGCCCATCGCAGGGTTGACCACCGACGAGATCATCCGGCCCGGCACCACGGTGCAGACACTGGCCGGGTTGCCGCCGGCGTTCTACAACGAAGCCCTGGGTGAGCGTTTCCCGCAGATCGGCTGGAATATCACCGCCGGCAACTCGTCACCGCTGTCCGATGGCAGCGCCGCGGTGATGATCACCAGTGGCGCAACCGCGCGTCGACTTGGGTTGCGTCCGCTGGCCCGAATCCACACCACCACCGTCGTCGGTTCGGATCCGCTGTACATGCTCACCGGCGTCATCCCGGCCACCGAGAAGGTGCTCGCCCGATCCGGTCTCGCACTCTCCGATATCGACCTATTCGAAGTCAACGAGGCCTTTGCTCCGGTGGTGCTGTCCTGGGCGATCGAAACCGGGGCCGATCTGAGCCGTACCAACGTCAACGGCGGTGCGATCGCGATCGGCCATCCGCTGGGCGCCAGCGGCGCGCGCATCATGACCACGTTGGTCAACGCCCTTGAGCAGCAGGACGGACGCTACGGCCTGCAGACGATGTGTGAGGGCGGCGGTATGGCCAACGCGACCATCATCGAACGCATCGACTAACAGGCGAAAAAGGCAGGACGCCCTGACCCAGCCCTCGTCGAGCATCTACAGATACATTCGCAGGTGCTCGACGAGG
>DASUGW010000003.1:0-8727 GCA_036273805.1 Mycobacterium sp.
ACAGACCGGCGGCGGACCTGAATCCGGGCGCCCGGACGTCGATCCCGGCACTGAGCGTGGCTGAGCAGCGGCCACGCACCCACTAGGCTCTACCCGTGCAGCAACCGCTTCATGTGCCCCCGAGCGCACCGTCCCGGCTGGTGGTGCTTGCGTCGGGCACCGGTTCGTTGTTGACGTCACTGTTGGCGGCTGCCGTCGGCGACTGGCCCGGCCGGGTGGTGGCTGTGGGCACCGACCGGGACTGTCCGGCCAACCGGATCGCCGCTGACGCCGGTGTCGCGAGCTTCACGGCGCGACTGAAGGACCATCCTGACCGGCAGGCCTGGGACAGCGCACTGACCGAGGCGGTCGCCGCCCACGATCCGGACCTCGTGGTCTCCGCAGGCTTCATGAAAATCCTCGGACCGCGATTCCTGGAGCGTTTCGGTGGCCGGGTGGTGAACACCCACCCGGCGCTGCTGCCGTCGTTCCCGGGCGCACACGCCGTACGGGACGCGCTGGCCTATGGCGTCCGGGTCACGGGCACCACGGTGCATCTGGTGGATGCCGGCGTCGACACCGGGCCGATCCTGGCGCAGGAGGCCGTCGAGGTGCGCGCCGACGATGACGAGGACTCCCTGCACGAACGCATCAAAGTCGTCGAGCGGCGGCTGCTGGTGGACGTGCTCGCCGAGGTCGCCACCAGAGGCCTGACCCTGACCGGACGGAAGGTCCAGTTCGCTCCGGCGTCGGGCCGCAATCACGAGAACCGAGAGAAGACACCATGACCGAGAAGAAACCCGTTCGGCGTGCGCTCATCAGCGTCTACGACAAGACTGGCCTGGCCGAACTTGCCAAGGGCCTGCACGACGCCGGCGTCACCATCGTGTCAACCGGTTCCACGGCGAAAACGATTGCTGAGCAAGGAATTCCGGTGACACCGGTGGAGGAGGTCACTGGCTTTCCCGAGGTGCTCGACGGCCGCGTGAAGACGCTGCACCCCAAGGTACACGCCGGGCTGCTGGCCGATCTGCGCAAACCCGCGCATGTCGCTGCGCTCGAGGAACTCGGCATCGCGGCGTTCGACCTGGTGGTGGTCAACCTGTACCCGTTCAGCGAGACGGTGGCTTCGGGTGCCAGCGAAGACGAATGTGTCGAGCAGATCGACATCGGCGGGCCGTCGATGGTTCGGGCCGCGGCCAAGAACCATCCCAGCGTCGCCGTGGTGGTGGATCCGCTCGGCTACGACGGTGTGCTGACTGCGGTGGGTACCGGCGGGTTCACGCTTGCCGAGCGGAAACGGCTGGCGTCCTTGGCTTTCCGCCATACCGCCGAATACGACGTGGCGGTGGCGTCATGGATGGGCGCAACCTTGGCTCCCGAGCAGCCCGCACAGCCCCTTCCGCAGTGGTACGGCGGCACCTGGCAGCGCAAGGCGGTGCTGCGCTACGGCGAGAATCCGCACCAGCAGGCCGCGCTCTACACCGACGACACCGCGTGGCCAGGCCTGGCGCAGGCCGAACAGCTGCACGGAAAAGAGATGTCCTACAACAACTTCACCGATGCCGACGCGGCTTGGCGCGCGGCCTTCGACCACGAGGACACCTGCGTCGCGATCATCAAACACGCCAACCCGTGCGGCATCGCGATCTCGTCGGTGTCGGTGGCCGACGCCCATCGCAAGGCCCATGAGTGCGACCCGCTCAGCGCATACGGTGGTGTCATCGCCACCAACACGACCGTCAGCGTCGAGATGGCCGAGACCGTCGCCGACATCTTCACCGAGGTCATCGTCGCGCCGGCGTATCAGGACGGTGCGGTCGAAATCCTCTCCCGCAAGAAGAACATTCGCGTACTGGTGGCATCCGAACCAGAGCCCGGCGGTACCGAATTCCGTCAGGTCAGCGGGGGATTGCTGGTGCAGACGCGCGACGCGCTGGACGCCCCGGGCGACGACCCGAACAACTGGACGCTGGCCACCGGCGAGCCGGCCGATGCGGCGACGCTGGCCGGTCTGGTCTTCGCGTGGCGGACCTGCCGGGCAGTGAAGTCCAACGCCATCGTCATCGCTGCCGACGGTGCCACCGTGGGCGTGGGTATGGGCCAGGTCAACCGGGTGGACGCGGCGCGGTTGGCCGTGGAACGCGCCGGTGACCGTACCCAGGGAGCGGTCGCCGCCTCCGATGCGTTCTTCCCGTTCCCTGATGGTTTGCAGACGCTGATGGCGGCCGGCGTGAAAGCCGTTGTGCATCCGGGTGGTTCGGTGCGCGACGATGAAGTGACTGCAGCGGCGGCAGCAGCCGGGATCACGCTGTACCTGACCGGCGCGCGGCATTTCGCGCACTGACCGTGGAGTTCAACGACCGGATGTATCGACTGTTGCAGCGGCCGATGCGCGTGCTATCGCTACGAACCATTGTGGTCGTCGCGGAGGTCGCGGTGATCGCGGTGGCGATACTGATCGGCACCTGGGTGTGGATCGGTATCACCAACGAGCAGTACAACCAGTTGGACCGCCGCCTGGACTCGGTCAGCAGCCTCGGTGACATCAGCACGCTGTTGAGCACCTCGCCGGGTGTGTCGCAGGACGGTGCGGCGCCGGAGGGCAGCCTGGTGCGCACCGCGCGGATCGGCAACCTGACGCTGTCGGTGCCGGCGGACATTGTGCTGCCCAAACTGGATGACGGCTACGACACCACCACCATCAACGGGGTGCAGTACCGGGTGCGGACCTTCACCGCGGGACAGGCCACTATCGCGCTGGGCGCGCCGGTCGCCGAGGCCGAGCGCCGCATCCAGGCGCAGCACACGCGCGTGCTGATCATCTGTGGCAGCTTCATCGCGGGCACGCTGCTGGTCGGCTGGCTGATCTCGCTGGTGATGGTCAACCCGTTCCGGCTGCTCGCCCAGCAGGCCCGCGCCATCAACGCGCAGTCCAAACCCGACGAGGTGCAGGTGCGCGGTGTGCGTGAGGCCGTCGAGATCAGCGACGCCGTCGAGGGCATGCTCGGCCGCATCGGTGACGAGCAGCAGCGAACCCGCGCAGCCCTGGAGTCGGCGCGCGACTTCGCCGCGGTCGCCAGCCACGAACTGCGCACCCCATTGACCGCGATGCGCACCAACCTCGAAGTGCTTGCGACGCTGGATATGCCGCCGGAGCAACGCCATGAGGTGGTGGACGACATCATGCGTACGCAGAGCCGAATTGAGGCCACGCTGACTGCCCTGGAACGTCTGGCTCAGGGTGAGCTGACAACGGTCGAGGATTTCGTGCCGGTGGATATCACCGAGCTGCTCGACCGCGCAGCCCACGACGCCGTCCGGTCCTATCCCGACCTTCACGTCGGGCTGGCATCGTCGACGACGGTGCTGATGCTCGGGATGCCTGCTGGCCTGCGACTGGTCATCGACAACGCGATTGCCAACGCCGTCAAGCACGGCGGCGCGACCGAGATCCTGCTCAGCGCCGACAGTTCGGCCGCAGGTGTGGAGATCACCGTCGACGACAACGGCAGCGGGGTGCCCGAATGGGAGCGCGACGCTGTGTTCGAGCGGTTCACCCGCGGGTCGACGGCTGCGCGTTCGGGGTCCGGCCTGGGCCTGGCTCTGGTCGCCCAGCAAGCTGAATTGCACGGCGGCACCGCGGCTTTGGAAGCCAGCCCGCTGGGCGGTACCCGACTGGTGCTGCGACTGCCCGGCACCCACTAACCTGCCCACTCACCTCCGCGCGACCGGCCGTGTTTGTACACCGACACGCCGTGATCCGTGTACAAACACGGCCGCTCGGCATGGGGTGGGGCATGGGGTGGGGTGGGTATTCCCCGCTTCGCCGAGCGCGCAATATGAGGGGGAGCTCCTGCCCGATCCACGCGGCCGTCGTAGCGTGGAGTGGTGACATCACCTAACGATCTGCCCCGTACCGTCGGTGAACTGCGCGCATCCGGCCATGTCGAGCGCGGAGTCAAGCAGGAGATTCGGGAGAACCTGCTGGCCAGACTGGCTGACGGTGACACGGCCGAAGCCGTGTGGCCGGGCATCCTTGGGTTTGACGACACGGTGCTGCCGCAGGTCGAGCGAGCGCTGATAGCCGGTCACGACTTCGTGCTGCTGGGCGAGCGCGGCCAGGGCAAGACCCGGTTGTTGCGGTCGCTGATCAACCTGCTCGACGAGTGGACGCCGGTGATCGCCGGGTCTGAGCTGGGCGAGCACCCCTATTCGCCGATCACACCGGAGTCCATCAGGCGGGCACACGAGTCCGGTGACGATCTGCCGATCTCCTGGCGGCACCGCAGCGAGCGCTATGCCGAGAAGTTGGCCACCCCGGACACCAGCGTGGCCGACCTGGTCGGTGACGTCGACCCGATCAAGGTCGCCGAAGGGCGCAGCCTCGGTGACCCGGAAACCATTGCCTACGGGCTGATTCCGCGTGCGCACCGCGGCATTGTCGCGGTCAACGAGTTGCCCGATCTGGCCGAGCGCATCCAGGTGTCGATGCTCAACGTGATGGAGGAGCGTGACATCCAGGTCCGCGGCTACACGCTGCGGCTGCCGCTGGACGTCGTCGTGGTGGCCAGCGCCAACCCGGAGGACTACACGAACCGCGGGCGCATCATCACCCCGCTCAAGGATCGGTTCGGCGCCGAGATCCGCACCCACTACCCGCTCGAACTGGACGCCGAGGTCGGCGTCATCGCGCAGGAGGCGCATCTGAGCGCGGAGGTGCCCGACTACCTGCTGCAGATCATCGCCCGCTTCGCCCGACTGCTGCGCGAGTCGACCTCGGTGGATCAGCGTTCGGGTGTCTCGGCACGCTTCGCGATCGCCGCCGCGGAGACGACGGCGGCCTCGGCCCGGCACCGCAGTGCGATCCTCGGCGAGCAGGATCCGGTCGCCCGGGTGGTGGATCTGGCGACGATCATCGACGTCCTGCGCGGCAAGCTGGAGTTCGAGTCCGGTGAGGAGGGCCGTGAACAGGCCGTCCTCGAACATCTGCTGCGCCGTGCCACCGCCGATACGGCGTCGCGCGTGCTCGGCGGTATCGACGTCGGGCCACTGGTGAGCGCGGTGGAGGCCGGATCCCCGGTCACGACGGGCGAGCGGGTGTCGGCCAAGGACGTCCTGGCTGCACTGCCGGAGGTCCCCATCGTGGACGTCATCGCCAAACGCCTGGACGCGCAGACCGAGGGTCAGCGCGCCGCCGCGGTCGAGTTGGCGCTCGAGGCGCTGTATCTGGCCAAGCGTGTCGACAAGCATTCCGGGGAGGGGGAAACCGTCTATGGCTAGGAGCACGACGATCAAGCGGCGAGGGACGAGCTGCGATGAGGAGTGCGACAGTGATTGAGGGCACGACGATCAAGCGGCGCGGGACGAGCTGCGATGAGGAGTGCGACAAATATGGCTAGCCAAGGTTCGCGGCGTCACACAACCAGGTACTCCCGCTACACCGGCGGCCCCGATCCGCTGGCCCCGCCGGTGGACCTGCGTGAGGCGCTCGAACAGATTGGCCAGGACGTCATGGAGGGCGCCAGTCCGCGGCGCGCGCTGCAGGAATTGATGCGACGCGGTACCCCCGGCATGACGGGCGCGGACAAGCTGGCCGCCGAGGCCAATCGGCAGCGCCGAAAGCTGTTGCAGGAAAACAATCTCGACGGGACCCTGCAGGACATCAAAAAGCTCCTCGACGAGGCTGTGCTCGCCGAACGCAAGGAGTTGGCCCGCGCGCTCGACGACGACGCACGATTCGGTGAACTGCAGCTCGAGTCGCTGTCGCCGTCGCCGGCCAAGGCGGTGCAGGAGCTGGCTGAATACGACTGGCGTTCGGCCGAGGCGCGCCAGAAGTATGAAGAAATCAAGGACCTGCTCGGCCGCGAACTACTCGACCAGCGCTTCGCGGGAATGAAGCAGGCGCTCGAAAACGCCACCGACGAGGATCGTCAGCGCGTCAACGAGATGCTCAACGATCTCAACGATCTGCTGGACAAGCACGCCAAGGGGCAGGACACCCCGCAGGACTTTCAGGACTTCATGGCCAAACACGGCCAGTACTTCCCTGAGAACCCGCAGAACATCGACGAGCTGCTCGACTCGCTGGCCCAGCGCGCTGCCGCCGCCCAGCGGTTCCGCAACAGCCTGTCAGAGCAGCAACGCGCCGAGCTGGACGCGTTGGCGCAGCAGGCATTTGGGTCGCCGTCGCTGATCAATGCGCTGAACAAGCTGGATTCGCATCTGCAGGAGGCGCGGCCTGGCGAAGACTGGTCCGGTTCACAGCGGTTCTCCGGCGACGACCCCCTGGGTATGGGCGAAGGAGCCCAGGCGCTGGCCGACATCAGCGAACTCGAGCAGCTGGCGGAGCAGCTGTCACAGAGTTATTCCGGGGCCACCATGGACGATGTCGACCTGGAGATGCTGGCCCGCCAACTCGGCGAGGATGCAGCCGTGGACGCCCGCACGCTGGCCGAGCTGGAGCGTGCGCTGATGAACCAGGGCTTCCTGGATCGCAGTTCCGACGGTTCCTGGCGGCTGTCCCCGAAGGCCATGCGGCAGTTGGGTCAGACCGCTTTACGCGATGTCGCGCAACAGCTTTCGGCACGCCACGGAGAGCGTGAAACGCGTCGCGCGGGTGCTGCGGGCGAGCTGACCGGCGCCACCCGACCGTGGGCTTTCGGCGATACCGAACCGTGGAACGTCACTCGCACGGTGACCAATGCGGTGCTCCGCACGACGGCTACCGATGCCGCGCTGGGGGACGGCGGGGCCGGCGAATCGGTGCTGCCGCTGCGGATCACGGTCGACGACGTGGAGGTCTCTGAAACGGAGACCCGTCAGCAGGCCGTGGTGGCGCTGCTCGTCGACACCTCGTTCTCGATGGTGATGGAGAACCGCTGGCTGCCGATGAAGCGCACCGCGCTGGCGCTCAATCATCTGGTCAGCACGCGGTTCCGGTCCGATGCATTGCAGATCATCGCGTTCGGCCGCCACGCGCGGACGGTCACAGCGGCGGAGCTGACCGGGTTGGAGGGCGTCTACGAGCAGGGCACCAATCTGCATCACGCGCTGGCGCTGGCGGCCCGGCATCTGCGTCGCCATCCGAACGCGCAGCCCGTGGTACTGATCGTGACCGACGGTGAGCCGACCGCTCACCTAGAGGATCTGGGTGGGGACGGTGCGCAGGTGTTCTTCGACTACCCGCCCCATCCACGGACCATCGCGTTCACCGTCAAGGGGCTCGACGAGATCTCTCGCCTCGGTGCGCAGGTGACGATCTTCCGGCTGGGCAGTGACCCCGGCCTCGCCCGGTTCGTCGACCAGGTGGCCCGCCGCGTAGGGGGCCGGGTGGTGGAGCCGGACCTCGACGGGCTCGGTGCTGCGGTGGTCGGTGACTACTTAAGCTCTCGTCGTCGGCGCTGACTGCAAAATTCGCCGAGCCGGGGGCACAGCTACCCTAATTTGTCGTCTTCCGCAACAGGTATCCCTGATAGACCCGGCTTTTTGGCTAATTCACCATGCGACCACGCAAATTTGCCGATCCGTTTGCTGACTCGAGCTTTTGCCCTTAGTATCCAGGTCCAAGCGGCTCAGGAGATGCACAGCGACGTCTGCGGTCTTCATGGCGCGACAGCATCGGCATACGGAGATTGGGACTCGAGTAGACATGGCAACTCACCGCGCAACACCTCGCTCGCCCTTGAAGACCGGAATCGCGTTGGTCGCGACGGGTGTGATCGTGGCGGCCACACCTCAAATCGTCACCGCCGTGCATCCCGACGTGCAGATCGCGGCCAGCGTTCCTGCTCCCCCGCGTCTTTCGAACGCGCAGTTCGAGCTCACGGCCGTAACTGTGGCGGGCGCACTCGCCGCGCTCACCGGCGGTTACGGACCCAAACTCCAAAATGGGTCGGGACAGGGTGGTGGCATCGGCGGCCTGCTGTACTACCTGACCGACAACGTCGTAACGGGATACAACCAACTCAACAACGAAATCTTCTGGGAATTCGGCGACAAGAGCCTGTTTCTTTCCTACGCATCCAGTGACACCGTAATTACTATCGCGAAGGCTCTCGGAGCGTCGGACAGTGCCGCAGCAAACGCCGGCAACGCGGTCTTCAACGGCATCCAAGCCGTGCTCCACCCGTACACGACGCTCGTGAACGTCGCTTACGAGCTGACGTATAGGACTCTCGGTGCCGACGCGGCGAATTTCGTCTACGCGCTGGGTACCTCGGGACTCAAGGCTGTGTTCAATTACCTCTCGGCGATCTTCACCAACCTGGACTCGGCAGCTGCCACACCGGCCGCAGCCGAGGCCGTCAAGGTCGCCGCCGTGACGGAGTCCACGAATTCCGACGTCGCGTCGTCCCAGATCGCGCCGACCGCAGCGACTGTTGCGCTGAATGTCGCCTCGGGCGATTCCGGATCGACCACCGGCTCGACGGATACCAAGGTCGTGAAGAAGCTCGAGAAGAAGTTCGGCAAGAAGAGCCTCGTGAAGGCCGGTGTTTCTGCCGACAGCACTGCGGCTGACGGCGGCGCTGCTGCCGACAACGGTGACGTCACCACCGGTACTACTGATAACACCGGTACTACTGATAACACCGGTGCTGCAGACAACAGTGGTAGCAAGACCGACAGCGATGGCGGCAATGCCCCCAGCAAGACGGACGCCAGCGGCAAGTCCGACACCACCAAGAGCGCCCGTGGTTCAGGCCTCCTGGGCAAGCATGCAAAGAAGGATCACTCGGGTTCGTCGGC
>DASUGW010000004.1:0-5332 GCA_036273805.1 Mycobacterium sp.
GGCGGCACCGAGCAGGGCGTCCAGTCGGCCACCGGCAGCCAGGGAGGTCGCCAGCTCATCATCGGAGAGGCGCACCGGCGTGGCACCGCCGGGAACGCCCGGGGCCAGCCGCGGCTTGTCGGCCAACGGCCACAACATCGTGACGGCAACCGGTTTGGCGGTGTCGGGCGCGACGACGTTGTCGGTTTGTCCGCCATTGCCGGCGCCTTTCGCCGGAAGACCCAGGACGGGTAGCAGGAACCGGGCGTCGTCGAGACGGGCCGGCTCACCGTAGTCCGGCGTGCCGTTGATGTTCACCAGCATCGGGTAGATGCCGGGCCGGTCGAGGCCCACCGCAGGTGGGGTTGCCGAGCGCAGCGGATAGCTGAAGACGAACGTCGCGTTCTGGCCGCGTTGCAGTTCGGCGGCTACCGGGATGAACTCGCCGACGGCCTCGTACTGTGCGGTGGTGCCGGACAGATCGGTGCGCAGCTGGTCCGAGGATGCCACCGCCGGACCGCGTTCGAGCCGGGCAACCACGTCGCGTACCGGCCGATCGCCGACGTTGGAGACGGTGCCGGCCACGGTGACTGTCGGCTCGCTGCCGGTGGTGACGATGTCGGGAGTGACGCTGTCGATCCGGGCCAGCAGAAACGACGCCGAACCCGGCTCGCCGGCGACTGCCCGCTGTAGGACGGGACCGCTGCAGACGGTGGGCGCGAACAGCGCGCCGAGCAGGAGGATCACAGCGACCAGGCGGGCGATGGCGCCGCGTCCGGGTCGCCGTGCGGTCACGGTACCGGCCCGCAACCGTTGGCCCGATCGGACTGCGGCGGCCCATCGGGACGGTGGTTACGGGTGTGCGAATGGGTCTGTGGGCGGCGTCGCGGCGCCGTCCGGGGCAGCGGCGGCAAGGCATTCGGGCCGTCGGTCTGCAGTTTGTCGATCAGCTCTCCGGCGACCTGGGCCAGCCGGCGTTCGTCGGCGTAGGCCAGTCGGGCGGGTAGCTCGTGGACCGGTACCCAGGCAACCTCGGTGACTTCGACGTCCTCGTCGGAAAGCTGCCCGCCGGAGAAGCGCAGTAGATAGTGATGCACGGTCTTGTGCACACGCCGGCCTTCGGTGACGAACCAGTAGTCGATGCTGCCGAGCGCCGCGAGCACCTTGCCCTCGATGCCGGTTTCCTCGGCGACCTCCCGGATCGCGGTCTGTTCGGCCGTCTCGCCTTGCTCGATGTGTCCCTTCGGCAGCGACCACAGCATCCGACCGCGGCGGTCCACTCGTCCGATGAGCGCGGCGACCTGGGCCTCGCGCGGGCCGTCGATGCCGTCGATCACCAGACCGCCGGCAGAGGTCTCGTGCACCGTCCGGAGCCGTTCGCCGCGATTGCGGCCACCGCGACCGCGCGGCGATTTGGTCGCCCCGGCGCCAACTGGACCACCGATGTCTTTCGGGCCGGAGGAATTGGCGGAAGTAGAAGTAGCGGAACTAGTAGTGGCAACGGGGATGTCGGCATCGGGTCCCGAACTCGGCGCCGCCGGGCCAGCCGCACGCCGACCGCGGCGCCGTCCGCGCCGCCGTCTGGGTTTGGGCTGTTCGCCGTCCAACATCTTTGCGATGGTAGCCGCCGAGAGCAGGGGGGTTCGTCCGCACTCGCCGGGCGCAGAGGGTCCCGCGGACGGCCATTGCGCGCCGAACGCCCGCTCGGGACACATTAGGTTCGTCACCAGCGGCGCATTAGGCTCACCGAACGTGCCTGGTTCCGGTCCCGACGGCGAGCTGCCCCTCGACCTCGACATCGAGGACGCCCCGTTGCTGGCACGTGCCGTGATTGCCCTCACCGAGCACTCCGAAGTGCTGGTGTCGCTGGGCGAGGTGTTCGAGAAGGCCGGGCATCAGCTCTACCTGGTCGGCGGAAGTGTGCGTGACGCGCTGCTGGGCCGGCTGGCCGGGGACCTGGACTTCACCACCGACGCCCGTCCCGATGTGGTGCAGAAGCTGTTGCGGCCCTGGGCCAATGCCCTCTGGGATACCGGTATCGAGTACGGCACGGTGGGCGCCACCCGCGGCGACCAGCGCGTTGAGATCACCACTTTCCGGGCAGACACTTACGACCAGGTCTCACGCAATCCCGAGGTGCGCTACGGGGACCGGCTCGAAGACGATCTGATCCGCAGGGATTTCACAGTCAACGCGATGGCGGTTCGGATCGATCCCGCCAAACCCGGCGGTGTCGGTGACTTCGTTGACCCGCTGCGCGGGCTGGCGGGGTTGCGCGCCAGGGTGCTCGATACTCCGGCAGCCCCGGAGGTGTCGTTTGGTGATGACCCACTGCGGATGCTGCGCGCTGCCCGTTTCGTCTCTCAGCTCGGGTTCACGGTGGCGCCGCGCGTGCGCACCGCGATCGAGGAGATGGCGCCGCAGATCGGGCGGGTGACCGCCGAGCGTGTTGCCGCCGAGCTGGACAAGCTGATCCTCGGTGCGCATTCGGGCGACGGGATCGATCTGATGGTGCAGACGGGGCTGGGGGAGCAGGTGCTCCCGGAGGTCGGTGCCATGCGGATGGCGATCGACGAGCATCACCAGCACAAGGACGTCTATCAGCATTCGTTGACCGTGCTGCGCCAGGCGATCGATCTCGAGGGCGCTGAGGGACCCGACCTGGTGTTGCGGTGGGCCGCGCTGCTGCACGACATCGGCAAGCCCGCGACGCGTCGCCATGAGGCCGACGGCGGCGTCAGCTTCCACCACCACGAAGTCGTGGGCGCGAAGATGGCCCGCAAGCGGATGCGCGCGTTGAAGTACTCCAAGCAGATGGTCGACGACGTGTCCCAGCTGGTGTACCTGCACCTGCGATTTCACGGCTACGGCGACGGCAAGTGGACCGATTCGGCGGTGCGCCGCTATGTCACCGACGCCGGCCCGCTGCTGTCCCGATTGCACAAGCTGGTGCGTGCCGACTGCACCACACGCAACAAGCGCCGGGCCGCGCGGCTGCGCGCCAACTATGACGACCTCGAAGAGCGCATCACCGAACTGGCTGCCAAGGAGGACCTCGCGCGGGTGCGCCCGGACCTCGACGGCAACGAGATCATGACGCTGTTGGGCATTCCGGCCGGGCCTCAGGTGGGGGAGGCGTGGAAGTTCCTCAAGGAGCTGCGGCTGGATCGCGGACCGCTGGATCACGACGAGGCGGTCGCCGAATTGCTGGCGTGGTGGAACGCGCGGGGGACCCAGTCCGTCTAACCGGGTATGGACTATTGCCTGGGCCCGGGTGACGGAACCGCTTCGATCTGGAATGCCGGGTTCGACGCCGATGTAGATGGTGACGGCATGCTCGACGCGGTCCGGCTGGATCTCGATGGCGACGGGCTGCGCGATGACGTGCTGGCCGACCTCGACGGTGACGGGATGGCCGACCATGCCGTGCTGGACTTTGCGAGCGGCGATGGCGCGCACTGGTTCACTGATGACGGCGCCGGCACCTGGGCAGTACCGGTCGATCGTGCGGACGCTGCCCGGGGTGGCGCGCTGCGCTGGTTCTCGCTCGACGGCGCCGAGCACACGGGCGGTCCTGAGCTGGACTTCGACGGTGATGCGGTGCCCGACCGGCTCTACGACGTCGACGGCGATGGTCTGGCGGACCGGGTGTTGTGCGGTGACGGGGCGGGCGGGTTCAAGGTCGGGTATGTGGACACCGATGGCGATGGCCACTGGGACGTGCGGTTGGTTGACGGCGATGGTGATGGCGCTGCCGATGCCGCCACGGCGTTGTGAGCGCTGTCGGCGGCGAGCTTCTCCCGTGCGCACGTCGGCACCTCGACCCCGTGTAGGTCGCCTGCGTCGCCTTCACCTCGTGCATGCCGCCAGCCATTGACATTGCACGGGTGGCGGGAATTGGGCGAATTCTCCGCCCAGGATGCAATGTCAGCGAGGTCAACGGCCGCGCAAGCGCTGAGCGGCCCACGCGGAAGTTGATGCGGCGTGGCTCCGCTTCGCGCAAGCGCTCAGCGGCCCACGCCGGGCGGACCCGCGAAGGCCTGCGCGATCCCAAGCCACCGCTCGGCGTCGGCCCCCACGGCGTGGATATCGAGCGCAGGTCGCGGGCGGCGCTGCGTCACCAGCATGCAGAAGTCCTGGGCGCTACCGGTGACATGCTGCTGTGCGTCGTCGGGACCCCACTCCCACAGCGTGCCGTCGGGAGCGCGCAGTTTCACGTGAAACTCTTCGGCCGGCGGTGTCAGCCCGTGCACAGTGAACGCGAAATCCCTTGTGCGAACGCCGATGTGGGCGATCGAACGCAATCGCGCAGTGGCGGGTCGGGTTACGCCCAGCGCGTCGGCGACGTCCAGGCCGTGGGCCCAGGTCTCCATCAACCGCGCCGTCGCCATGGACGTAGCGCTCATCGCAGGCCCGAACCACATCAGCTTCCGGCCGTCATCGACCGTGGCCAGCGCGTCGTGCAGACGACGACGAGTCGACCGCCAGTCGGCCAGGAGTTCGGTGGGTGCTACGAGTGCCAGTTGCTCGGCGGCCTCGTCGACGAAGCCGGTCGGGTTGGCCGCCGCCGCCTCGAGAACCGCTGCGAAACCCGGCTCGTCGGTGACTGAAATCAGCGCGACGCGATCGGTCCACAACAGATGGCCGATCTGATGAGCAATGGTCCATCCCGGTGCCGGTGCCGGCGTCGGCGTGGACCAGGCCGCCGACGACAGCGGCGCCACCAGCAGGTCTAAGTCGTCACTCTCCGCACGCAGTTCGTCGATGACCGCAGCGGCACGGGACATGCGGTCAGCGTAGACCGGCCCGGCCGACCAATGCGTGGAAGCCGAGTCCGGCCAAGTAGACCACTGAGCCCGCGGCAACCAGTGCCGGTGAATGACCGTCGGTCGGTATGACCGCGGCCGCCGCGGTGGTCGCGGCGATGAACGCCATCCAGAACAACGAGTCCTGCACGGCGAACACGTGCCCACGCAGCGCGTCGTCGACATCGATCTGCATCGCCGAGTCTGCGCACAGCTTCACCACCTGACCTGCGGCGCCGAGCAGGAACCCGCAGACCACCATGACCGGCACCTGCAGTCCGAGGCCGCACAGCTGAATCACGACAGCCGCGCCCAGCGCCGCATTGGCGGTGTTGTAACGCCCCCAGCGCCGCACCACGGCCGGGGTGACGACGGTCGCCAGAAACGAACCGGTGCCGGTGGCCGCGACGAACAGCACCGCGGCGCCGAGACCACCGGCTGAGGCCGTCGTGGAATCGGTGTGCCGAACCGTCACCAGCACCAGCAGCGTGTTGATCCCGAACACCATCCGGTGTGCCGCCAGGCCCGACAGCGTGGCGAGCACCGTC
>DASUGW010000005.1:0-16999 GCA_036273805.1 Mycobacterium sp.
ACCGCCGCCGTTGCCGCCCGACAGTCATTGGGTGTACGCGCGGCATGTGGCGCGACTGCCCGCCGAGACCCGGGCTGCGTTGGTCACGCTGGCGGCAGCATCCGAAAGTGATCTCGCCGGCCTGCTACCCGGGGCGCTCGCCGATATGGATGCGCTGGCACCCGCCGAGCTCGCCGGGATGGTCCGGGTGGAGTCCGGGCGCACCCGAGTCGTCGATCCGCTGATCAGGTCGGCGGCGTATTACCGGGTGCCCTCGGCGGCGCGGGCGGCGGCGCATCGCCGGCTCGCCGATGCCATGGCTCCGATGCCGCACCGGGCGTCCTGGCATGCGGCCCTGGCCGGGCTGCTGCCGGACGGTCTGTTGGCCGAACAGTTGGAAGCGACGTCCGAGGTGGCGCTGCACCGGGATGGCTACGTCGCCGCTGCGGTGATGATGCAACGTTCGGCGGTCCTTACGGGCGAGACCGGTGACCGGATTCGCCGGCTGGTGCGGGCGGCGGGTCTGGCGCGACGGGCGGGTGATCTGGCGTGGGCCAGCAGTCTGAGCCGATGTGCCCTCACCGGCGCGGACAGCCGGGTGCACCGCATCCAGGCGCAGACGGAACTCGGCGCGGCACTGTGCTGGGCCGTCGATCAGCGACTTGCTCTCGAGACGTTGCTCGACGCGGCGACGGCAGCGGCGGAGATTGCACCCAGGCTGGCATGGGAACCACTGCGCGTCGCCGCCACAACCGCTTTCATGATCGGGGATGCGGCCGACTCCTGCGGAGTGGCCCGCGTGCTGCGCACCCTCGAGGACCTCGGTGCCCCGGCACAGGGCGCCGACGTCGTGGAGAGCGAGGAGATCCGCGCATCGCAGTTGTGGACCCAGGTGGCCATCGACCCCCTGCGGGCGCATCTGATCGCTCCCGCCGTCGCGGGTGTGGCGACCGGTAGCGACAACCCCATGACGCTCACCGCGGCCGGCGGTGCTGCCTGGCTGGCCGGGGAATTGGATGTGGCCGTGCGTTATCTGCGGCGCGCCCGGGCGACCGACACGGCGTCGCTGTCGCTGCGGAACACCGCGATGCCGCTGATGGCGTTGTCGTGGGCGTGCCTCGACTCCGGGCGCTGGGACGAGGCCGTCCGGGTAGCGGACGAGATGGCGGCGGTTGGGCACAGCGTGGCACAGCCGTTGATCAGCGCGATTGCCAGTCTCGTGCGGGCCGGGGTGGCTGTACGGCGAGGCGAGACGTCGGTGGCGCGAGACCATGTCGCGGCGGCTGCGGCTGCCGTCGACGGCCGGGACAGCAGTGTCGTCGCGGCCTGGATGCACCACACCCTGGGGCTGATCGAGCTGGCTGACAACGACAGCACCGCGGCGTATGCCGAGCTGAGTGCGCTGTTCACGGAGTCGGGGGCACCGCTGCATGCGCACGTGTCCTACCTGGCGCTGGCCGACTACGCCGAGGCTGCGGTGCTCAGCGGGTGGGCTGAGGAGGCACGGCTACGGTTGCCGAGCATCCTCGGGTACCTGCCGGCGCAGCCCGCACCGCGGACGGCGCAACTGGTGGCTCATGCCCGCGCGATCCTCGATCCGGAGCGGGCGGGCGGGATCTACGCCGAGGCCCTTGCCGATCCCGTGGGGGAGCGGTGGCCGTTCGAACGGGCGCGATTGCGGGTCGGTTACGCGGGCTTGCTGCGCCGCGAGCGGCGGCGCAAACATGCGCAGCGCGAACTGGCGACCGCACTCAGTGTGCTCGAGGGGCTCGGCGCGCGGCTGTGGATCGAGGTGTGTGGCCGGGAGCTTCGCGCGGCGGGTGTCCGCGCACATTCGTCGCCCGATTCGCCGCCGACGACGGCAGGGCTGAGTCCGCAAGAGCATCACGTCGTGTACCTCGTCGCCCAGGGTTACACCAATCCGCAGATCGCGGCGATGCTGCACTTGTCGGCGCGGACCGTCTCCGGGCATCTTTACCGCTCGTTCCCGAAGCTCGGTGTCACCAGCCGCCACCAGATTCACGACATCGAGCCGCCACCGGCGGTGCGTCTTGTGGGTGGATGACCTTCGCGGCCTGACCTTCGTGGAATGAACAAAGCCGGCGGCCCACTGCTCGCCGCCGGCTTCGCTCAACCTTGGGTCAGCGTGCGCTACCCGCACCCGCCTTCGACAACGAAGGACGCTTGCCGGCGTGGGTGCCTGGCGTCGCCGACGACTTCTGCTGGCCCGCCTGCTGGTGGGTGGACTGGGTGCCCGACGCCGTGGTGGGCCGGCTCTTGCCCAACTGACGCTTGCCCACCCGATCCGTTGCGGTGGTAGCGCTGCCGGTCGCGGTCGACGTGGTGCTGTCCGCGGTGGCAGTCGTCCCGGCCGCTGCCGAGGTGTCGGCCGTCGCCTTGGTGTCGCCCGATGCCGTCGTGCCGACGGTGTCGGCGGTCGCCGGTGCGCTGGTCGCGTTGGCGGCGCCCTTCGAGCTGGCGGCAGCGTCAGTCGAGGCCGCTGGGGTGCTGTCCGTGCCGGTCGTGCTCAGCGTGACGGTCGTTGCTCCGGTCGCCGGGACGGTGGCGGCTTCCGCAGTGGTCAAACTTGCGCTGATAGCCGACACCGCTGACGTCGCTGCCAGCGCCTTGGTGGTCGTCGCCTTTTCAGGCGTGATCCACGCCCGCAGTTCCTTGATCAGTGACTGCAGGGTTCCGATCGTGCCGTACAGGGCCGAGCCACCGGCGACGACGCCGCCCGTACCGAGCAGCCCGCCCGCGTAGATGTTGAATCCCGGGATGTCGAGGCCGACCAGCGGGCCGATGTTGGGACCGTAGCCACCGTTGACGAGGCCGTCGAACATCGTCGCGGGAGCTTCGAGCACGGCGGTCGCGACCTTGCCGAGATCGCCCGAGTGTGCTGCGTCGAGGATGTTCTGGACGGCGGCGCCGAAGCCCCCGATGCCGCTGGCGAGCGGCCCGATCACGGCGACGCCGAGCTCCAGCACGATTTCCGGCAGGTTCTTGATGACGCTGATGGTGTTCTGCAGCGGCTGGCTGAAGGCCGTCTCGAGGGACGGCAGCAGGGTGGCGTCGGCGTTGGTCAAGTCGACGGCTGCCAGGAGCGGTGCGACCACGGCCATGAGCACGTTGTTCAGTGCGTCCTCGATGTTGCCGTCGGCCAGCGCGGCCGAGGCAGCCTTCATGTAGTTCGTCGCGGTGGTGTTGAGAGAGTTCGCCAGCCTGCCACCGGCCTCACCGAGCGCGTCGACAACCCCCGTCAGCGCGGCCAGCTGGTTGGCGCCGACCTGCTGAAGGATCGGGAACGGCCCGATGTCTTTCGCGGTGTCGAACAGCGTCTGGAGGTTGGTGCCGGTGCTGGAGAGCACTTGCTGGTAGTAGTCGATCACCGAGCTGGTCAGGTGAACAGCCGCCGAGGACGCCGCGTGACCGGCGGCCTCAAGTTGCGGCAGCGGATGGACGGGTGCGACGGCGACGACGCCTGCGGTCAGCAGGGTGGCTCCGGACAGCACGGAGGAGCGGATGGCGGCTTGCAAGATGACAATCCCTTCGGTTCGCTCCGCCCGGGCAAGTTGGCGCAGCATCGATCTCGTAATCGGCCGCCTCAAATCGGATAACGGCCTGCGCAGATCGTGCGCTTCATTTGCTACTCGCCGGTAGAGACGAATGACTCGATTACCGGAGAGTGAATAGCTGGAGTCGACTGCGGGCGGCATTCAGCCGGCTCTACGGTGGGCGGCATAGTCTGCGCGCGTGCATAGTCGGCGTGCCTTCTTGAGTTCCCTCGCGGGGACGGCGGCCCTTGCGGGATGCGGATGGCCGGCTGCCACGGGCTCGGCGCCGGCACCGGTCGCACCCGTGCGCCTCCGGCCCCCCGCCCCCTGGCCGGTACCGCCGTCGCCCGCCGACGTTGCGGCGCTCAACGCCAGGCGCCAACCCACCCGGTGGGGGATGGCGTTGTCGGGCGTTGCCACGTCGTTCGTGCCCGAGGCCGGCACCTCCGGCCGCCAGATCGCCCTCACTTTCGATGCTTGCCAGGGGCCTTGTGACGACGCGCTGATCGGGCACCTCATTGCCAACAAGGTGCCCGCGGTGCTGTTCTTCAGCTCACGTTGGCTCGACGCCAACCCCGCGCGGGCGGCGCAACTGGCGGCCAATCCCTTGTTCGAGATCGGTAACCACGGCACCCGGCACCGCCCGCTGTCGGTCACCGGCCGGTCGGCCTACAAGATCGCCGGCACGCGTTCGGTGGCCGAAGCGGTCGACGAGGTGTGGGCCAACCACAACCGGCTGCTCGAACTGACGGGCCGCGCGCCCCGCTGGTTCCGGCCGGGTACCGCCTATTACGACGACGTCGCGATCGACATCGTGCGCGAGCTCGGCGAGGTGCCGTTGGGGTTCACGGTCAACGCCGACAACGGGGCGACCGCGGCAGCGGCCACCGTGGCCTCCAACATCGCGCATGCTGCACCGGGGTCCATCGTGATCGCCCACATGAACCACCCGAGGTCAGGGACCGCCGCCGGGATCGCCCGTGCCGTACCCGCCCTGCTGGCGGCGGGGTGGGAATTCGTGAAGCTGGGTGACCACACGGTGCGGTGACTATTGGGCTACCGCCAGCGTCGACTGCGGAATTGAGGTAGCCCACTACGCGTCCCGGGCCCCACGGCTCGCATCTACGTTGTGAACGCACGAGCCAGACCGGTTCGCAACGATGACATTTCCGTGGGGGGAATCATGACTGAACACCATGCTCGGCCCGAGCCGAACATCGATATGACGCAGGACTTCCGGTGGGGTGAAGTACCGTCCGACCACCGCGAAGGGCTGGTCCCGGACACAACGCCACCAGATCCGCCGCTGGGGCCCATCGCAGCCTTCACCGGGATGTTCCAGGGCAACGGCTTCAACACCATCTTCCGGCCCCAGAACATCGGCCTCTCACCGACACAGCTGGACAACCCGCCGCACGGTCCGTCGGACAACGTGCTGGAGTTGAACCTCACCGAGGAGACCCTGGAGTTCTCGTCGCCGCTTGGCCGGATCCCCAACCGGGGCTTCGCTCAAGCCGACGTCTTCCTCAACGGAATCCCCTACATCCAGAAGGTAAAAGACGTCAACGATCCGAACAACAAGGTCGACATCCACTTCGAGCCGGGCGTCTGGCTGAACATTCCGGATACCAATCCGGCGACCGAGGGCCCGTTGGTCGCGCGCATGGCATCCATCCCGCACGGCACGACCGTCGACGCCGAAGGCACCGCGAAGACAACCCCGGGGGGCCCCGGCATCGATCCCGTCGACATCACGCCGTTTCCGATCGGCCAGCCCGGCAACCGGCTGGTCAACACGTTCCCGAGCCAGAAGGCGAACGACGATCACACGTTCCGGCTGCCGCAGGACCTCAAGCCCTTCGTAACGGCCAAAACCATCACGCAGGCGATGCTCGACAACCCGAACATCGTCCTGCAGAACCGGGCGCAGCAGCAGAACATCACGTCCACCACGACGATCACGATCGACACCACGCGGCCGGCCAATGGAACCGACCCGCTCTTCGGTGGCGGTACCGCCAACATCGGATTCCTCCTCGGGGACAAGAACGCGGCGAACCCGAACGCCAACACGGTCGATATGTCGGCCACCTTCTGGATCGAGACGGTGACCGAACAGATCACGGTGCCGCCGATGGCGGCCAACCAAACGGCGACGGTCTCCGGCGACGCGTCTGCCGGTGAGCCCGTGGCGCAATTCACCGTGACCGCGGCAACGGACGTCATCGCGCCCATCCAGGTGGACGTCACATATACGCAGATCCAGTACAGCCAGTTGGTGCTCTTGAACTTCGCGGCGCTGTCCTGGCCGCACGTATCGGTGGCGACCTTGATTCCGGCGTCCATTCCGGTGACCGTCCCGGTCCCCGGTGGGCCCCTGCTGACGACCTACATCGTGGTGGCTGGGGACACCTTGTCCGGCATCTCCCAGCACTTCTACGGAGATACCGGTCATGTCGCGATGCTGGCCGCGATCAACAAGATCGCCGACCCCAACGTGATTCAGGTCGGGCAGCTGCTGATCATCCCGCAGCTGTCGCACACCCACACCGTGGTGGCGGGGGACACCCTGTCGGGCATCTCCCAGGCCGCCTACGGAGATACCGGGCATGTGGCGATGCTGGCGGCGGTCAACCGGATTGCCGACCCGAATGTGGTCCAGGTGGGGCAGGTGTTGGTCGTGCCCGATCTGTCGCACACCCACACCGTGGTCGGGGGCGACACCCTGTTCGGTATCGCGCAGCAGTCCTACGGACACGGGTCGCTGTTCGGGTTCATCGCCGAGGTGGACGGCATCGCCGACCCCAACACGCTGAACACGGGTCAGGTTCTCGTCATCCCGAGCGTCTGAAGTCGACAGCCTGGGCGGCGCCACTGGATGTGGTGCCGCTCAGTGCCGTGTCGACCCGGGTGCCGCATTTCAGCGCTCAGCGATTACCTTGCACTCGCCATGTGCGAGTGCTAAGAATGCACTTGGCACTCTCGACTCGTGAGTGCCAGGTCGAGATGGTGAGATCCGGGCCGCACAGCCTGGGTCGTCCGTCGCGGGCACTGGACCGACCAACGCACACGTGCATCCCCAATCCCGGAGGAACACTTCGCAATGGCTAAGACAATTGCGTATGACGAAGAGGCCCGTCGCGGCCTCGAGCGGGGCCTTAACAGCCTCGCTGACGCGGTAAAGGTGACGCTGGGCCCCAAGGGTCGCAACGTTGTCCTGGAGAAGAAGTGGGGCGCCCCCACGATCACCAACGATGGTGTGTCCATCGCCAAGGAGATCGAGCTGGAGGACCCGTACGAGAAGATCGGCGCTGAGCTGGTCAAAGAGGTCGCCAAGAAGACTGACGACGTCGCCGGTGACGGCACCACCACGGCCACCGTGCTGGCCCAGGCCCTGGTTCGCGAAGGTCTGCGCAACGTCGCGGCCGGCGCCAACCCGCTCGGCCTCAAGCGCGGCATCGAGAAGGCCGTTGAGAAAATCACGGAAAGTCTCCTCAAGTCGGCCAAGGAGGTCGAGACCAAGGAGCAGATCGCCGCTACGGCCGGTATCTCCGCGGGCGACCAGACCATCGGCGACCTGATCGCCGAGGCCATGGACAAGGTGGGCAACGAGGGTGTCATCACCGTCGAGGAGTCCAACACCTTCGGCCTGCAGCTGGAGCTCACCGAGGGCATGCGCTTCGACAAGGGCTACATCTCGGGTTACTTCGTGACCGACGCCGAGCGCCAGGAAGCCGTCCTGGAGGATCCCTACATCCTTCTGGTCAGCTCGAAGATCTCGACCGTCAAGGATCTGCTGCCGCTGCTGGAGAAGGTCATCCAGTCCGGCAAGCCGCTGCTGATCATCGCCGAGGACGTCGAGGGCGAGGCCCTGTCCACGCTGGTGGTCAACAAGATCCGCGGCACCTTCAAGTCCGTCGCCGTCAAGGCCCCGGGGTTCGGTGACCGCCGCAAGGCGATGCTGCAGGACATGGCGATCCTCACCGGTGGCCAGGTCGTCAGCGAAGAGGTCGGTCTGTCCCTGGAGACCGCCGACGTTTCGCTGCTGGGCACCGCCCGCAAGGTCGTCATCACCAAGGACGAGACCACCATCGTCGAGGGTGCCGGTGATTCCGACGCCATCGCCGGCCGGGTGGCCCAGATCCGCGCCGAGATCGAGAACAGCGATTCCGACTACGACCGCGAGAAGCTGCAGGAGCGCCTGGCCAAGCTGGCCGGCGGTGTTGCGGTGATCAAGGCCGGCGCTGCCACCGAGGTGGAGCTCAAGGAGCGCAAGCACCGCATCGAGGACGCGGTGCGCAACGCGAAGGCTGCCGTCGAGGAGGGCATCGTCGCCGGTGGTGGCGTGGCTCTGCTGCAGTCGGCTCCGTCGCTGGACGAGCTGAAGCTCGAGGGTGACGAGGCGACGGGCGCGAACATCGTGCGCGTTGCACTGTCGGCTCCGCTGAAGCAGATCGCCTTCAACGCGGGCCTGGAGCCCGGCGTTGTCGCCGAGAAGGTCACCAACTCGCCGTCCGGAACCGGCCTCAACGCCGCGACCGGTGTGTACGAGGACCTGCTCAAGGCCGGCGTTGCCGACCCGGTGAAGGTCACCCGCTCGGCGCTGCAGAACGCGGCGTCCATCGCGGCGCTGTTCCTGACGACCGAGGCCGTTGTCGCCGACAAGCCGGAGAAGGCCGCCGCTGTTGCGGGCGACCCGACCGGTGGCATGGGTGGCATGGACTTCTAGAAGTCGCCAAACGACAGGGCCCGGCTCGCGTGCGAGCCGGGCCCTCGTCGTATTCGCGTTGCTATGCACGTATTGCGGACTGCCACCAGACGGCACTGACGTGTGCGTATGCTGCGCTCGTCGTGTTCTCGTGTTGACAGAGTGGGGTTGCCTACATGGAGATTGCCGCCAGGCCACAAACCAGGCTCGCGGCTGCCGTGCTTGCGGCGGGTGTCGTCGCTGCTGTATCGGCGGTTCACACCCCTGGACATGAGTTGTCACCGGCGCCCCGCAACGTCGCTGTGCAGTCGTCGTCACTGATCACCGACGCGCTTTACGGTGTCGGCGCTGTGGTGGGTTCGGCAACCGAAGCGGTCGAGCTATCCGTCGACATGGTGACTTCGCTGCCGTTCAACGCGTTGTATGCCATAGCGGCCGCAGGACAGGATCCGGCCGCGATCCCGAGCTTGCTCAGCTACGTCGCGCAGCTATACCTCAATCCGGGCAGCGTCTACCCGTACGTCACCTATCCCTGGCTTTTCACGTGGGGCGTTATCCAGCCGCTGACCGACCTTTTGCCAAGCCCGATGGGGTCCAGCATCAGCAGTCTGGTCAGTTTTTTCGGCGATGTCGTCGGCATGGTCTTCAGCATTTTCCCCAATCCTGCTAACGGCGCTGCTCTGCTGGCCAGAGTGCCCTACGAAAGTGCTGTCGGGGGCGCACTGTCTACGGGCCAGCTTGCTATCAGCACCGCGGTCCACCTGATTGCGGACACGTTGCAGTATCTCGGCTATCTGCCGGCCCGTGTCGAGTCGAGCATCGAAGCAGCTATCGGAAATCTCATCGGCGGCGTGTTTCAGCCTGCGGCGAGCGTGGCGGCCACTCGTGAGGTCTCCGCCCTGCCAAGTGCCGCGGCGACGGCCATCACCCTCAACACACCGATCGCCCGGCCGACCGAGAAGTCGACGAGCTCGCAGACCGATGGCGCCGAGGTCAAGGACGCCACGGACACCAAGCACCCCGCGAATCACCCCGTGGTCGTCGGCGAAAAGTCGACCACCCCGAATGCGCCGGCCGCTGCCGTCGTCGACGGCTCCTACGGCGCAACCGAGGTCATACCGGATCTCGGCAACGCCAAGGGCAGTCTGATGCCGGGCCTGCGTGGCGGTGCATCTGGTGCCGCCGATGCGGTCGGCAAGGCGACTGCGCCTCGGCTCGCGAAAACGAAGGACGGCTCCTCGACGCGCGGCCGTCACGTCAGTCCGAAAAAGGTCGGCGAGTCGCATGCCGGCGCCGCCTGAACGACTGCTCACAGCTGTTTCAGGGGTAGTGGCCTGAGTGCTGACGTGGCGATGATGCTGATGGCCGCGGTCACCACCAGATAGCCGCACGCCACCCACGGGGATCCACCGCCGACGCCGATCAGCGCGGTCAGGATCAGTGGCGTCAGACCCGAGGCATACACCCCGGACAACTGGTAGACGGTGGACAGGCCGGTGTAGCGAATGCGGGTGGGGAATAGCGAGGCATACAGCGTGCCCTGCGCGCCGTACAGCAGTGCGTAGATGACGCCGAACACGATCAGCAGAGTGAGCACATAGGCGACGATGTTCTTCGTCCCGAAGAGTGCGAACGCCGGGAACACCGACACGGCGTAGGCGGTGATGCCGGTGAGGTACACACGTTTGGCGCCGAACTTGTCGGTCAGCAGACCGGAGACGGGCAGCAGCGCGGCCATCAGTAACGCGGCGACGGTGATGGTAACCAGCACCGGTACCTTGGCGAACCCGAGAGTCTTTGTGGCATAAGCGATTGCGAACACCGCCCAGGTGTTGAACGCGGCGCCCTCACCCCAGCGTGACAGCAGACCGAGAACGGTCGACCGCAGCGCCGGCGGCGTGAATACCTCACGGATCGGCACCGCGGCGCGGTCGTCGTTGTCGCGCACCTTTTCAAACGCCGGGGTTTCGGTGGCGCGCAACCGGACCAGCACACCGAACACCACCAACACGGTGCTCAGCAAGAACGCGATCCGCCAGCCGTATGCCAGGAACGCGTCGTCGGGCAGGGCGATCTGCAGCAGCGCGAACGCGCCGGTCCCCAGCGCCAGTCCGATAGCCAGTCCGATCTGGGGAACGCTGCCGAACAGTCCGCGTCTGTGCGTGGGACTGTGTTCCACGGCCAGCAGCATCGCCCCAGCCCATTCACCCCCGAGCGCGAAGCCCTGCACGATGCGCAACACCAACAGCAGGATCGGGGCCGCCACACCGATCTGGGCCGCGGTGGGCAGCACGCCCATGAGTGCGGTGGCGATACCCATCAGCAGCATCGTCAACGCCAGCGTCTTCTTCCGGCCGATGCGGTCGCCCACGTGACCGAACACGAAGCCGCCGATGGGTCGCACCACGAACCCGACGGCGAAGGTCGCGAACGACAGCAGGGTGCCGACGAACGCCGAATGGTTGGGAAAGAACGCGTGGTTGAACACCAGGCTTGCGGCGGTCGAGTAGAGGAAGAAGTCGTACCACTCGATGGTGGTGCCCACCAGGCTGGCCCACAGGGCTGTGCGGGCCTGCGCTGGAATGTCCGATTCAGGTCCGGACGCCTCGGCGGTTTCTTTGATGACGGTCACGACCGTCAATAAGCCCACACTGCACACGGGCCGCCCAGATTTGCGCGCGGGATGATCGCAATCGCTGCCTAGCGGCGTTCCCAGGGACAGGCATGCGGAGGGCGTCAGCAAAATTTAATCCGGCCACTGTGGATTGGTCTGCGGTGCCGGATCGGTCGGCGCGCGACGCGGGCTGAGGATTGTCTGGCATTTCATCCAGAGTTAGCTGTGTCTGTCGTATGCTTCGCTGGCCGTGTTCCCGCGCTAACGAATTTTGGGAGTCTCCCCGCATGAACCTTGCTGTCCGCCCACAAACCAAACTCGTAGCGGCGTTGCTTGCCGCAGGCGTTGTAGCCGCCGTTCCTACAGTCGTGACGCCTGCGGATGAGGCATTGCCGGCATTGAGCAGCATCGCGGTGCGTCCGGCATCGATTGTCACCGACGTGCTCACCAATTTGGGCGTGGCGGTGAATGCTGGGGTGTGGGCGGTGGAGACGACGGGGTACGCAATTGGCTACCTCCCCTACTACGCGATTGCCGCGACCGTTGCGGCAGCGCAGGACCCTAGTCACACGGCGAACGTTCTTAGCTATGTCCTTCAGCAGTACCTCAACCCCGCGTTCTACACCGTCTACACCCCCAGCGATCCAGCGACGCCTGCTACTTATTACGACAGCTACCCCTTGACCATCGCGTATGGCCCGCTGTGGTCAATTGCTGCGTTGTTGCCCATTGGCAGTGATCAAGCGCTCGCTGCCATCGACGACACTGCCACGAAGATCGGCACACTCTTCAGTGGTCTGCCCGACCCGGTGGCGGGCCAGGCAGCCATGTGGAAGGCATGGGGCACGGTTACTGCAAACGCCGCAGGTCAATTGGTGGATGCGACCACTGAGGTCCTGCCGTCGGTCGTCAACGCGCTGGGGGATGTGGTGTCGTGGGCCGGTTATCAGCCGGCGTTGCTCGAGGCGAGCGTGGAGTCGGCCCTGCGTGATCCGTCGCAGATTCCCGGACTACTGAGCAACCTGGTGGTCTACGCCGCGCAGGCGCTCGTGTATGTGGCGGACGACCTCGCAACTCCGTTGCAACACCTGCCCGCGCCGATCGGAGATTCCGGTTCCGTTGGCGGCTGGGCGACTACCGCCGTCAACAACTTCGTCACCGGGTTGAACCAGCTGCTCAGTCACCTGCCGGCTTACGTGACGCCGACGCCCTTTGCAGCTGTGTCTGCCACGACGCCGGCTGCGTCGACGACAGCCACTAGCCAGGTCTCCTCGGTGCCGAGTCCCGCGGCGGCGACATTCACCCTGACCGCAGCGACGGCCACGGAGGCCACGGACAAGGCGACGGCCCCGCGGAGCGACGCCCCGGCACCCAAAGAAGTCAGGGACCTCAAAGACGTCAAGGGGGTCAAGGACGTTCAGGACTCGACGAAGCAGTCGGTGACAGACACCCCCGACACCCCGTCCGCGCCCACTGACCCGACTGCCCCGGTCTCGGATGCCGACGGCACGGCTAAGGCGGACCTGGGCAAGGACAAGGGCAAGGGGCGTCTGAACGTGGGCAGCCGCGCCGACAAGTCCAGTGGTGCTGCGGGACTGCGTCGTGCCAACACCGGTGACGGCGGCTCTGCGAGTGCCACCGGACCCCGCCATGCGAAGGCGGGCGGCTCCTCAGCGCCGGCTCGTCACGGGAGTGCCACCAAGGCGGGCGCCGGCGCTTCCTGACAGCAGGGATCATCGAAAGAGCCCGGTCTGGATCAACAGGCCGGGCTCTTTCGTTCGGCTCGGGTAGGTTTCGGGCATGCCACTGCCGCCGCCGTCACCGTCAGGCACCGTCGTGGTCACCGGTGCATCCTCGGGAATCGGCGCTGACCTCGCCCGTGAATTCGCGCACCGCGGCTATGGCGTGACGCTGGTGGCACGTCGCGAAGACAGGCTGCGTGCGCTGGCCGACGAGCTGTCCGGGCCGGTGCGGGTCGAGGTAATCGCCTGCGACGTCGCCGATTCCGCCGCGCGCGCCAAACTGTTCGACGAAATCGCGGCCCGCGGATTGACCGTCGATGTGCTGGTCAACAACGCCGGAATCGGCACCATGGGGGCCGTCGTCAATTCCTCACCCGAGGCTGAGATCGCGCAGGTGCGGGTCAACGTCGAGGCGGTGATCGACCTGACCACACGCGCCGCCCAGCAGATGGCGGCCCGGGGCCGCGGCGCGATCCTCAACGTCGGATCGACAGCGGGCTTTCATCCGTTCCCCGGACAGGCCGGTTATGCCGCCACCAAGGCGTTCGTCCGTTCGTACACCGAGGCGCTGCGTGCGGAGCTGACAGGGTCCGGCGTCACGGTCGCCACGTTGCACCCCGGCCCCGTGCGCACCGAGTTCCTCGTAGTCGCCGGCATGGACGACCGCACCTTCGCCGATGCCTTCCCGAAGTTCCTGTGGATGCGTTCGCGTGATGTCGCACGGGTGGGTGTCGACGCGCTGGACGGTGACCGGGGCAGCGTGATCGCGGGCCTGCCCACCCGGATCAACACCGCCCTGTTCCTACTAATGCCAAAGCGTCTGCTGTTGCCGCTGCTGCGGCGTGCGCACCCGGCGTTGCGCCGCGAGCACCCCCTCGACTAGCCCGGCCAGCGCCGCATCCAGCCTTCGACAGGCAGGTCCAGCCCATTGCACAGGGTGCAGATCGTGCGGTACCAGCCCACGGCCACAAGCAATTCCATGCGTTGCTCGTCATCTAGGTCGCGACCGAGGGCATTCCAGGTGGCGTCGGTCCAAGTGCCGGTGCGCTCGATCTCTTCGACCGCCGTGATCACCGCGCGTTCGGCGTCCGAGAACCCAGGGTCGCCGCCGAGCGCCAGCGCGTCGCATTCGTCGTCGCTGACACCCGCCAGCGGCCCCCAGAAGGCAGCCTGGCCGCCCCACTCGTATTCGCAACGCAACAGACCACAGATACGCAGGATCGCGATGGTGCGCACCCGGGGCGCCAGCGTGGTGTCCACGTAAAGGGCTTCGCCCAGCTTGCGCAGTTTGGCGGCCAGCTTCGGGTGCCGCTGCAGGCAGCGCACCAGCAGCAACGGCTCGTACGTGCGGTCGGGATGCCCCCAGCCTTGGATACCCGCGGCGTCCTCGTCGCTCCACGGGCGGGGCAGCGGCGCGACGCGCGTCACGCGGTGGGCGCGGGTTGACGGCCGCGCACCAGCTTGCCCGGCCGCGCGTCGGTGGGCGACCCGTTCTCGGCGATCACCTCGCCCGCGACGATGGTGGCGACGTAGCCGTCGGCGCCCTGGTCGAGCCGGCGTCCACCGGCCGGCAGATCGGCGCGCACCACCGGCCGGTGCAGCCGCATGGCGTCGGCATCGATGACGTTGAGATCGGCCTTGTAGCCCAACGCAATTCGGCCGCGGTCGGCCAGTCCGGCGATGCGGGCGGGCACAGAGGTCAGCTCGCGGATCACCCGTGCAGTGGTGAGCCGGCCGGTCGGACGGTCCCGCACCCAATGGGTCAGCAGGTACGTGGGGAAGGATGCGTCGCAGATCATCCCGTAGTGCGCGCCGCCGTCCCCGAGTCCGAGCACCACATCCTCGCGCTGAATCAGTTCCGCGACGGTGTCCAGCGAACCGTCCCGGAAATTGGCCAAGGTCACCAGCAGCATGGCGTGCCCGTCGTCGTCGAGCAGTCGGTCGTATGCCTCCTCGCGCGGGTCGACCCCGCGTGCGGCGGCACGGGCGCCGATCGAATCCTGCGGTGACGGTTCGTAATTCGGCGGATCGCCCAGCGGATACATGTAGTCCCAGGCTTGCGCGGCGAACATCAGCGGATGTCCGTCGCTGGCCGGCTTGTCGTCCAGGATACGTTGGCGCACTTCAGGTTTGCGCATCTCGGCGACCCGCTCGGCCAACGGTAGGGTGGCGATCTCCCGGTAGCTCGGGTACATCACGAACGGGTTGCCGGAAAGATCCAGGCCGAGGACCAGCCCGATCGGCCGCGGGAAGATCTGCCCGGTGACATCCCCGCCGTTGGCGTTGGCCTTCTCGACCATGGTCAGCGCGTCCAGGTGGATCGGGGGCCCGGCGTTGCCGATCGCCAGGGTGAACGTCACCGGCAGGCCCACCTCTGCGGCCACGTCGAACACCGCGGCCAGCGCACCCTCGTAGTCGCCGGCCATCAGATCGGGCACGAACTGGAGCAGACCGCCGCCGGCGTCGTCAACTCCGCGCGCGATCGCCTCGATCTCGTCATAGGCCGCCTCGTAACTCGGAATCGGCTGTCCCCCTGCAGTTTTGTGCAGGGTTAGCCGCGACGACGCGAATCCCAGTGCGCCCGCCCGGACCGCCTCGGCGGCCAATTTGCGCATCAGCGCCAGATCCTCAGGGGTCGCCGGCTCACGCTCGACACCGCGTTGTCCCATCACGTAGACCCGCAGGGGTGAATGGGGCAGGAACGCCGCGACGTCGATGTCTCGTTGTCCCGCGTCGACGGCATCGAGAAACTCCGGGAACGTCTCCCAGTCCCAGGGCAGCCCGTCGACCATCACCACGCCGGGAATGTCCTCGACACCGGCCATCACGTCGACGAGCACGTCATGGTCTTCGGCACGGCAGGGTGCAAAGCCCACACCGCAGTTGCCCATCACGGCGGTGGTGACGCCGTGCGCCGAGGAGGGGGTCATCCGGTCGCTCCAGATCGCCTGCCCGTCGTAATGGGTGTGCAGGTCCACGAAACCGGGGGTGACCAGCAGTCCGGTCGCGTCGATCTCGCGGCGAGCCGAGCCCGCCACATCACCTATCTCCACGATTACGCCGTCCTGGACGGCGACGTCGCCCCGATACGGTTCACCGCCCATGCCGTCGACGATGGTGCCGTAGCGGATCAGCAGGTCGTAAGTCATACCTCGAATGTACGGTGGCGAAATGATCGATCACTTCGGAATCAACTGCAGTGACTGGCACCGATCAAAGGAGTTCTACGACAAGGTGCTGGGCGTCCTCGGGTACACCCGCCAGCTGGATGCGGGCCCGGCGATCGGATACGGCAGTGACCACCCGAGTTTTTGGATCGCCGACGCCTCGCAAGGCCAGGCCAGCGGGCCGAACCGGGAGGTGCACATCGCCTTTGCGGCCCGCAGCCCGGAGGCGGTGCAGGCGTTCTTCCACGAGGCGATGGCGATGGGCGCCGAACCGCTGCACGAACCGCGGCTGTGGCCGGAGTATCACGAGAAGTATTACGGCGCCTTCGTTCGCGACCCGGACGGCAACAACGTCGAGGCTGTATTCCACGGAGGCGCTCCTGCCGGGGCGTAGCGTCGAAGTATGGCCGACGCAACCGATGCAGTGCGCGACCTGCTCCGTGACGCGTTCACCAGGCTCATCGAGCACGTCGAAAGCCTCACCGACGATCTGTCCGACGCGACCGCCACTTTCCGGCCGACGCCGGACGCCAACAGCATCGCCTGGCTGATCTGGCACAGCGCCCGGGTGCAGGATGCGCAGGTCGCCGACATCGCCGGTGTCGAACAGGTGTGGACGTCTGATGGCTGGGTCGACCGATTCGGTTTGGATCTGCCGCGCGGAGATACCGGATACGGTCATTCGGCCGACGACGTCGCGAAGGTGCAGGCGTCGGCGGATCTGCTGGCCGGCTACTACCGCGCGGTGCACGCCATGACGCTGGACTACGTAACCACCATCGATGCCGACGAACTCGGCCGCGTCGTCGACCCCCGCTGGGATCCGCCGGTGACCGCCAGCGTCCGGCTGGTCAGTGTCGTCGACGACTGCGCGCAGCATTTGGGCCAGGCGGCATACGTTCTCGGTGTCGCTCGGTAGGCGGCTGACGAAGAGTCGGTGTCTGCCAAAGCATTGCGGAGTAAAGCGGCGTTGAAACGGGCCATATGCCGGGCGCGATTGTGCTCGCAGACGCGAAGACCCCCGGGCACGCGCTGGAAGTGCTAATGGTGCGGCGCATTCGGCTGTCGGGCACCGTGGAAAGCGTCAGAAGTAACTCATTCGACTCCGTCCTCCGGGCCGAATTTTGGTTGCTCGGGGGCGACGAGTCGTGTGCGGGTCCTATTGCGCCGCGGTGTTGATGGCTGTCGCAAAGATTCGCATTGTTACGACCTACAGCTATCTATAACTTGCGCGC
>DASUGW010000006.1:0-5632 GCA_036273805.1 Mycobacterium sp.
ACCGGCCGGTGGAACCGGTCGTCATCGAATCGATCACGATCTCTTGATCGACTGAACCTCGACGCGAAGCCCGGGCGAAACTTCAGGCGAAGGCGCCCGGGCTTCACTGTGTAGAGCGGCGCGCGTAAGGGCTAGGCCTGCCGCCCCGCATACCCGGCCGCGGTCAGTGCGTCGAGCACCGCCAGCGGCTCGACTCCGAGGTCCCAGCGTGTGAATACGTGCAGACGATCGTCGGTGGTGTCGATCTCCAGCAGCCGAACCTTGCGGCCGATGCGGCGGAATTCGGTGATGCGGACGGATGCGACGTCCGAGCGCGGGATGTCATGGGTAGTGAAGGGGCCCTTCATGACCAGGCCACGGTCCGTGATTGCCAGCTTTGGACGTGCGCGCGCGGACATCGCCGAATAAGCCAATAAACCCACCGCGGCAAAACCGGCCAGGACACGTCCGGGCGCATCTGTGACCGGGGTCACACAGAAAATAGCCATCAAAAAACCAGCAATGCCCAGAGCTGCGATTCCGGAATTCTTAGGCTGCCAACTAGTTTGCTGGAGAGGTTGCATAGGCCGTCTTACCAAGGGGTTTGGAGTTATCCACAGATACTATCCCCAATGGGGATGAATCACACGGGTGTCATTGACGGTCGTTCGGTTGCCAGGATCGAACGGAGCCGACACGGCGGATCGCCCGGATTCCTGTGAACAACCTGGTTAACGCCACCGCATTGTCAGCAACAACCCACTGATCATGAAACCGAAGGCGATGGCGTAGTTCCACGCACCGAGGTTGGCCATCCAATGCAGCGCGGACGCCGTCGATGCCAACTGGAACACCAGCAGCCACACCAGCCCGATCAGCATCAAGCCCACGAACAGCGCGACGAACCACACGCTGGAAGGTCCGGCTTTCACCTTCACCGGGGTACGGCTCACCTGGGTGGGGGTGAAATCGTTCTTCTTGCGAACCTTGGACTTCGGCATGACTACCTTCGGGGCGGTGTGAGGTGCGAGGATCGATCAACTACGAGATTAACGCAGCACCGTCTCCAGCCGAGAATCCCGAAAGCACCCGCAATGGCCCAACCGCACGCAGACCATCGCTCACGGTGGCGTTATGGGGTGCCGGTCGTGTGCCTGCTGGCCGGTCTGCTGCTGGCCGCCACTCACGGGGTCTCCGGCGGCAGTGAGATCCGCCGCAGTGACGCGCCCCGTCTGGTCGACATGGTGCGCGATGCCCAGGGAAACGTCGACCGGCTTGCCGCACAACGCGACGCCCTGGCTACTCAGATCGACTCGACGCATGGCGGATCCTCTGACCGGGCGCTGGCAGCGATGCAGGAACGCGCCGCCGACCTGGGGCTCGACGCCGGCGTCAGCCCAATGCGGGGCCCGGGCCTGGTGATCTCCCTGACCGACGCACAGCGCGACGCCAACGGCCGCTTTCCGCGCGATGCCTCGCCCGATGACCTGGTGGTCCACCAGCAGGACATCGAGGGCGTGCTGAACGCGCTGTGGAGTGCCGGCGCCGAAGCCGTTCAGATGCAGGACCAGCGACTGATCGGTACCTCGGCACCGCGATGCGTGGGCAACACGCTGCTGCTCAACGGCCGCACCTACAGTCCGCCCTACACGCTCACCGCGATCGGCAATGTCGCGGCGATGCAGGCCGCGCTGGCCGCCGCTCCCCCGGTCACGTTGTTCAAGCAGTACGTCATCCGGTTCGGGCTGGGCTACACCGAACAGGTGCGCCCCCGCGTGGACGTGGTCGGCTACACCGAACCCATCCGGATGCACTACGCCGAGCCGGCCGGGCCGATCGGGTACTGACGCCACCGATCCCGCTGCGGCGCCATGGCCGGGGAAGGTGCAGGGGAAACGCATTCGCGGCGGTAAAGGCCGCCGAGTAACCTGTGCCGATGCGCGTCTTGGTCGTCGACAACTACGACAGCTTCGTCTTCAACCTGGTCCAGTACCTGGGCCAGCTGGGTGTCGCTGCCGAGGTCTGGCGCAACGACGACGAGCGTCTGTCGTCGGACGAGCTGATCGGCGCCGCCGCCGAGGAGTTCGACGGCGTGCTGCTCTCCCCCGGCCCCGGTACACCCGAACGTGCCGGCGCCACCATCCCCATGGTTCGCGCCTGTGCCGCCGCGCACACGCCGCTGCTCGGCGTCTGTCTGGGGCACCAGGCCATCGGAGTGGCCTTCGGGGCCACCGTCGACCGCGCGCCAGAGTTGTTGCACGGCAAGACCAGCACCGTGTTTCACACCAATGTCGGTGTGCTGTCAGGCCTGCCCGACCCGTTCACCGCGACGAGGTACCACTCGCTGACGATCCTGCCGGAAACGGTCCCGGCAGACCTCGAGGTCACCGCGCGGACCCGCGGCGGCATCATCATGGGCGTCCGGCACCGCGAACTGCCCATCCACGGTGTCCAGTTCCACCCGGAGTCCATCCTGACCGAGGGTGGTCACCGGATGCTGGCGAACTGGCTGGGCTATTGCGGCGCGGCGCCGGAGGAGAACCTGGTGCGTCGGCTGGAACAGGAAGTAGCTGCGGCCGGAGCCGCTGGGGCGGCAACCGTCAGCTGAGCGCCTGAGCCGCGCGCCAAAGCGACGCCAGGTCAGGAACTCAGGTCAGGACGCGAAACTCAGCGTGATCGGGCTGTCCTCGTTCACCGGCGAGCCGGCCGACGGACTCTGGGTCACTACCGAATTGCCGCGCTGACCGCTGTTCTGGACGTCGGCGCCCTTGATCAGCACGCCGCGCCAGCCCAGCGCACGCAGATTTGGTTCCGCGTCGACCCAGAACTGTCCGCTCAGATCCGGCATCACGAACTGGTTTCCACGCGAAATCTGCAGCTCGATGACGCTGTCGATCGCGACCGACTGCCCCGCCGCCGGATTGGTCCGCACCACGGTGCCCAACGGTCTGGTGCTGTCCACCTGAGCCTGGGTCACCTTGGTGAAGCCGTACACCGACAGGTTGGTGGTGGCCTGCTCGGGAGTCTGGCCGCTGACGTCGGGGATGTCCTTGGCCGCCGGGCCGGTGCCGATCACCACGGTGATCTCATTGGTGATCGCCGAGGTCTGATTGGCCGGTGGGTTGGTGGCGACCACCTTGTCCTTGAGTTCCGGCGTGGACGGTGAGTTGGCCTGCTTGAACACGCTGAAGCCGACCGCCTTGAGCTTCTGCACGGCATCGCCGTAACTGAGCGCCGAGACGTCGGGAACCTCGCGCTGTTCGGGCCCGGTGGAGATGTTCAGGGTGATCTCGTCGCCGGCGTCGACTGAGGAGTTGGCGCCCGGATCGGTGTTGATCACGTGGTCGGGCGGGACGCTCGAGTTCGGCTTCTGCAGGGTCCGCGTGCGGAAGCCGTGGTTCTGCAGCGTGGCCACCGCGTCCGCGGACGCCTGACCCTTGACGTCGGGTACCTGGACCTCGCGGGCATTCCCGCCGAACGAGTTGATGGCGATGGCCACGACGACCGTGAGCACGGTCAGGATCGCCGCCGCGATCATCCAGCGCGTCACCGATCGTCGACTGCCGTCGGCGGTGTCGTACGGGCCTACCGGCCGGGCCAACCGGTCGGTGTCGGCGACGCCGCGCTGCGGTGCGGTCAGCATCGAGGTCCGATCGGCGTCGGTGAGGATCTTCGGGGCCTCGGGCGCCTCGCCGTTGTGCACCCGCACCAGGTCGGCACGCATCTCGGCGGCCGTCTGATACCGGTTGTCGGGGTTCTTCGCCAACGCTTTGAGCACGACGGCGTCGAGTTCGGGTGAGATGGCCGGATTCTTCGTCGACGGCGGAACGGGGTCTTCGCGGACATGCTGATACGCCACCGCCACCGGGGTGTCACCGACGAAAGGTGGTTCACCGGTGAGGATCTCGTAGAGCACGCAGCCCAGGGAGTAGACGTCCGAGCGAGCGTCGACGGCGTTTCCGCTGGCTTGTTCGGGCGATAGATACTGCGCGGTTCCGATCACCGCGGAGGTCTGAGTGACGCTGTGCGAATCGGCCAGCGCCCGCGCGATGCCGAAGTCCATCACCTTGACCGCATTGTTCTTGCTGATCATGATGTTCGCCGGCTTGACGTCGCGGTGAATGATGCCGTGATTGTGGCTGAAGTTCAGCGCCTGACAGGCGTCGGCGATGATCTCGATGGCCCGGCGCGGCGGAATCGGCCCCTCGGTGTGCACGATATCGCGCAGCGTCATCCCGTCGACGTACTCCATCACGATGTAAGGCAATGGGCCGCTGGGGGTTTCGGCCTCACCGGTGTCGTACACCGCGACGATCGCGGGGTGGTTCAGCGCGGCGGCGTTCTGGGCTTCACGACGGAACCGTAGGTAGAAGCTGGGGTCGCGGGCCAGATCGGCGCGCAGCACCTTGACCGCAACGTCGCGGTGCAGGCGGGTGTCGCGGGCCAGGTGCACCTCGGACATACCGCCGAACCCGAGGATTTCGCCGAGTTCGTAACGGTCCGAAAGGATCCGGGGTGGCTGCGGGGCGCTCATGCGGACCGCTCATCGGGTGTGGGCCCCGGGACCAGGTGGATGATCGGGAAGACACCGGGGCGCTGTTCGCCGACCGCGCCGCCGGCATCCGGGCGGGTGTCGGTCCAGGCCGACGGAGCCGCGGGGCTGGTGTTGGCCGGGGCACCGGGTGTCTCGGTCTGGGTCACGGTGGACCGCTCGTTGTTGTCGTTGAGCCGGTTCTCGCGGGAATTGATGATGATCAATGCGGCGATGATGATCGCCAGCGCCCCGAGAACGCCGGCCGCCCACAGCAGGGCCCGCTGGCCCGAGGAGAACGTCGCCTTGGCGCGTGCCGGTGCTGGCGTGCGGTGGCTGCCGGTGGCCGGGCGCGGTCGCGCGACCGGAGCGGGCAGGCGTTGTTCGGCACTACCGCGGGTGGTCGCAGTGGACGGGATCGCGGCCGGTGCGGCGCGGCCGATGGTAGGAGCGTGGTTGGGGCGGGGCGGCCGGCGGCCGGCGCGCACCGCGGCCACGGCGTCGGCAAAGGCGCCGCCGTTGCGGTACCGCATCGCCGGGTTCTTCACCAGGGTGATCTCGACGAGTTCGCGGACGTTGGGCGGCAGATCGGCCGGCAGCGCCGGGGGCGTCTCCTTGATGTGTTTCATTGCCACCGTCAGTGCGCCGTCACCGGTGAACGGTCGCTTGCCCGAAAGCGTTTCGTAGCCAACCACTCCCAGTGAATACACGTCGCTGGCGGCGGTGGCGTCATGGCCGAGCGCCTGCTCGGGTGCGATGTACTGCGCGGTGCCCATCACCATGCCGGTCTGTGTCACGGGCGCGGCGTCGACGGCCTTGGCGATGCCGAAGTCGGTCAGCTTCACCTGACCGGTGGGGGTGATCAGGATGTTGCCCGGCTTCACGTCGCGGTGCACCAGCCCGGCGCTGTGCGCGACCTGCAGGGCGCGACCCGTCTGCTCGAGCATGTCGAGTGCATGGCGCAGCGACAGCCGGCCGGTGCGTTTGATGACGGAGTTCAACGGCTCACCGTTGACGAGCTCCATCACCAGATAGGCGGTCCGGCCCTCGCCGTCGATCTCGGTCTCACCGTAGTCGTGCACCGCGGCGATCCCGGGGTGGTTGAGCATGGCCACGGTGCGG
>DASUGW010000007.1:0-5751 GCA_036273805.1 Mycobacterium sp.
GGCGGGCCCTGGATTGCCTCGCTGGCAGCCGGTTTCACCGTGCTCGTCCCGGTCACCGTCTGGTACATCACCACCACGGTCAGAACCGCCAGCACCGGCAACGCATACGCGCGCCAGCCGTAGGTGGACACGAAACGCCCCAGCCAGGTCTGTTTGCGCCATTGGCGCCGCTCGCGGTCAGCGCGGGCCCGTCCGGCGCCTTCGGCGAGCGGGTCACGCTGGGCTCGCAGCGGTTCTCGCCACTCGTCGTGTAGCACCGGGACTCGACCGGTGCTGCGCACAGGCCGCGGGGACGTCACTTTTCCAGGATGGCACAGCCGGCAGCCAGTGGGACTCCTGGCGCGCCCGGAGGGACCGCCGGACTCCCCGTCTGCCAGCATCAACAGCGCAGTTGCAGGTCCACTGCACATAGTGGGTAGTAATGTCTTTCCGGCGAGCCGCACGGGGGCTCGGCGGCACACGTAGATCAGATGAGGACTTGATGAGCGATCTCACCAGGGCAACCGAACGTCGGGCCGACACACCGGCCGACCGCGGTGGGCCGACGGAGGGCTCAGACCGTCCCAGCACCTCGAACCGGCGTGGCAACCGGCTGCCCCGCGACGAGCGTCGGGGCCAATTGCTCATCGTCGCCAGCGACGTCTTCGTCGACCACGGCTACCACGCAGCCGGGATGGACGAGATCGCCGACCGCGCGGGAGTCAGCAAACCCGTTCTGTACCAACATTTTTCGAGCAAACTCGAACTGTATCTGGCAGTGCTGAGCCGCCACGTGGACAACCTGGTCTCGGGCGTGCAGCAGGCGCTGAGCACCACCACCGACAACCGGCAGCGGTTGCACGCGGCGGTCCAGGCGTTCTTCGACTTCGTCGAGCACGACAGTCAGGGCTACCGGCTGATCTTCGAGAACGACTACGTCAGCGAACCGGAAGTCGCCGCCCAGGTGAAGGTGGCCACCGAATCGTGCGTCGACGCGGTGTTCGCGCTGATCGCCGCGGACTCCGGGCTGGAGCCACACCGCGCCCGGATGATCGCGGTGAGCCTGGTGTCCATGAGCGTCGACTCCGCCAGGTACTGGCTGAACGCCGAACGCCCGATTTCCAAGTCGGACGCGGTCGCGGGCACCGTGCAGTTCGCCTGGGGCGGGCTGTCACACGTGCCGCTTACCCGCTCGTAGCGGCCTTCCCAGCGTGGCGGCCGCCCTTGGACTCGGCCCCGATGCCGAACCCGACGCGGCGCGCGTCGGCGGCCCCGATCTCGATGTACGCGACCTTGGCGGCGTGAATCAGGAAGCGACGACCCTTCTCGTCGGTGAGGCCCAGCAGGCCCGAGCCCGCCCGCACCGCGGCGTCGACGGCCTCTTCGACCTCTTCGGGAGTCTGCGTACTGGAAAAGACCAGCTCGCGTGGACTATCCGTGATTCCGATCTTTACCTCCACGGTGACCCCTTCCGGTTGGGCTTCCAGCTGGCTTGAAACTGGCTTGGAACTAGCACTGCAGTCGCAGGCCTGTCAGCAGCAGGCTAGTGGACGCCGCTAGCGCTGTTTGATGCAGATGCCCACCGGCACGGGACGGACCTATCCGGGAGATAACGATTAGCTCCCAGCTCGGCCAACGTGCCGCACGCCGGCCAATCCTCGATAATCACGTCAGTACCGTTGGCACCATCAGACACACACTGGACGATCTCTCGCGGGACGTTTACGACTACCCCGATGACGAGATTTACGACGCAGACGGAGCCGACTACCTCTCCGGTGAGGACGGCTACGTCGACCTGGGCTGGTCGACCGATCGGCGCTGGCGCCCGGTGGTGGCGATTGCCGGCGCGGTGGTGGCGACCTGCGCCATCGCCACCGCGGTCATCCTCAACAGTGGCGACACCGCCACGACCAAGGCCACCGTAAGCGCGTCGACCCCGAAACCCCGAACGGTGATGACGAGCCCCTCTGGACCGTCCACCACTCCGCCCGCTCCGCGCGCCACCGCCGCACCCACACCTCAACTGCCGCCCGAGACGGTCACCACCCTGACGCCGGTACCGAGCGCCGCTCCGACGAGAACCCCGACCGCCGCGCCCCGCCCCGGGCTCCCGCCGCAGGCCGCGCCGCCGCAGTCCGTGCTGAGTCCGCGCGCCGTCCTCTACAGCGTGAACGGGACCAAGCAGCTCCTCGACATGGTGAACATCGTCTACACCGATGCCCAGGGCTTCCCGCAGACCGAGCTCAACGTGGCGTTGCCGTGGTCGAAGGTGGTCGTCCTGAACCCCGGCGTCCAGACCCAATCGGTGATCGCCACCAGCATCTACAGCCGGCTCAATTGCTCGGTCGTCGACGCCCAGGGGCAGCCGGTCGTGGTCTCGACCAACAACTCGATGATCGCGACCTGCACGCGTTAGCTCAGCCCGAGTTCGCTCATCCGCTGATCGTGCGTGTGCTGCAACCGGTCGAAAAACGCGCCCGCGTTTCGCAGGCCGTCGGTTCCGGAGACCACCAGGTCGAGCAGCTCATCGTGGTCGGCCAGCAGGTACTGGGCCTGCGTGATCGTCTCGCCGAACAGCCGGCGCGCCCACAGCGCCAGCCGGCTGCGCTGTCTGCTGCTGGCGGTTACCGCGGCGCGCACCTCGGCGACGACGAATTGCGAGTGACCGGTCTCCGACAACGCCGCACTGATCACCTCGACACACTCGTCGGGCAATCCGCCGGCGATCTCGAGGTACAACTCGGACGCCAAGGCGTCGGCCACATAGGTCTTGACCAAGGCTTCCAGCCAGGTGCTCGGCGTCGTCAACCGGTGATAATTCTCCAGCGCGGACACGTATCTCGACATCGCGGCCACGGCGTCGACACCGCGCGCTTCCAGCGCGTCCCGCAACAGCTCGTAGTGCCCCATCTCAGCGGCCGCAATGCTGGCCATGGAGATGCGTCCGCGCAGGTTGGGAGCCATTCTTGCTTCATCGGTCAGCCGGTAAAACGCGGCTATCTCGGCGTAGGCCAGCAACGCGAACAGCTCGTTGACGGCCGGATGATCCGCCGACAGGCGTGGCGCTTGGGAGTCGGCCACCTGGTCCGCCGATGAGGACGAGGGCATGGCAACACTCTAGTAGGCGGGCTTGGGGGAAACGGGAGCCCGCAGATGTCCATTGGCTATCATGCTTGTAGGTAGTGGCTGTTTTGTACCGCCATTACCGGCGAAATGTGCGCGCACAGCTGGCCCGCCCTGATTGGGCCGGCGCCTCGGCTGACGGTTTCGGTCGTAGTCGGAATCTCTAACTCGTGCGCGCGTGACCGCGACAGAGATACACGACACCAACCGAATGACGTCACCGAAAGGCTTGCAACTCACGTATGACTGCACCCACAAGCACAACTGAACTGACCCCCACACCAACATTTGCCGAGCTCGGAGTTCGCGACGAAATTGTGCGCGCACTTGCCGAGAAGGGCATCGAACACGCATTTGCCATTCAGGAACTCACCCTGCCGATGGCGCTGGCCGGCGACGACGTGATCGGCCAGGCCCGCACCGGCATGGGCAAGACCTTCGCGTTCGGTGTTCCTCTCCTGCAACGGATCACGGACGGTACCGAAACCCGGTCGCTGACCGGCGCACCGCGCGCATTGATCGTGGTGCCCACCCGCGAGCTGTGTCTGCAGGTGACCGAGGACCTGGCCGTCGCGGCCAAGCACCTCACCGCCGAGGGCGGCCGCAAGCTTTCGGTGGTCTCCATCTACGGCGGCCGCGCCTACGAGCCACAGATCGAGGCGCTGCAGAAGGGCGCCGACGTCGTGGTGGGTACCCCGGGCCGGTTGCTCGACCTGTGCCAGCAGGGCCACCTGCAGCTTGGCGGGCTCTCCGTGCTGGTGCTCGACGAGGCCGACGAGATGCTCGACCTGGGCTTTTTGCCCGACATCGAGCGCATCCTGCGTCAGATCCCCGCCGACCGGCAGTCGATGCTGTTCTCGGCGACCATGCCGGACCCCATCATCACGCTGGCCCGCACCTTCATGGTCCAGCCGACGCACATCCGCGCCGAGGCGCCGCATTCGGCGGCCACGCACGACACCACCGAGCAGTTCGTCTACCGCGCCCACGCGCTGGACAAGGTGGAAATGGTCAGCCGGATCCTGCAGGCCGACGGCCGCGGCGCCACGATGATCTTCACCCGCACCAAGCGCACCGCACAGAAGGTCGCCGATGAGCTGGCCGAGCGCGGCTTCAAGGTCGGCGCGGTGCACGGCGATCTCGGGCAGATCGCCCGGGAGAAAGCACTCAAGGCGTTCCGCGCCGGCGAGGTGGACGTGCTCGTGGCCACCGACGTCGCGGCCCGTGGTATCGACATCGACGACATCACGCACGTCATCAACTACCAGATCCCCGAGGACGAACAGGCCTACGTGCACCGCATCGGCCGTACCGGTCGCGCCGGTAAGACCGGCATCGCGGTCACCCTGGTCGACTGGGACGAGCTGCCCCGCTGGGCGATGATCGACAAGGCGCTGGGCCTGGACACCCCGGAGCCGGCCGAGACCTACTCCAACTCGCCGCACCTGTACACCGAGATGGGCATCCCCACCGAGGCTGGCGGCACGGTCGGTTCGGCGCGCAAGTCCCCAGTCAAACGCCGCAGCACCGAGCGGGACGGGGCCGCCAAGACGGACAAACCGCGGCAGCGCAGCACCACGCGGCGCCGCACCCGCGGCGGCCAGCCCGCCACCGGGCACCCCGCCAACCCTGAAGCTGCTGCCGCTGAAGAGACGCCGCCCGACTCGGCCGGCGCGCCGAGTGCGAGCGCGCGGCGGCGCCGTCGTCGGCGCAAGCCGGCGAACGCCGCCACGTCCGCCAACTGAGCGCACCCCGCCGGATGGTCAAACCCGAGCGCCGCACCAAGGGCGACATTGCGGCGGCGGTGACCATCGGCGTGGTCGTGGCCGCGGTGGCGGCGCTGATCTGGTGGACCAGCGATGCTCGGGCCACCATCAGCCGCCCGGCCGCCGTTCCCGTGCCCAATCCGACTGCGGCCAAAGAAGTTCCGGCGTCGCTGAAGGAGCTGTGGACGGCCGCCAGCCCCGCGACCGCCGCCCCCATGCTGGTGGGCGGCACGGTGGCCACCGGCGACGGGCAGCGCGTCGACGGGCGCGACCCGGCCACCGGCCAGTCGCGCTGGAGCTACACCCGTGACACCGACCTGTGTGGGGTGTCGTGGGTTTACCACTACGCGGTCGCCGTCTACCGCGACGACCGCGGTTGCGGTCAGGTCAGCACCATCGACGGGTCCAGCGGTGCACGCGGGCCCGCCCGCAGCGGCTATGCCGATCGGCACGTGCGGTTGTCCTCCGACGGCACGACGGTGTTGTCGGTGGGCAGCACCCGGCTGGAATTGTGGCGCTCGGACATGGTCCGGGTGCTGGTGTACGGCGAAACCGACGCTCGGGTCAAGCCGTCCAACCGCGGCCTGCACTCGGGCTGCACCCTGGAGTCCGCGGCGGCCAGCTCGTCGGCGGTGTCGGTGCTGGAAGCCTGCGCGAACCAGGCCGACCTGCGGCTCGTGCTGCTGCGCCCGGGTAAGGACGACGACGAACCCCAGCAACATTTGGTGACCGAACCCGGGATCCGAGCCGGTTCGGGTGCGCGGGTGCTTGCGGTCTCGGCGACTAACACCGCCGTATACCTGCCGTCACCGCAACCGAGGGTCGAAGTGGTCGACGAGAGCGGCACCAAGGTGGCGAGCACATTGCTGCCCAAGCCGCC
>DASUGW010000008.1:0-19520 GCA_036273805.1 Mycobacterium sp.
GCCGGCGCCGGGAATCCCGCGATGCTGGCCATGATGGCGGACATCCCGATCGGACGTCTGACGATGTTCAGCGGCGGTAAGATCGGCCGCGCACAGCTGCAGCAGGTGCTCGATGGCGAGTCCTCGAACGGTTAACGGCGACAGACGGGCCGGACCTGCTCGGCCTGACGGGTGGCTACGCCGTTGATGGCGCCGTCAGCCAGGTGACGACAAACGGGGCCTACTTCCCGGCACCTACCGCGAACCGGGCAGCGGTATAGCGGCGCAGGTTGTAGAGGAAGCGCTGGAACATCCAGCCCATCACCGGCTTGCCCAGTGTCATTCCCAGCCGCCCGGCCAGGCCGTTCGGCTTCATCGCCATCACCCAGGTCAGGTGGCAACCCGCGGCCGTGGGGACCACGCGGTAGTCCTCGGCGAAGGCGGTGATGCTCGACGTCGTCGACTCATTGAACCGGAAAGCCATGTGCGTGAAGGGTTCCCACGCCAGGAACTCCTCGTCACCGGTGATGCCGCCGCGCATCTGCACGGTGCGGGTGGTTCCCACGCCACGCGGTTCGGGACTGGTCCAGGTGACATTCGTGATGACGGATGCCCAGTGCGGCCACGACGTTTCGTCGGCCAGCACCTCGACGAGCTGCTCCGGTGTGATCGCCAGCTCGACGGTGCTCACGAATCGGAACGGTGCGGACTCGATGAAGTCGAGGCCGACGCGCTGGCACGGATGACGCTTGGACATCTCCGGAGCTTATCCAACCCGCTTACCCGGGACCGTCGGACGCCGCTGCGAGCAAGGGCACCAGCACGTCGCTGATCGGCGCGGGCAGGCTGTGGGCGCGTGCCTTTCGCGCGATGACCCCGTTGCGGATGTCCCATTCCAGTGGCCGGCCGGCCTGACGGTCGGTGAGCATGGACGTCGTCATGTCGGTGGCGAGGCCCGCGAACATCGCCGGGATGTCCTCGATCACCTCGTCGCCGAGGCGGGCGCCTTCCGCGCGGGCCACCGCCAGGCATTCCGCGGTATAGCGGCGGGCCAGGGCGGCGATGTCGGCGCGCCCGAACATGCCCGACCGCCGGCCCGTCAGCACCATCAACCCGGCGACTGCGTTCGTCAGCAGCTTGCGCCAGGTCTCGGTGAGGTAGTCGGGGTCGAGTTCGATCCGCAGCCCGTCCACCTGTAGCACCTCGGCCAACTGCCGGGCGGCCGGGTCGTCGGGCAGCACCACCCGCGCCGGGGTGCGCAACCGCACCACCGCTGGTGCCGTCGTCTCGGCGGAGAACCACACCGCGGCGGGCACCACGGTTGCCGCCGGGCACAACGGTCCGACCCGCTCGACCTGCTCGACGCCGTTCTGCAGCGCACACACCAGGGTGTCGCCGTCGCACAGCCGCTCCAGCCAGGGCGCCGCGGCGGCGTTCTGGGTGTCCTTGACCGCCAGCAACACCACGTCGACCGGGCCGGCCACCGCCGCGGGGTCGGTGCCGACCGGCCCGGGCAGGATCAGCGGACCGGTGACCCCGCTGGCGTCGTCGGGATGGACCTCGACGGCCGCCAGGGGTGTGCGTCCGAACACCGCGACGCGGTGGCCGCCGCGGTGCAGCAGCGCCGCCACCGTCGACCCGATGGCACCGGGCCCCACCAGGGCGACACCGCGCCGTACAGAGGTGCTCACCAACGCCAACGTACCGGCACAAAACACCCCTCTAGACTTGTCAGTCGGTTCCAATCCCGATATTTGAGGAGTACTTCGTGCTGCGCACCCGCACCGCCGGTTCGTTGCGTGCCGCCGACGCCGGTCAGACGGTGACGTTGGCAGGCTGGGTCGCCCGCCGCCGCGACCACGGCGGCGTCATCTTCATCGACCTGCGTGACGGCGCCGGAGGACAGGAACCGTCGAATGGGCCCAGCGTGGCCCAGGTGGTCTTCCGGGAAGCCGATGTTCTCGCCCAGGCCCACCGACTGCGTGCCGAGTTCTGCGTCGCCGTGACCGGCGTGGTGGAGATCCGGCCGGAGGGCAACGCCAACGCCGAGATCGCCACCGGCGAGATCGAGGTCAACGCGACGACGCTGACCGTGCTGGGGGAGAGCGCCCCGCTGCCCTTCCAGCTCGACGAGACCGCGGGCGAGGAAGCCCGGCTGAAATACCGCTACCTCGACCTGCGCCGCGAGGGCCCGGGCAACGCGATCCGGTTGCGCTCCAAGGTGAATGCTGCCGCCCGCGGTGTGCTCGCCGAGCACGACTTCATCGAGATCGAGACCCCGACGCTGACCCGCTCCACGCCCGAGGGTGCGCGCGACTTCCTGGTGCCCGCGCGTCTGCAGCCCGGCACCTTCTACGCGCTGCCACAGAGCCCGCAGCTGTTCAAGCAGCTGCTGATGGTGGCCGGCATGGAGCGCTACTACCAGATCGCCCGGTGCTACCGCGACGAGGATTTCCGCGCCGACCGCCAGCCCGAGTTCACCCAGCTGGACATGGAACTCAGCTTCGTCGACGCCGACGACGTCATGGCGGTCGCCGAGCAGGTCCTCAAGTCGGTCTGGGCGACGATCGGTTATGAGCTGCCGCTGCCGCTGCCGCGGATCAGCTACGCCGATGCAATGCGCCGGTTCGGCTCCGACAAGCCGGATCTGCGGTTCGAGGTCGAGCTCATCGAGTGCACCGAGTACTTCAAAGACACCCCGTTTCGGGTTTTCCAGGCGCCGTATGTGGGCGCGGTCGTCATGCCGGGAGGTGCGTCGCAACCGCGCCGCACCCTCGACGGCTGGCAGGAATTCGCCAAGCAGCGCGGTCACAAGGGGCTGGCCTATGTGCTGGTGGCTGAGGACGGCACTCTCTCCGGGCCGGTGGCCAAGAACCTCACCGATGCCGAGCGTGACGGTCTGGCCGCCCACGTCGGAGGAAAGCCCGGCGACTGCGTGTTCTTCGCGGCGGGCCCGGTCAGGTCCGCGCGCGCACTGCTGGGTGCCACCCGCATCGAGATCGCCAAACGGCTTGATCTGATCGACCCGGACGCCTGGGCGTTCACCTGGGTGGTGGACTTTCCGATGTTCGAACCCGCAGACGAGGCCACGGCCTCGGGTGACGTGGCGGTGGGGTCGGGCGCCTGGACGGCGGTACACCACGCCTTCACCGCGCCGAAGCCCGAATCGGAGGGCACCTTCGACAGCGACCCCGGCAACGCGTTGTCCGACGCGTACGACATCGTCTGCAACGGCAATGAGATCGGCGGTGGGTCAATCCGTATCCATCGCCGCGACGTGCAGGAACGGGTGTTCGCGATGATGGGCATCGACCACGACGAGGCCCAGGACAAATTCGGCTTCCTGCTGGAGGCGTTTACGTTCGGGGCTCCACCGCATGGTGGTATCGCCTTCGGCTGGGACCGCATCACGGCGTTGCTGGCCCGCGAGGACTCCATCCGTGAGGTGATCGCGTTCCCGAAGACCGGTGGCGGCGTCGACCCGCTGACCGATGCACCGGCGCCGATCACCCCGCAGCAGCGCAAGGAATCGGGCATCGACGCCAAACCCGACGCCAAAACCGACGTTAAAAAGGACGCCAAGAGCGACGCCGTGCCGGCGGCGATCGACTGAGTCGCCGGCTTACGGGCCGAGCCGCAGCAACAGTCGGACCAGGTCGGCCTGCCGGTGGGTGTCTGTCTTGTGGAAGACATGCTGTAGGTGGGTCCGGATCGTGGTGAGCGATACCGACATCTCCTCGGCGATCTGCCTGGGCTCCGCGCCGCGCAGTACACCCAGCGCGATGCGCGCTTCGGTGCGGGTCAACCCGTAGAGGCTGCCCAACAGGGCCTCGGGCGGCGAAGGATCGTCCTCGGGATCGACGATCACCACCAGTGCCGCGGTGGGTGCGCCGCGGCCATGGATGGGGAGCACATGCAGCACGTAGGCATGCTTGCCCGACGGCCGTGTGCAGCTGAACGACCGTCCGGTGCGCGTGGCCGCCGCGTCACCATCCACGGCGTCACGCAGTGCCGATTGCAGATCGTATTCGGTCCCGTTGTTCGCCGAGGTGAGTCGGCCCGACCGCAAATGTAATCCGTCGTCGGCTGCCAGGATGCAATCGGCAGCGGAGTTTACGTGAGCCACAAGATATTCGGGCGTGACGATCACCATGCCATGACGCACTGCATCCAGGGCGTCGGCTAACTGGACGTTGCTGTCGAATAGGGCCCCCATGGCGGCTTGCGCACGGAGCTCCTGCTTTACGTAGCCCACCAGCCTCCCAGCAGTACCAGCCGTTCGCGAGTGTCAGCCAGCTCATTGTGACACTCTGAATATTGTTGTGGCGCAACTAGTTCGGTACTACGGCGGATTTCACCGACCTTTCCCACCCCGGCCTCGGCGCGCGCGTCATCGGTCCGGTGGTAGTAGGCGGCGTAGCTGTCCGGCGCGGCGTCGGGCAGCGTGGTCGCGTTGATGGACCCCACGTCGGGCGGTGCGCTCACCAGGCTTGCCTGCGACCCGCCCGTGGCCCGGCGGATGTCGTACCGGGCCGAATCCCAGCCCTGCGGCGTGACGGCCGCAGCGTGGATACCGGAGACTGGGCGAGAAAAGCTCCCGAGAGTGACCATCGCGTGGTCCCCTGCGCTCCGTGTCGACATCGTCATCTCACACACCCCCGTGCAGCGACGAGTCTTCAGAGTAACCCGATTTCGTCAATTCTGACGATGCTCTGGGAGCTTTTCGATGGTTGTCTGAGAACGTCCGGAAATCCTTTCAGGGAGGGGGTACCGATGACAATTGCATTGCACGTTGGTCGCATACGTGACCGGGATTTCGAAGTCTTTCACGCCGTCGGCACCATCGGTCACTTGCATCACACGGGACACGGGCTTGGGCCGCTCTACTCACACCGCGAACCGGTTTACATGGAAGATGCCCGGATGTGCCGCGAAATGGGCCATCTCTGAGTAGCTGCGGTCAATCCGCGACTTTGTAGGTCCAGCAACGCGCCGTACGCCGGTTGTCGCGGGTTCTGTTGTGTGCAAGTATTTTTCGCCGACCCGCTGCTGAGTTCGCAGTAGTTGCACGCTGTCGGGCGGTAATGGCACGAGCACGGTGGTGTGCTCGTGCCATGCGCGGCGCTCGAGCTTGTGATGGGATCGAGCGCTATGGCAATAAAAGTGGCGCTGGAGCACCGGACCAGCTACACCTTCGACCGGCTGGTCGACGTACACCCGCACGTCGTCCGATTGCGTCCGGCGCCACACTCCCGGACACCGATCGAGGCCTATTCCCTGGACGTCTCACCGGCCGACCATTTCGTCAACTGGCAGCAGGATGCCTTTGGCAACTTCCTGGCCCGCCTGGTGTTCCCGAACCGGACCCGCGAACTCACGATCACCGTCGGCCTGATCGCCGACATGGTGGTGATCAATCCGTTCGACTTCTTCATCGAGGACTACGCCGAGACCATTCCCTTCGAATATCCCAAGGCATTGCAGGAGGACCTCAAGCCCTACCTGCGCCCGGTTGACGAGGAGGGAGACGAGGGCGGCGGGCCGGGCCCGCTGGTGCAGGAGTGGGTGCGCAACTTCGCGATCATCCCGGGGACCCGCACCATCGACTTTCTGGTCGCGCTCAACCAGGCGGTCAACGCCGACGTCGGCTACACCGTGCGCCTGGAGCCGGGTGTGCAGACGCCCGACCACTCGCTGCGCAGCGGCATCGGCTCCTGCCGGGATTCGGCATGGCTCCTGGTTTCGATCCTGCGTCAGCTCGGGCTGGCGGCACGATTCGTGTCCGGGTATCTCATCCAGCTGACCTCCGACGTGCCGGCGCTCGACGGCCCGTCGGGCCCGACCGCGGATTTCACCGATCTGCACGCCTGGGCCGAGGTTTACATTCCCGGGGCCGGCTGGATCGGGCTGGACGCGACGTCGGGACTGTTTGCCGGTGAGGGGCACATCCCGCTGTCGGCCACGCCGCATCCCGCGTCGGCGGCGCCGATCACCGGGGCCACCGGGATCTGCCAGACCACGTTGGACTTCTCCAACACCGTCACCCGGGTGCACGAGGATCCGCGGGTGACGCTGCCCTACACCGATACGGCGTGGGGAGCGATCGTCGACCTCGGTACCCGCGTGGACAAACGTCTCGCCGAAGGCGACGTGCGGCTGACCGTCGGCGGTGAGCCGACGTTCGTGTCCATTGACAACCAGGTCGATCCCGAATGGACGACCGACGCCGACGGCCCGCACAAGCGGCAGCGGGCCTCGGCGCTGGCCGCCCGGCTGAAGCGGGTGTGGGCGCCGCACGGGCTGGTGCAGCGCAACCAGGGCAAGTGGTACCCGGGTGAACCGTTGCCGCGCTGGCAGATCGGGTTGATCTGGCGCACCGACGGCCAAGCGCTGTGGCGTGACGACACGCTACTGGCCGACCCCTGGCCCGAGACCCCGCAGTCACCGTCGATCAATCCCGACGCGCCCCGGCAGTTGCTCGCTGCCCTGGCCGCCGCCCTGGGCCTGCCGGCGACCCAGGTGCGGCCCGCCTACGAGGACCCGCTGAGCCGCTTGGCCGCCGCTGCGCGGCTGCCGTACGGAGATCCTGTCGAGGTCACCGACGATCTGGAATCCGACTCTGCCGATGCGCGCGCGACGCTGCTGGCACGCGTGGACGCCACGGTGACCAGCCCCGCCGCCTACGTGCTGCCGCTGCACCGGCGCGAGGACGACACCGCGTGGGCCAGCGCCGACTGGCGGCTGCGGCGCGGGCGCATCGTGCTGCTGGAGGGCGATTCCCCGGCTGGCCTGCGGCTGCCGCTGGATGCGATCAACTGGACACCGCCCCGCACCACATTCGCCGCCGACGCGCTGGCCGGTCGCGGCGGCCTCGGGCTCGCCGGCGAGGTGGACGCCGACATCGACGACGCGCCGGACGCGCCGATCACCGCGCTGGTGGCCGAGATCCGCGACGGACTGCTGTATGTCTTCCTGCCGCCGACGGACGAGGCAGACCACTTCGTGGACCTCATCGGGCGGCTCGAGGATGCCGCCGCTGCCGCGGGCACACCAGTCGTGGTCGAGGGATACGGACCGCCGTCGGATCCGCGGCTGCGCAGCATGACCATCACACCGGACCCGGGCGTCATCGAGGTCAACGTCGCACCCACGGCCAGCTTCGCCGAACAGTGTGAGCAGCTGGAAGCGCTATATGCGCAAGCCCGCTTGGCCCGCCTGTCGACCGAGGCGTTCGACTACGACGGCACCCACGGCGGCACCGGCGGCGGCAACCACATCACCCTTGGCGGCATCACCCCGGCCGACTCGCCGATGCTGCGCCGGCCCGACCTGCTGGTGTCGATGCTGACCTACTGGCAACGGCACCCGGCGCTGTCCTACCTGTTCGCCGGGCGGTTCGTCGGCACCACCTCGCAGGCGCCGCGCGTCGACGAGGGCCGCGCCGAGGCGCTCTACGAACTCGAAATCGCCTTCGCCGAGATCGCGCGGCTCTCGGCGGCCTCGGGGGCGGGAAGGAACCCAGCATCAGACGGTGGTCGCTCCGCAAGCTTCGCTCCGTGGGTCACCGACCGCGCGTTGCGCCACCTGCTGACCGACATCACCGGCAACACCCATCGCGCCGAGTTCTGCATCGACAAGCTCTACAGCCCGGACAGCAACCGCGGCCGGCTGGGCCTGCTGGAGTTGCGCGGCTTCGAGATGCCGCCCCACCAGCAGATGGCCATGGTGCAGTCACTGCTGGTGCGCTCCTTGGTCGCGTGGTTCTGGGAGGAGCCGCTGCGTGCCCCGCTGATCCGGCACGGGGACAACCTGCATGGCCGATACCTGTTGCCGCACTACCTGATTCATGACATCGCCGATGTCGCGGCGGATCTGCGGGCGCACGGGATCGACTTCGAGACCAGCTGGCTGGATCCGTTCACCGAGTTCCGCTTCCCACGCATCGGCACCGCGGTGTTCGACGGTGTCGAGGTGGAACTGCGCGGCGCCATCGAGCCATGGAGCACCCTCGGTGAGGAATCGACGGGCACCGGTACCGCGCGCTACGTCGACTCCTCGGTGGAACGCATCCAGGTCCGGCTCATCGGGGCCGACCGGCAGCGCTACATCGTGGCGTGCAACGGCTACCCGATCCCGATGCTGGCCACCGACAACCCCGACGTCCAAGTGGGCGGCGTACGGTTCCGCGCCTGGCAACCGCCGAGCGCACTGCACCCCACCATCACCGTGGACGGTCCACTGCGCTTCGAGTTGGTGGACGCATCGTCGGGGATGTCGCGGGGCGGATGTACCTACCACGTGTCGCATCCGGGCGGGCGGTCCTACGACACGCCGCCGGTCAACGCGGTGGAGGCCGAGTCCCGCCGGGGCCGGCGCTTCGAGGCCACCGGCTTCACTCCAGGCAAGGTCGACATGTCCGATCTGCGCGAGAAGCAGGCCCGGCAGTCCATCGATGTGGGTGCACCGGGCATCCTTGACCTGCGGCGGGTGCGTACCGTTCTGCGATGACGGCGTGCCGTCACGGAAGATGTCCAGAAGACTGAAGTGTCCAACCGTGCCCGGCAAGGTCGAGGAGGTAAGCGTTGTCTGCGCCGCTGCCGGCCTCACCCCCCGATTCGTCGGCGCTCGAATTGCGTGACCCGGATCGCCTGCTGGCCGGATACCGCGCGGGGCGCGCCCAGGCGGCGCTCTTCGACGTCCGCGGCGGGGGGACCGCCGGCTACGACGAGTTCGTCGACGCAGCCGGTGATATCCGCCCCGCCTGGCGGGTGCTCGCCGAGGCCGTTGGTGAGCGCGGTCGCGCCGGACTGGACCGGCTGCGCGGCGACGTCCGCGGCCTGGTGGAAAACGACGGCATCACCTACGTTCCGGTCGGCCGGGAAGCGGGCCGGCCGGCGGGCACCGTCGGGTACGCCGCGGTGCCGGCCGGGGCCTGGCAACTCGACGCCATCCCGCTGCTGATCTCCGCGGCGGACTGGGAAAGCGTGGAAGCCGGAATCGTGCAGCGCTCCCGCCTGCTCGACGCCGTGCTCGGTGACCTCTACGGCGAGCGCCGGTGCATCACCTCCGGGTTGTTGCCGCCCCAACTGCTGTTCGCGCACCCGGGATACGTGCGCGCGGCCCGCGGTATCGACCTGCCCGGCCGCCATCAGCTCTTCATGTACGGCTGCGACATCAGCAGGAACAGTTCCGGGCAGTTCGTCGTCAATGCGGACTGGGCGCAGGCGCCGTCCGGCGCGGGCTACGCGATGGCCGACCGGCGCGTCGTCGCGCACGCCGTGCCCGATCTGTACGAGCGGGTCGCGCCGAGGCCCACCTCGCCATTTGCCCAGGCGCTGCGGTTGTCGCTGATCGAGGCCGCGCCCGAGGCCGCCGAGGACCCGGTGGTGGTGGTGCTCAGCCCGGGCAGCCAGTCGGAGACCGCGTTCGACCAGGCCTACCTGGCCTCGTTGATGGGTTTCCCGCTGGTGGAGAGCGCCGATCTGGTGGTGCGCGATGGCGCCGTGTGGATGCGTTCGCTGGGCACGCTCAAGCGGGTCGACGTGGTGCTGCGCCGGGTCGACGCCGTGTACTCCGATCCGCTGGACCTGCGGCCGGATTCCCGGCTGGGTGTCGTCGGCCTGGTGGAGGCGCAGCGCCGCGGCACGGTCACGGTCGTCAACACCCTGGGCAGCGGCATCCTGGAAAGCCCCGGGCTGGCACGGTTTCTGCCGGAAATCGCCGAGGCGCTGCTGGGCGAGACGCCGCAGCTGCCGACGGCGCCGATGTACTGGGCCGGTGCCGATCTCGAACGCAGGCATCTGCTGGCCAATCTGGGAAACTTGCTGATCCGTTCGACGGTCGGTGCCCGCGACATCGTCGGCCCCAAGCTGTCCATCGCGCAGCGCGCCGCACTGGCCGCCCGCATCGAGGCGGCACCCTGGCAATGGGTGGGCCAGGAATTGCCGCAGTTCTCCACCGCGCCGACCGACCATCGAAACGGCGACCTGGCGTCGGGTTCGGTCGGGATGCGCTTGTTCACGGTGTCCCAGCGCGGCGGCTACGCCCCGATGATCGGCGGTCTGGGCTATGTGCTCGCGCCGGGGCCGGGGGCATACGCGCTGAGCACCGTGGCCGCCAAGGACGTCTGGGTGCTGCCCTCGGTGCGTGCGGGCGCCGAGGCGGTGACCGTCGCACCGGCACTGCCGGCGATCACCCCCAGCGGCACCCGCGCGGTCAGTTCGCCGCGCGTGCTGTCCGACCTGTTCTGGACCGGCCGCTACGCCGAGCGCGCCGAACAGACGGCCCGCGTGCTGACTGTCACCCGGGAGCGCTATCACGAGTACCGGCACCGCCAGTACCTCGACGCCAGTGCCTGTGTGCCGGTGCTGCTGTCGGCGCTGGGCGCGATCACCGGCACGGGCATCGAGGGGCATGACGCGGCCGAGACCATCGCGGTGGCGCCGACCAGACTGTGGGCACTGACCGCCGACCTCGCCCACCCCGGGTCGCTGGCCCAGTCGGTGGAGCGACTGGGGCTGGCGGCGCGCGCCGTGCGCGACCAGATGTCCAACGACACCTGGATGGTGCTGGCGACCGTCGAACGTGCGGTCCTCAACCAGCCGTCCGCCCCGCCGGAGTCGGCGGTGCGCGGCGACGCGCTCATGGCGGCGGCCCAGGCCCGGACGCTGGCGGGCATGCTGGCGCTGTCCGGGGTGGCCTCGGAGTCGATGGTCCGCGATGTCGGCTGGACCGTGATGGATACCGGCAAGCGCATCGAACGCGGTCTCTGGCTCTCGGCGCTGCTGCGCGCGACCATGACGACGGTGCGGCCCGCCGAATCGGAACAGACCATCACCGAGGCGGTACTGGTGGCCTGCGAATCCTCGGTCATCTACCGGCGGCGCAACCTGGGAAAGGTCAGCGTCGCGGCAGTGGCGGACCTGCTGCTGTTCGATGCCGAGAACCCGCGCTCGCTGGTCTTCTGTCTGGAGCGCCTACGTGCGAACCTGCGGGCGATGCCGGGAGCGTCCGGTTCGTCGCGGCCGGAGCGGCTACTCGACGAGATCATGACGCGGGTCCGCCGGTTGGACCCCGCCGAACTCGAGGAGATCGACGAGGACGGGCAGCGGTCCGAACTACGCGGCCTGCTCGACGGTGTGCATGCGGGTCTGCGGGAGCTCTCCAGCGTCATCACCGCCACCCATCTGGCGCTGCCCGGCGGCATGCATCCGCTATGGGGCGGCGAGGAGCGGAGGCTGCTCCCGTGAGCACGTACCCGCACGGACCGCTGCCGCCGGAGCCGGGCTCCAGCCGCAGCTACCGCATCATCCACCGCACCGAGTACAGCTACTCCGATGTCGTCACCAGCTCGTACGGACGCGGGTTTCTGACGCCGCGTGACTCGGTCAATCAGCGATGCCTGAGCTCTCGCCTCGACATCACGCCGCACCCGGCCGACCAGTCGACCAGCCGGGACGGCTACGGCAACACCAGCTCGTATTTTCACGTCACCGAGCGTCACAGCCGGCTGACCGTCACCTCGACGTCGGTGGTGGAGGTGGATCCGCCGCCCGCCGAGTTGTATGGCGCGGGTGCGGCCGTCGCGCCGTGGGAGATCTCCCGGCCGGTCGGACCGGAGAGCGCCCTGGCCACCGAGTTCACCCTGGACCTGCAGCCGCCGGAGATCACCGACGCGGTGCGCGAGTATGCGGCCCCCAGTTTTCTCCCCGAACGTCCGCTGATCGAGGTCCTCGGCGATCTGAACTCGCGAATCTTCGCCGACTTCACCTACCGCTCGGGTTCGACCACCGTGTCCACCCAGGTGTCGGACGTGCTGGCGGCCCGCGAAGGGGTGTGCCAGGATTTCGCCCGGCTGGCCATTGCCTGCCTGCGCGCCAACGGCCTGGCGGCCAGCTACGTGTCGGGCTATCTGGCCACCGACCCGCCGCCGGGCAAGGAGCGCATGGTCGGTGTCGACGCCACGCATGCGTGGGCCGCGGTGTGGACACCGTCGCCGCAGAGCCAGTGGCTGGGACTGGACCCGACCAACGATCAGATGATCGATGAGCGTTACATCGTCGTGGGATGGGGTAGAGACTATGCGGATGTGCCGCCACTGCGGGGCATCATCTACACCGATGCCGAGAGCAGCGTGATCGACGTGTCGGTGGACGTCGAACCCTTCGAGGGGGGCATCCTGCATGCGTGATTTCCTGTGTCCCAATTGCGGCCAGCACCTGACGTTCGAGAACTCGCTGTGCCTGAGCTGCGGTAGCCATGTGGGTTTCTCCCTGGGTGACATGGCGATGCTGGTGATCGCGTCGGATTCCGACGCCGGGCATGGCGGTGCGGTCAGCGCGATGGAGTACCGGCTGTGTGCGAATCTGCATGTGGCCGAATGCAATTGGCTTGTCAGGTTGGACGCGGACAGCACGGTGCAGGGGGAGCTGTGTGTGTCATGCCGGCTCACCCGGACCCGTCCCAACGATACTGACGCCAAGGCGCTGGCCGCGTTCGCGGAGGCCGAAAGGGCCAAACGCCGCCTGATCGCCGAGCTGTCCGAATTGAGGCTGCCGATCACCGGCCGCGACGCCGACTCGCGGTACGGTCTCGCGTTCGACCTGCTCTCCAGCGAATTCGACAAGGTATTCACCGGTCACGAGAACGGTGTAATTACACTGGATCTCGCGGAGGGTGACGATGTGCACCGCGAGCAGTTGCGCGTCGCGATGGCCGAGCCGTACCGCACCCTGCTCGGCCACTTCCGGCACGAGATCGGGCACTATTACTATTACCGCCTGGTCGATTCCTCGCCCGACTACAAGGCCACGTTCGTGCAGCTGTTCGGTGATCCGGGCGCCGACTATCAGGCCGCGATCGACCGGCATTACCAGCAGGGCCCGCCGGAAGGCTGGGAGAGCAACTACGTGTCCTCCTACGCCAGCATGCACCCGGCCGAGGACTGGGCCGAGACGTTCGCGCACTACCTGCACATCCGCGACACGCTCGATACGTCGGCGGCATACGGATTTGCCCCCGCGGGTGCGACCTTCGATCGAAAAGCACTGGGACCCAGTGGATTCGACTCGATCATCGACATGTGGCTGCCGCTGGCATGGGGGTTGAACATGGTGAACCGGTCGATGGGCCGCGACGACCTGTATCCGTTCGTGCTGCCGCAGCCGGTTCTCGACAAGATGCGCTTCATCCACAAGGTCATCGATGAGGTGACCTCGAGCCTGGCCCGCACACCCGCCTAGTAACGATCGCTCGCTCCTGCGCACCTCGTGCCTCGGCGCTGCGTCGCTCGCTAGGATCGGCCGGGTGACCGATCGCTACGGCCCTGACATCCTCGCCAACAACCCGCATCGCTCCGGCCGGCCGAAATCCGTTGAAATGGCGGCTGATCCCGGCCTGGTGGTGGAAGAGCCCAGCAGCGGCTGGGTAGGGGCGGTGGTCCGCATCGAGAACGGAAACGTCGGTCTGGAGGACCGCAGCGGACGTATCAGAGTCTTCCCGCTGGGTCCCGGGTTCCTCGTCGACGGCACGCCGGTGATCCTCACCGTCCCGCGCAAGGCCCCCGCGGCCCCGGCGCGCACCGCATCGGGCTCGGTGGCCGTCACCGGCGCGCGGGCCCGCACCGCGATTGCCGGGCGCATCTACGTCGAGGGCCGCCACGATGCCGAACTTGTCGAACAGGTCTGGGGTGACGACCTGCGCATCGAAGGCGTCGTCGTCGAGTACCTCGGCGGCGTCGACGATCTGCCCGCCATCGTCGAAGAGTTCGGCCCCGGGCCCGGGCGCCGCCTCGGCGTGCTGGTCGACCACCTGGTGACCGGATCGAAGGAGCACCGCATCGCCGATGCGGTGCGGCGCGGTCGGGCCGGCGCCCACACGCTGGTGGTCGGGCATCCCTATGTCGACATCTGGCAGGCCGTCAAACCCGGCAGGCTCGGGCTGCGGGAGTGGCCGGTGATCCCGCGCAACGTGGAATGGAAGCACGGCATCTGTGCGGCGCTGGGCTGGCCGCACGACGGTCAGGCCGACATCGCCCGCGCCTGGCAGCGGATCCGTTCGTCGGTGCGGGACTGGACGGATCTGGAACCCGAACTGATCGGGCGGGTGGAGGAACTCATCGACTTCGTGACCGCGGGCCGCGAATAGGGCATGGGGCGCACGTCACGAGCAGATGCTGGGACGTCCCGCCAGGTAGTCGCACTGGGCCGGGAAGCGGCTCACGATCGGCGCACCGGGCGGGCCGGTGAAGTTCAGCTGGAACGGTGCTTTGACCATGCCGGGCTGCAGTCCGCACTCCGCACCGTGGATCGAAGTCCGGGTACCCGTCACGCTCGGATTAGGTGACTGCGGGTCCGGTGCGGCGAACGCGAACGTCTCGGTGGTCGCTGCGAAGCTGCCATCCGGGCACGCCACTCCTTCGGACGACGAGATCTGGAAGGTCCACATGTCGTCGGCGAGCCGCGCGCGGGACGCGAACGTCATGAGGCGCTCAGCGGGAATCTGCGCGGCCTGGGGTGTGAAGCTGCGCAGCACCACCGTGCAGCCCTGGGCCTGGATGGTCTCGTCGCTGTAATCGGGCTGGGCCCGGGTGCCGTTGGCCTGGATACAGATGGTCTGTACCTGCCAGATCGCCGGCGGGGCACCGTCCTGGACGTAGGCGTAAGTTCCGTCGGCCGGCGGCACGATCGCCGAGGCCGGTGCCGCGCAACCCATCGCGACGGCGGTGACGGCGAATAGAGCTGCCGCGCAGCGGCGCGCAACGGTCATCGGTGTCGGCTCCTCCGTACGATTCCAGGCCCCTTGCCTCATGCATGTGTCTATCACTTCCGGCGGCGCCGATGGCAGCAGATCGCCGTTAGCGCCGGCCGTCGCGAGATATCGCTAGCCTGAACCTGTGTCCGACAGTCTGTTCGACGTGCCCGGCAGTGGTTCGTCCACGGCGTCGGACTTTCGTGCCGTCGCCGCGGTGCCGGGCTCGGCTCCGCTGGCGGTGCGGATGCGCCCGGCATCCCTCGACGAAGTGGTGGGGCAGGAGCACCTGCTGCGCGCGGGTTCACCGTTGCGCCGCCTGGTCGACGGGTCGGGTGCGGCATCGGTCATCCTGTACGGGCCTCCGGGCACTGGAAAGACCACGCTGGCGTCGCTGATCTCCGGCGCCACCGGGCGGCGTTTCGAGGCGCTGTCGGCATTGTCGGCCGGGGTCAAGGAGGTCCGGGCCGTCATCGAGGACGCCCGGCGCGCGGCGGTATACGGCGAGCAGACCGTGCTCTTCATCAATGAGGTGCACCGGTTTTCCAAGACCCAGCAGGACGCGTTGCTGGCCGCGGTGGAGAACCGGGTGGTGCTGCTGGTCGCCGCGACCACCGAGAACCCGTCGTTCTCAGTAGTGGCACCCTTGCTGTCCCGGTCGCTGATCCTGCAATTGCAACCGCTGGACGCCGACGGGATTCGGACCGTGCTGCAACGGGCCATCACCGATCCGCGCGGCCTGGGTGGTTCGGTGGCCGTCGATCCGCAGGCCCTCGATCTGCTGGTGCGGCTGGCCGCGGGGGATGCGCGACGCGCACTGACCGCGCTGGAGGTGGCCGCCGAGGTGGGGTCGACGGTGACCGTCGAGATCGTCGAGCAGTCCCTGGACAAGGCCGCCGTTCGCTACGACCGTGACGGTGACCAGCACTACGACGTCATCAGCGCATTCATCAAATCGGTGCGCGGGTCCGACGTCGATGCCGCGCTGCACTACTTGGCACGAATGCTGACGGCCGGTGAGGATCCGCGCTTCATCGCGCGCCGGTTGACGATTCTGGCCAGCGAGGACATCGGGATGGCCGATCCGACCGCGCTGCTGACGGCCGTCGCAGCCGCGCAGACCGTGCAGCTCATCGGCATGCCCGAGGCTCAGCTGACGCTCGCGCACGCCACCGTGCATCTGGCGACAGCGCCGAAATCCAACGCGGTCACTACGGCACTGAGCACCGCAATGGCCGACATCAAAGCGGGTAGGGCCGGCATGGTGCCCGCGCATCTGCGCGACGGGCACTATTCGGGAGCTGCGGCGCTGGGCAATGCGCAGGGCTACAAATACGCTCATGACCATCCCGGAGGCGTTGCGGCCCAACAATATCCACCGGACGAGTTGGTCGGGGTGGACTACTACCGGCCCACCCCCCACGGCAATGAGCGCGAGATCGGCGGCCGGCTGGAGAAGCTGCGCGCGATCATCCGGCGTGGGGTCGGCCGGCCTTGACCATCGAACGCCGCGCTGACCTGCGCGAACCCAGCTTCGAAAACGCCGGCGGCCCGGCGCGCGGCCAAAGACGGTGGGCTGCGGATGGCGCTGCCCTAATGTGCAACCCATGATGATCGTCGCGACCGCGCGGGCTGGGTGCATGCATGACTGATCTCGCCGATCGTGTGGTCGCCGGCAGGCCCTCGCGCGACGTGGGGGGAATGCTGGGCCGATTCGTGTCCCGGTATGCGGTCTGGATCATCCTGCTATGGCTGGTCTGCGGCGGGGTGCTGACGTTGACGCTGCCCCAGCTCGAGCGGGTGGTGGAAACGCATTCGCGCGCCTTCATTCCCGACGACTCGGCGAGTTCCATCGCTGAACGCCGCGCGGCCGCACTGCTCGGCGAGGAGCCCAGCAACAACATCAATTACCTGGTGCTGGAACGCGATCAGCCGCTGACAGCAGCGGATCACCAGTACTACGACAAGCTCGTCGCGGCCATGCGCGCCGACACCGAGCAAGTCGGTACGGTCACCGACCTCTGGTCGGACCCGGAGACCGCGGTGGCAGCGCAGAGCGCCGACGGCCGTGCGGTGATAGCACGGATGCGGTTGTCCGGGATGATCGGCGCCTCGGAGGCGAACGAATCGGTCGCCGCGGTGCGCGAGATGATCAAGCATGTGGGGCCACCGCCGGGTCTAAACGTTTATCTGACCGGGCCGGGCGCCACCATCTCCGATGAGTTCGCGGCGATCGACCAGCAGCTGCTGCGCATCATCATCGCCACCGTCGCGATGATCCTGGCGTTGCTCCTCATCGTCTACCGCTCGCCTGTGGGCGCGGCGATTCCGCTGATCTCGGTCGGTCTCGCCCTCGCGGTGGCCCGCCCGATCATCGCGGCACTCGGGCAGTCCGGAGTCCTCGCGATGTCGCTGTTCTCCGTCGCACTGCTGGCCGCGATGATCCTCGGCGCCGGTACTGACTACGCGATCTTCCTGATCGGCCGTTACCGCGAAGGCCGGAGCGCGGGGCTGGACCCCGATGAGTCGCTGCTGGGTGCCTATCGGGGTGTCGCGCCCGTGATCGTGGGTTCGGCGCTGACGATCGCCGCCGCCCTGGTGTGTTTGAGCTTTGCTCGGTTGGGAGTCTTCCGGAGCACCGGAATTCCCTGTGCCATAGGCATTCTGGTGGCGATGCTGGCGTCGATGTCCCTGACCCCCGCACTGATCACGCTGGCGGGGCGCCGACGTTGGCTCGAGCCCAAACCCTCCCAGCTCGCACGCCGGTGGCGCCGTATCGGGGTGTCCGTGGCACGGTGGCCGGGACCGATTCTGGTCGCCAGCGGCGCGGTGATCCTGATCGCGGCGCTGCCGTTGGCCGGACTGCGCATCGGGTGGAACGAGCCGGCCTCGGCGCCGCCCAGCATCGAATCCAACCGCGGCTATCAAGCCATCGACCGGCACTTCCCGGTCAACACGCTGGTGCCGGCGGTGGTGACGATCTCGGCCGACCACGACATCCGAAACCCCGCCGGGCTGATCGCCATCGAGCGCGTCAGCAAGCAGCTCATGGCCGTTCCCGGCGTGCGGATGGTGCAGTCCGCCAGCCGGCCGGCCGGCGTGGTACCCGACGAGGTCACCTTCAGCGGACTGGCCGGTGTCATCGGCCGGCAGCTCAACACGGCGGTCGATTCGGTCACCGGGCAGCTGGGCCGCATCGGGGATCTCGATTCCGTCCTCGGGGCGATGTCGTCCGACATCACGCGTTTGTCCGCCGGTCTGCAGGGCAGTGCCAGCGGGTTGCGCGGTATCGGGTCGGCCGCCGAAGACGTGCAAGGCGGGATGGCCGGTTTGCAGACCAACCTGACGACGGTGTCGGGTTACCTGGACCCGCTGCGCGCTTTCGTCGCCCAAACGCCGGACTGCCCCAACAATCTGCTGTGCTCGGCGGTCAGCAAGGTGGTGCAGCCCGTCGATGACCTGGTGCACAGTTCCGATCAAATCGCCAGCGGTACAAACAAACTCACCGCGGGCGCCGGGACCGCAACCGATTCTCTCGCCGGTCTCCCCGCAGCGGTCAACGGGATGGCAGCACAGATTCAGCGGGCTCGATCCGCCACCACCGAGCTGACGAACGTCATGAAATCGGTTGGACCGCAGGTGCATCAACTGACCGATTACCTGCAGGAGATCGACACGCAGTTCCGGGGCAGTGCCGCCGGCGGTTTCTACATGCCGCAACGCGCCCTGCAAGACCCACGGCTGAAGGCCGCTCTCGACAAGTTGATATCACCCGACGGGCGCTCGACGTACCTCTTGGTATACGGCGAGGGGCAGGAATGGGGCGCTGACGGCGCGCGCCGGTCCGCTCAGCTGGAAAGTGCCGTGCACGAAGCCACCAAGGAGGGCACGCTCAGGCCGACCGCCGTCTATCTCGCCGGTGTCGGTCCCGCGACGCTCGACCTGCAACACCTCGTGCGCAGCGACCTCAAGATGCTGTCGGGTATCACCTTGCTGTTGATCTTCCTGATCGTCGCGGTGATGTTGCGCAGTCCGGTCGCCGGCATCGTCGTCGTCGGAACCGTCACGGTGTCCTATGCGTCGGCGCTGGGTGCCAGCGTCCTCATCTGGCAACACCTACTGCACCACGAGCTGCATTGGGCGGTGATTCCGATCTCGTTCATCGCGCTGGTTGCCGTCGGCGCCGACTACAACCTGTTGCTGTCCCTGCGAATTCGCGAAGAGGCCACCGCCGGTCTGAGCACGGGGATCGTCCGCGCATTCGCCGCGACCGGCGGGGTGGTCACCACCGCCGGCATCGTCTTCGGCATGACGATGTTCGCGCTCGCGGCCAGCAGCGTGCTCAGCGTGGCTCAGATCGGTGTGACGGTAGGGGTGGGCCTGCTTCTCGACACGCTCATCGTGCGTACGTTCGTGCTGCCGTCGCTCGTCGCGCTCCTCGGGCGCTGGTTCTGGTGGCCGACGCCGATCGTGCGCAAACCGCGGCCCGTGCGGGGTTGACCCGCGCGCATCTGGTCGCAGCGAAAGTATCGACGAAAGTTGGCCGAACCGCGATACAACTCACCGCACGGCGATAATCCGCGATAGCGGCCTGACCTGGATCAATCGCGGGGAGTGGCGGCTGTGGCGGAGGTACCGTCTCATTCATGCCTCTGCATTACGTGGATCCGCATAAAAAGCACAGCCGCTTGTATACGGCCTTGGAGACCTTCGGCCGTTCCCGCCCGGGACAGTTCGTCGCGCACCACATCTCACCTCGCGTCGATCCGTGGCTGTACCGCGCCACCGGCGGG
>DASUGW010000009.1:0-12566 GCA_036273805.1 Mycobacterium sp.
CCCGATGCCGGACGCGCGGATCACGTCGGATCCGTCCAGCGCCGCTACGCATGCGCGCAACGACAGTTCGTTGAAGACATGTGAGTCGTCCTCATCGATCGACTCGACCACCTCGGCGATCGCGCCCACCGGTGCGGAGCAGCCCGCCTCCAGCTCGGCGAGCAGAGTTCGCTCCGCGGTGACCGCGGCCCGGGTGTCGGCGTCGTCGAGTTGCGCCAACAGTTCCGCCAGGCCCGTATCACCGGCACGGCATTCGACTGCTAAGGCCCCCTGCGCCGGCGCCGGCAACATCTGTACCGGCTCCAACGCTTCGGTTACCACGTCGAGGCGACCGATGCGGGCCAGACCCGCCCGAGCGACCACGACGGCATCGAAATCACCGCTGCTTACCCTGTTCAACCTGGTGTCTAGGTTGCCTCGGAGGGGCCGGATTTCCAAACCGAGACCCAGTGCTCTAAGCTGCGCGGCCCTCCGCACGGACGATGTGCCGATCACGGCGCCCGCCGGCAACTCTCCGAGCACCAGTCCGTCGCGGGCCACCAGTGCGTCGCGGGCATCGGCGCGCGGCGGGATGGCGGCGATCAGAAAGCGCGGGTCCTCTGCGGTGGGCAGGTCTTTATAGGAGTGCACGGCAACGTCGGCGCGACCGTCGATCAGCGCATCTCGGATGGCCGCGGTGAACACCCCGATGCCGATCTCGGCCACCGGCGCTGCTGAGCGATCACCCTCGGTGGAGATGATCACCAATTCGGCGGGATGCCCCCGCTCGATCAATTGGTCCCTGATGACGCCGGCCTGGGTGGTGGCCAGCAAGCTGCCGCGAGTGCCGATGCGGATCACGTCGCCGCCGGAAACAGGGGGATGGGCGTTCTGGGAGATATCAGCCAAACCTAATCGAGATTGTCCAGGATGATGGTTGCGTCGAATCCATCTGCCACCACGGGCAACTCGCCCGCCGTGGCGACCGCATCGACCGCGGTCGGGTCCAGTTCGAACAGCTCGCGCAACGCTTCGGCGTAGCTGTCCCCGCCGGGCGCGCTGGCCAACTGCTTGACCCGAACCGTGGGCGCGTGCAGCAGCTTCTCGACGACCCGGCGCACGGTGTTGGCCACTTCGTCGCGATGCGCGCCATCGAGGCCCGGGAGGCGGTTGTCGAGGCGCAGCAACTCGGCCTCCACCACGTCGGCGGCGCGTTGGCGCAACGCCGTCACCGTGGGTGTGACCTCGGCCATGCGCTGTCCGGCCAGGTAGGTGGCCACCTCCGTGGCGACGATCTGGCGGGCCGCTTCTGCGTCGGTGGCCGCGGCGCGGGCCGACGGCTCACGCTGGATGCGGTCCATGTCGATGACGGAAACACCGGGCAGTCCGGCGACCGCCGGATCGACGTCGCGGGGCATGCCCAGGTCACAGACCACCAGGAGGCGGTTGTCGTCGCCGAGGTTGCTGCGGTGTGCCAGCGCGTTGTGCACGTCGGCCAGCGAGACCACCGGTCGAACGGCGCCGGTGCTGCTGACAACGACGTCCGCCGCGGCCAGTGCCAGCCCCAGGTCATCGAGGCTCAAGCCGGTGGCTTGCACCCCCTGGGCGCACAGGTTCTCGGCCAGCCGCTGAGCGCGGGGCAGCGACCGGTTCACGACGAAGACGTTGGTGATTCCGGCCCGAACCAGGTGCGCGGCCGACAGGGCGCCCATCGAGCCCGCGCCCACGACGGCGGCGGTGCGGCCCGCCAGGCCGGTCAGGTGCCGTTCGGCCATGCCGAGCGCCACCGACACCACCGACGCGCCGGCCGCGTCGATACCGGTCTCGTTGTGCACCCGCTTGCCCACCGAGAGGGCACGCTGCGACAGCTCGTGCAGCGTGCGGCCCACCGTGTGGTTGGCTTCGGCCGCGGCGTAGGAGCGGCGCACCTGCCCCAGCACCTGCTGCTCGCCGATGACCGCCGAGTCCAGGCCGGAGGTCACGGCGAACATGTGCTCGACCGCCGCCTCGGCGTAACGGACGTAGGCGTGCTTGGTCAGATCACCCATCGACAGCCCGGAATGCTCGGAGAGCACCTGACCGATGGTGGTCAGACCACCGTGGAACGCGTCGACGACGGCGTACACCTCGACCCGGTTGCAGGTCGACAGGATCATGGCCTCGGTCACCAAGGGGGACTGCATGATCCGGTCGATGATCTTGACCTGCTCGGCCTCATCGGTGGACAGCTGCTCGAGCACCGACACGGGCGCACTGCGGTGCGACACCCCGAAGAGCAGGACGCTCACAGCGCCGGTCCCGGTGCCACAACGCGAGCTATCACCCTGGACGCTCCCTTGCCACTAGGTGAACTGATACAGCGAAAACTGACCACAACGGTAGTCGTTACCTAGGTGGTCTCCAAATTAATCGCGTAGCCCCTCGGCGAACTCAGGTAGCCAGGTCCGCGCGCAGCCGCGGCTCGTCGATTTCCCAGTAGCTGTGCTCGTCACCGTCGAGCAGGACCACCGGCAGCCGGTCGCCGAATTCGGCGCGCAGTTGTGGACGGCCCGCGACGGCTTCAGCGTCAACGTCGGTGCTGACCAATTCGAAATCCAACTCTGCGGCCAGCTCGGTCAGCCGTTGCGCCATCGCCTGGCAGATCTGACAGCCGTCACGGGTCAACAACTCGACGCGATGACGACCCTGGCCCACGGTCATCAGTCTGGCATTTGGCTAGGGTTGTCACCGAACCGGACGACGGCGAGCGATCCGGGCCGCACGGGAAGGGGGCGTTGGGCCGACGTGACAGACACCCCGCGCGACGAGATCGCCGGTGAGCCGGCTGCCGAACGCGCCGTCGACGACCTGCTGGATGCCCGGGAAAGCGGCGCGGCCGACGAACCCAGCGCCCCGCCCGCCGACCTGACCGCCGCGGCATTCTTCGACGTGGACAACACCCTGGTGCACGGCTCGTCGCTGGTGCACTTCGCGCGCGGGTTGGCGGCCCGCGACTACTTCACCTACCGCGACGTGCTGGGGTTCCTCTACGCCCAGGCGAAGTTCCAGCTCACCGGCCGGGAGAACAGCGACGACGTTGCCGAGGGCAAGCAGAAGGCGCTCTCGTTCATCGAGGGCCGCCCCACATCCGAGCTGACCGAACTCGGTGAACAGATCTACGACGACGTCATCGCCGACAAGATCTGGCCCGGCACCCGCGATCTGGCGCAGATGCACCTCGACGCCGGACAGCAGGTCTGGCTCGTCACCGCCACGCCCTACGAACTGGCCGCCACGATCGCCCGGCGACTGGGACTGACGGGCGCGCTGGGCACGGTCGCGGAATCGGTCGACGGGGTGTTCACCGGGCGGCTCGTCGGCGAGATCCTGCACGGACCGGGCAAGGCGCACGCGGTGCGGGCGCTGGCGATCCGGGAAGGTCTGAATCTGCGTCGCTGCACCGCGTACTCCGACAGCTACAACGATCTGCCGATGCTGACCCTGGTCGGTACGGCGGTGGCCATCAACCCGGACGCAGATCTGCGCGACGTCGCCCGCGAGCGCGGCTGGGAGATCAGGGACTTTCGGACCGTGCGCAAGGCGGCGCGGATCGGAGTGCCCTCGGCGCTGGCGCTGGGCGCCGCGGGCGGGGCGCTGGCCGCCATCGCCTCGCGACGGCGCTAGACCGGGTACGCTGCATCCGCTATGGCCATCGCTGAAGAGATCATCGGGACGCACTACCGCTACCCGGACAAGTTCGTGGTGGGGCGCGAGAAGATCCGCGAATATGCCGCCTCGCTGAAGGAAGAGTCACCCTTCCACTTCGAGGAGGAGGCGGCCTCCGAACTCGGTTACGACAGCCTGCCCGCCACGCTGACCTTCGTCGCGGTGGCCGGACGCCGGGTGCAGATGGAGATGTTCAAGCGCTTTGACGTCGGCATCAACATCGCCCGGGTGATCCACCGCGACCAGAAGTTCAAGTTCCATCGCCCGCTGATCGCCGGCGACGAGCTGTATTTCGACTCCTACCTGGACGCGGTGACCGAATCACATGGCGCCGTCATCGCCGAACTGCGGGCCGAGGTCACCGACGCCAAGGGCGAGCCAGTGATCACCAGCGTCGTCACGATGCTCGGTGAAGCGGCCAGCGATACCGAGACCAACGAGCAGATCGCCGCGATCGCGGCACGCCTCACGTCCTGAAGCTTCGGGACTGCGCCGGCGTCGGCGAGCAGGACTCACATCAACTTCGTTGCGAACAGGACGATTTGGCGTCTGTGCGCGACGAGCGATCTAGCCGAAGAACATGTTCCGGCGGTTCGCCAGCAACTGGTAGAGCGTCTGCTGGATCGTCTCGCGCACCTGGTCGGTGAGCTCGAAGGTGACCATCGGGTCGTCGGCCGCACCCTCGTCGTAATCGGCGGTGGAGATCGGGGTCCCGAATGCGATGTGCCACTTCGACGGCAGCGGCACGATACCGAGCGGTCCGGCGAGCGGGAACAGCGGAGTCACCGGGAAGTACGGCAGCCCCAGTAACCGCGCCAGCAACTTCACATCGGCGATCATCGGATAGATCTCTTCGGAGCCCACGATCGAGCACGGCACGATCGGCGCCTTGGTGTGCAGCGCTGCGGACACGAAGCCGCCGCGGCCGAACCGCTGGAGTTTGTAGCGGTCCCGGAAGTGCTTGCCCAGCCCCTTGTAGCCCTCGGGGAACACCGCGGTCAGCTCGCCGTTGGCCAGCAGCCGGTGCGCGTCGGCCACGCACGCCATGGTGTGGCCCGCCTTGCGGGCGGCCTGCCCGACAACGGGTAGATCGAAAACCAGATCGGCGGCCAGCAGGCGCAGGTCGCGGTGGGTCGGATGGTGGTCGTGCACGGCCACCGAGGTCATCAGGCCGTCCAGCGGCAACACCCCGGCGTGGTTGGCGACCACCAGCGCCGGCCCGGTCTTCGGCAGGTTCTCGATCCCGCTGACTTCGACGCGGAACCACGAGTTGAACAACACCCGCATCACGGGGAGGAAGATCACATCGTTGAGGTGGCGGTCGAAACCGAAGTCGTCGACGAGGTAGTCGCCGGTGAGCCGCTTGCGCAGGAACTCGGCGATGGCCCCGATCCGTTCGGCGACCTCGCTGGGCGGGGTGTCTTCGGTGAGCGGACCGGCACCGCGGTGCTGATCGATCTCATGGACCACCGCGGCAAGTTGTTCGGCGGCGGCGGAACGTTCGGTATCGGACATCAGCGAGGGATGCCTGCGCGCCGCATCGGATCGCTGACCCGAGCGACGAGCTCCAGTAGAGCCCGCTGAACCCCCGTGCAGCGGAATGACTTTCGCCTTTGGCTCGCCCGCCACGTTGTTACCCTTCCCCCAGGCGCTCGCTCGCGCCCCCGGTCATTGTCTTCCCCCGAAGCCCTATATTTTTGCGTTCAGCCGAACCGCTGCGCTGCGGCCAGGGCGTGCCGCTCCACAGAGCGTACCCATTCGGCGTCGATTATCGGTGTCAGCCCGCGACCGCGCACGTAGTCGTCGAAGGCCTCCACCGTCGTCCACTTGGGTTGGTAGCCCAATTCTCCACGCATCCGCGTAGTGTCCATAACCCTTCCGTAGCTCAGATAAACAAGCTGGTCCCGGGTGAACTCACGTGCCCGACTTGCGGCCATCACCGAGTCGACAGCCCGGATTCCGATCGACGGCAGCGCAAAGCCGATACGACCGGACCGGCGGATGGCCTGCGACATCATGATGATGCCGGCGGCTCCGATGTTGAACGTGCCTGACCTGCCGGCCATGGTCGCGTGCTCGAGAGCCCCGAGGGCATCCTGCTCGTGCAGCAGCTGCAATCGCGCGTCGCGGCCCAGCACAGTGGGTACCACCGGTCCGGCCAGGTACCGCGAGAGCGCGGTGTCCATCGCCGGACCGATCATGTTGGCCAGCCGCAAGATGGTCACCGCGATGTCGGGACGGCGGCGCCCCAGGCCACGCACGTAGCCCTCGATGTCGATGCTGTCGCGCGGGAACCCGTCGCGGGGCGGCCGGCGGGCGCTGCTGTCCTCGGTGAACATCACCGGGTCGAAGGCGCTGGAGCCGTAGACCTCCGAGGTCGATTTGAGCACCACCTGACGAACGCTGGGCGCCTTCTGACACGCGGCGAAGAGCTGCATCGCCCCCATCACGTTGAGCTCTTTCAACATCGCACGGCCACCGGAACGCGGCACGTAGGAGGCTGCGGCCGCGTGCACCACGGTGTCGACGTTGTTGTTGCGAATGACCTTGGCGATGAAGGGATTCCGGATGTCGGCCCGCACAAAGTCGGCACGGCTCATGCGGCGCTGGAGGTCCTTGCTCGGCGTGATGGCGTCGACCGCGATCACGCGATCGATGGACGAGTTCTGGGCCAGCCGGGCGGTGAGGTAACCACCGAGAAATCGGCACGCACCCGTCACCAATACCACCTTCGGCTGATGCGCCGACCCCGTGCCGTTGCGACTCTCTTGCACGCGCCCCGAGTCCATCCGAATAGGTTACCGGCTGCCGGTGGTCCGTAGGTTTCCAGCGCAATACCTTCAGGAAACCAACAACTGATTTCGGCGCACCGTTGGGAGGCGACCCCGGACGGCGGCGTCAAGAACGCCTGGCCAGCCCGGACATCGTCAGATGTGAGCGTCGCGCGAAGAAACGTGCAGGGGGTTCACAGCCGGCCCGGCCGCCCGACGTTGTCATGCAGAGATCTGCTGACGCCGTCAGACCAACCGGGCCGCGCCGGTCACTTACCGAGTTTTCTGCGCTGCACTCGGGTACGACGCAGCAGCTTGCGGTGCTTCTTCTTCGACATCCGCTTGCGCCGCTTCTTGATGACTGAACCCATGGACTCCGCTGCCTACCTACCGATGCGTGTCGGGTGTGCACTCAGACCGGCGACCTTGATGACACACCGGTCTCACCGCACACTCGACGCGTCAAACTGACACGACTGAACCTGGTCACCTTACCGAAGGTGACCCGCCAAACCGAAAACGGGTCGGCGAATCAGCCGGCGTCGTAGTAGGACGTCTCGAGCAGTTTGTGCACCGCGTTGGCGTGTACGCGGAACGACCGCCCCACCCGGACGGCCGGCAGTTCGCCGTTGTGTACCAATCGGTAGACCGTCATCTTGCTGACCCGCATGAGTCCGGCGACTTCGGCGACGGTCAGAAACTGAGCCCGGGCGGCCGGAGGGCCGTCATTGGCTCCAGAATCTTGCTTTCCGCCAGCCGAATCCCGCGCCGATGGACCGTTCATAGACGTCATCGCAACCCAATCAATCGGGCACGGCCAGTTCCAGCGGCTTCCCCACCGCTGGCACGAACGCGTGCTTACATCAGGAGAATAGCGTTGCGGATGGGGTTACTGCGACGGGTGTTGGCTAATCAATCGAAATTCGTGCGAATTACTCTGACGTGATTCCCAGCTGCTCTGATCGCGCCCTGGCGGCTTCGACGGCCTCGGCCACCGCGGCCCGCAAACCTCCGCGCTCGAGCTCGCGCAGCCCTGCCGCCGTCGTCCCTCCCGGCGAGGTGATCAAGGCCCGGAGCTGCGCGGCAGTGGTGTCTATCCCGGCGCCGAAACCCCCGGTGCCATTGCCGCCGGCAGCATGCGCCCGCCCCTCGTCGATCCGTTCCAGCAACATCGCAGCCGACCCCGCCATGGTCTGCGAAGCGAGATCGGTGGCAACCGAACGCGATAGCCCCGCAGCTACGCCGGCGTCCACCAACGCCTCCGCCATCAACAGGAAGTAGGCGGGACCCGACCCGGAGACGGCCGTCACCGCGTCCAGCTGCGCCTCGCTCACGGTCAGCACACCGCCGACCGCTTCGAACAGTTCGGCAACGCCCTTGAGCTGCTCCTCGGACGCGAATCGGCCCGGTGCCAGTGCTGTCACCCCGGCGCCGACGAGCGCAGGCGCATTGGGCATGCCACGCACCACCGGGGCCCCGGCGGGCAGCTTGGACTCGAAGAACGCCGTGGTGACGCCCGCGGCGATGGTGACGAACACCTGCTCAGCACTGTCGGCCTCGGCCTTGGCGGTCGCCTCGGCGATCTTGGCCACTACCGACTCGACATCGGTCGGCTTGACCGCGACGATGACGTACGTCGCGTTCTCGGCGGCGTCGACAACCGGGGCGATCTGCACTGCATAGGTGTCGGCGAGGTAGCGGGCCCGGGCCGCCACCCGTTCCGCCACCACCAGATCCTTGACCTGACGCCCGGAGCGCAGCAGCCCCGCCAACAGTGCCTCGCCCATACTTCCGCCGCCGATTATCGCGATTCGCGCCATGCGGGGAACCCTAGCGGGCCGACGAAGCACCGAGGCACGAGGTGTGAGGAAGCAGCTAGGGAGCGGGCACCAGGGCGAGTTGGCGGGTTTGCACCACGATCCGGCCGGTGCAGTCGACGACGGTGTGATCCTCGTCAAACCAGGTCTGCCCGATCTGGGTGGTGCTCGACACCACCCGCAGCCAACCGGGTGCCGGTGCGCCCCGCACATAGGCAGTCAACTGCACCGTGGGCGCCCAGCCCGTTCGGCCCACACCGAACGTCATCGGCATCGAGAGGTCGCCACACATCAGGGCGAACAGCGCGTCGGGCTGCTCCCCACGGGGACGTACCCAGAAACGTGCACGGGGTGCGTCGCTCCACAGATCTGACACGTCCGGGCGGATGTCGCAGCCCGCAGCGAGGTGGTTGATCTCTGCCATCGGATGGCCCGGATCGATCGGCGGGAACTCCGGTGGCGGCTCGGGTGACAGCTGTTCGGCGATGGGGTTGGCCACCAGCAGCGGTTGCTCGTCGGGCTCGGTGACACCGACGGTGACCGCAGCGCGCACGGCCACCCGATCACGCTGGACGAGTTCGACGTCCACGAAGTTGACCTGCCTGCCATGTCTGCGCACCGTCGCGACCAGTCGTACAGCGCCCGGGTCGGGCGCGAAGAGAAAGCTCGCCGAGATCGCCAGCGGGGCGATGGGGCGCCGGGCGGGGGTTGGGGCGCGGCCATCGGTGGGCGCCAGTGCCAAACCGGCGGCCTTGGCACACAGCGCCAGCATGACTCCGCCGTGGATCTTCGACCCGATCGTCCAGTGCGGGTTGAGGGCCGCCAGGAAGACGGTGCGGGCATCGTCGGCCAGCGGCACCGGACCCGTCGTCGGGTCCACCCGGTGCAATCGCATGGCGTGCGAGAAGGCCGGAATCCCGACCTGGGGCTCAGCGTCGAATCGGGGCATGCTCACCGCAGCAGATGCGTCCGGGCAAACTGCAGCGACTCGGCCAGCAGCGCCTCACGTTCGGCCTCCGAACGCGCATCGGAGGTGGTGACCTCCAGCACGACGTGGCCGCTGAACGACCCGGCGGCCAGCATCTGGCAGATCTCCACGGTCGGCTGGGTACCGCGGCCGGGCACCAGGTGTTCGTCGGCAGAGGCGCCTTTGCCATCGCACAAATGCAGGTGGGCCAGCCCGTCACCCATTCGGGTGGCCATCTCCAGGGCGTCGGTGCCGGCGGTGGCCGTGTGTGAGAGGTCAAGCGTGTAATGCGCGTGATCACCGTCCAGCGGATCGTAGGACGGCGCGAACGCGGAGATACCGGCCCCGGGACCACCACCGCGCTTACGCATGCGCTCGATGGAGGTCTGGCCGCCACCGAAGAAGCGGTCGGCCCGGAACGGGAACATGTTCTCGACGGCCACCAGCACGTCGCTGTCGGCCTCCAGCTCGGCCACCTGCGCGCTGAAACCTTCGGCGTAGCGACGCTGCCACCGGAACGGCGGGTGCACCACCACGGTCTGGGCGCCCAACTGCTCGGCGGCGCGCACGCTGCGCTCGAGCTTGCTGATCGGGTTGGCGCCCCACACCCGCTGTGAGATCAACAGACAGGGCGCGTGCACCGAGAGGACGGGGACGTCATAGCGCGCGGCGAGCCGAGCCACCGCGTCGATATCTTGGCTGACCGTCTCGGCCCACACCATCAGCTCGACGCCGTCGTATCCCAGCCTTGCCGCGTACTCGAAAGCGGCCTCCGTCTTCAGCGGGTAGACGGAGGCCGTCGATAGGCCGACCTTGATAGCGGGGCGCACGAGCGTGAACCGTCAGCGTGCCGTCAGCTGGCGTGCATGAGGGCCAGCGGGCCGAAGGTCACCAGCAAGCCGACACCCACCGCAATGAGCGTGCTCGCGATGTCCTCGGTCTTGCGGACCACCCAGACACCGGCCACCAGACCCAGGGTTACCAGGATCGCCAAGAGCATCGCTACCAGGCTGTTCCACTTCCAGAGTTGTTCGAACGCCAGGAAGAGCCCCGCACCGAACAACACCGCCAGCACGGACTGTGCGGCGGTCAAGAGCCCGCGCAGGATCCGGCGCCCGCGCGAGGGCTCCTCATAGAAGTCGTCCGGGTAGTCGACCTCCTCGTCATGCTCGTCGTATTCGGTGGCCAGCGAAGTGTCAGAGGCCTGCAGAGCATCGAATTCCTCGGCGGCATCGAAGTCTTCGGAATCCAGGGCGTCGGTGTGGCCGAGTTCGGCCAGCGCGTCCTCGGCGTCCTCGTCGTCGTCATATTCGCCGAACGGCTCTTCACCGCTTGCCTGCTGGCCGCCGGCACGCGTCAGCTCGTCGGCCATCGAGTCACCGCCGAAAAGCGTCACATCGGCCAGGCCCAGTTCGTCGGGCTGCTCGACGAACCCGTAAACGCTCACCTGGGGAGCGACTTCGTCGCCGAACTTGGTGAGTTCGTCGACCGGATCGGGGCTCATCGACTCAGCGCCGTTGGACTGAGCCGGGGCGGGCGTGACCGCGGTCGCGGGACGAATCGGACGCGGATACTCGCTGAGTTCCAGCGCCGAGTCCCGGCCCCGTCGCGCGACCGGTTCCTCCGACAGCTCCGGGCCGCTGTCATCGACATAGGTATCCAGGTCGGTGTCAGCGCGCACGATCGGGATCTCGCCGGTGAGTTCGGCGACGGTCACCGCGTCGGAGTTGCCACGACGCCGGCGCCGGCGACCACCGGCCGGTGGCGGCGCACCGATCGAGCCGTTCTTGGCCAGCAACTCGGCCACCGAGATCGGCCGGGTCGCCGACTGACTTTCCTCTGGTCCTGTCATCGCCTATTTGCTCCTCGACCGGTCGGCCCGGCCACCGTTTGCGTTCCGACCGGCACCGTCTCGGTGCGCCCGCGATCCAGCATCCCCCACAAGTGTCTCCACCAAGGCGGTTCCGTCGGCCTCGCTGTCGAGCTTGCGCAGGATCAGACCCTCACGTAGCGCCCACGGACAGATGTCCACGGAATCGATCGATAGCGCGCGCATGCTCGCTTCCGCCACCAGCGCACCCGCAACAATCTGCGGCGCGCGTTCGGCGCTCACCCCTTCCAGTTCAGCCCGGTCCGCCGCGGTCATCCTAGAGATGAATGCTATGAGCTGTCTTAGACCGTTAGCGGTCAGCGTGCGCTTCACCCGGGGACCCGCGCCCGACGGTGCGGCACCGGTGAGACGGGCCAGCGAGCGGAAGGTCTTGGAGGTGGCCACCGCCAGATCGGGAGCGCCCGCGGCAAGCACGGTCGTCGCCGCACCGGCCATTTCGGTGTCGAGCCAATCCCGAAGCATGGCGACCCGGCGCCGGCCCGGCGGATCGTCGGGCAGCCATTCGCGAGTCATGCGGCCGGCGCCCAGCGGCAGCGAGAGCGCCACCTCGGGTTCCTCATCCACGCCGTTGGACAGCTCCAGCGAGCCACCCCCGATATCGATATTGATGATGCGCCCGGCGCTCCACCCGTACCAGCGACGCACCGCCAGGAACGTCAGCCGGGACTCGTCGCGGCCGGAAAGCACCTGCAATGCCACGCCGGTCTCGGCGAGCACCCGGGCCAGTACTTCTTCGGAGTTCTTGGCGTCGCGCACCGCCGAGGTGGCGAAGGCCATCAATTCCGCGCAACCGGAGCTGGCCGCGATCTTCGCGAACTCGTCGACGGTGGAGACGAGCATGTCGGCGCCGCGCCGCGTGAGCTTGCCGGAGCTGTCGATCGCCTCTGCCAGCCGTAGTGCGGCCTTGGTGGAACTCATCGGCGTCGGATGACCACCCCGCCTGGCGTCGACTACCAGTAGGTGAACTGTGTTGCTGCCCACGTCGAGCACGCCCAATCGCACAGAGACCACGCTATCGGGTTTACCGTTGACAGTTGTGAGCGGACCGTATCCGGGTGAGGTGGAATTGGACTTTGCCCGTGAGTGGGTGGAGTTCTACGACCCCGACAACTCCGAACATCTGATCGCGGCGGACCTGACGTGGCTGTTGTCACGCTGGACGTGCGTTTTCGGTACCCCGGCCTGCCAGGGCACCGTCGAGGACCGCCCCGACGACGGCTGCTGTTCGCACGGTGCGTTTCTGTCCGACGACGACGACCGTGCCCACCTCGACGATGTCGTCACCCAGCTGACCGACGAGGACTGGCAGTTCCGGGAAAAAGGGCTGGGCCGCAAGGGCTACCTGGAGCTGGACTCCTACGAGGACAAGCCGAACCTGCGTACGCGAAAGTACAAGGGCGCCTGCATCTTTCTGAACCGGCCCGGCTTCGCCGGAG
>DASUGW010000010.1:0-5999 GCA_036273805.1 Mycobacterium sp.
CTGGCGCGGGAGCAGCACAGGGGACTACTGTGTTGGACCCATGGCCCGTTACATGTCGGCGGACTTTTGTCACGCACGGCATATCGTCGGTCAAAACCATTGCTGTCAAACGTGTTTCAGCAAACTGCGAAGAGGGGCAACGAGGGTATGACAACCGAATCAGGGCAGGCGCTCTGGACGCTGGACGGCCTGCTGGATCTGTTCGACGCGCCGTTTGAGGGTGCCGACACCTTCACCGTCGACACCGGCCTGGCCGGCGATGACGACCGGCAGGTGGTCGAGGGCACCCAGGTGCTTGCGCAGGCCATCGTCGCGGCGGCGAAGCGCTTCCCCGGCAAGTCGATTCGCTCGGCGCACGCGGTCTTCAGCCGGGTGGTGCTCATCGGATCTCCGCTGGAGTTGTCCATCGACGTGTTCCACGAGGGCCGTTCGGCGGCGACCGCGGTGGTGACGGCTTCCCAGAACGGCAAACGGTGCATCACCGTCACGGTGCTCGCCGATGTGCCCACCGAGGACGTCATCCGCCACGAGTTGGCCCGCCCGCAGGTCGCCCCGCCGGCCGAGGCCAACGAATGCCATATGCCGATGACCGGGCGGCAGGTGCGGCTTGTCGACGTCGTCGACGTCAACAGCCCCGACGAGGTGGGCCCGCCGGAGCTGTACGCCTGGCTGCACTACGACCCGGTGCCCGCCCGCGATGACCTGGCCAAGGCGCTGGTCGCGTACTTCACCGGGCATCTGGGCATTTCCACCACCATGCGCGCGCACGAGGGCATCGGCACCGCGCAGGCGCACCTCACGGTTTCGACCGCACCGATGACGATCACCGTGTCGTTCCACGAGCCGTTCGGCTGGGACGGCTGGCTGCTGTACACCCACGAGAGCACCCAGGTCGGTGGCGGGATGTCGTTCGTGCGTGGCGCCGTGCACACCGAGGACGGCCGGCTCATCGCGTCGTTTTCTCAGGACGCGCTGATCCGCCCGCTGCGTACCAGCGATACCGCGATCAAAGCGGAGTCCCGCCTGTAGCCCTACCGCCCAACGCGGCGAGCAGACGCAGAATTGCGGTTTCCGGGCTTGGAAACGGCAACTCTGCGTCTGCTCGCGACTGTGAGGAGACCCGCTGCCGGTGAGGGGACCCGGGACTCGGAGAGACCCGCGGCTCAGGGGTGATTGAGGTCGGCGGCGTTGTAGGTGTCGCACTTGCGCGGGTCGCCGGTCCGGTAGCCCTGGGTGAACCAGGCCTGCCGTTCCACCGACGAGCCGTGTGTCCAGGTTTCCGGATTGACCCGGCCGGTGGCCTGCTTCTGGATCCGGTCGTCGCCGACGGACTGTGCCGCCGACAGTGCATCGCTAATGTCCTTGTCGCTCAACGGTTCCAGGAACGTCACATCGGTGCCGGGCTGTTTGGTGATGGCCGCGTAGTGCGCCCACACGCCGGCGTAGCAGTCGGCCTGCAACTCGGTCCGCACACTGTTGCCCTCGGCTCCGGACGGCCCGCGCTGCGCCTTGGCCAGGTCGCCCAGCAGGTCCTGCACGTGATGGCCGTACTCGTGGGCCACCACGTACTCCTGGGCCAACGGCCCGCCACTGGAGCCGAACTGGTCGACGAGCACCTTGAAGAAGCCGGTATCGAAGTAGGCGGTCTTGTCGACCGGGCAATAGAACGGCCCGATATCAGTGGTCGCCGGCCCGCAGCCGGTCTGGACCTGATCCTGGAACAGCCGCATGTGCGGTGGGGTGTAGCCCTTGAGCAACTGGCTCCACACGCCGTCGACCGAATTGCCGGTGGCGATCAGCCGGCATCCGAGGATGTTGTTGGCATCCTTGCCGGTGCGGCACTGGCTCTTGTCGAAACCGGGCGCCTCGACCCCGCCCTGCGGTTCGACGGACTGCTGCGAGGTGATGCCGCCGGGATCGACTCCGAGAAACAGGGCGATCAGCAGAATGACCAGGCCGCCGAAACCGCCGCCGATCGCGATGCCCCGGCCGCCACCGAACCCACCGCCGCCGAAACCGCCGCCTCCGCCGCCGCTCGTCGAGGTGTTGCTGGTGTCGATACGGATACCTTCATTGAAGGTCATAGCGCCCCTTAACAATGCCCGTTAACATGCCCGTCAGAGTGTGCTCGTCGCCGATCACCGGCCAATACAGCTTCGCACATTACGATTCGGGCGTGGCGCCCGTCGGCGAAGTTCAAACCGTTGCGCACACGGCCTCCGGCCGGTTGCGCGGAACCCTGGAAGCCCCGGAAGGTCGCGGCGGTCGACGGGTCGTGGTCTGGCGCGGGGTGCCGTATGCGCAGCAGCCGGTGGGGCCTCTGCGCTTCCGGGCGCCCCAGTCGGAGCAGCCGTGGGCAGGGGAGCGCGACGCGACCGCACATGGACCGCTGCCACCGCAGGGCCGCTCCTTTGTCGGCGGTGGCCGCGACGATCCGAAACAGCGCGACGAAGCCTGCCTGACACTGACCGTGTGGTCACCGGGCACCAGTGGTCGCCGGCCGGTCATGGTGTGGATTCCCGGTGGCGCGTTCGTATTCGGGGCCGGGCAGTTCCAGCTCTACAACGGGTCGCGGCTGGCCGCCAACGGCGACGTCGTGGTCGTCAACGTGACCTATCGCATCGGGGTGTTCGGCGGTTTCGAACTCAGCTCCCTCGGCGACGGCTTCGATGACAACCTCTGCCTGCGGGACCAGATCGCGGCGCTGCAGTGGGTGCAGCAGAACATCGCCGCGTTCGGCGGCGACCCGCAGCGCGTGACGGTGTTCGGCGAATCCGCCGGGGGCACTTCGATTCTGGCGTTGCTGGCGAGCCCGGCCGCAGACGGCCTGTTCACCCGCGCCATCGCGCAGAGCCCGGCGCTGCCGTTGATCGCCGACGCCGATAGCCGCGCCGAGCGGGCCGCCAAACTGGTAGCCGCCCTGGCCGTGGCGCCTGCCGACCTCGCGGCGCAACCGCAGCGGGCGCTGCGGCGGGCGGCCGGCCTGCTGCAACTGGACAGCGTCGCCACCTCACCGACGCTGGCGTACGGGCTGACCTACGGCACGCCGACGCTGCCGCGGCATCCCATCGATGCCGCGCGCCGCGCCGACATCGCCGCCGTGCCGTTGATCATCGGCACCAACAGTGACGAAGCATCGATGTTCGCCTGGGGCAAGCCACCGATGCTGCCCACCACCCGCCCGGCCGTGGACGCGTACTTCGCCAGGATCGGGCCCGCCGCCCAGGATCGGGTGCTGGCCGGTTATCCGCAATACCCGCGCCGCCGCGCGCTGATCGACATCGGCTCCGATGCCATGTTCGGTGCCCCCACCTGGGCGTTCACGGACGCCTACAGCGCGGTCGCGCCCACCTACAGTTATCGGTTCGACCATGTGACGTCCACCCTGCGGACACTGGGCCTCGGTGCCACGCATGGCAGCGAGATCGTGCACGTACAGCACAGTTACGGCTCCTACCTCGGCCGCCTGCTGCATCCACTGGGCCGCCACGTCCCGCCCGCGGTCGGCAGGCGGATGCAACGCAGCTGGCTCGAATTCGCCGGCGGGAACCCGCCGGATCCGCAGTGGCCGCCATACGAGGTGCCCCGACGGGCAACCCGCCTCATCCGCACCGGTCGCGACGTCGTGGCCGACGATCCCGATGCGGTCCGCCGTCAAGCCTGGGATGGCGTGTACTGATCGCGGGTACGTTCGCGGTGTGCATGATGCGCAGGCACCGCAGCAGCTCGACGAACAGGCCGCGCTGGGCAGCGGCGCGGATTTCTGGCGGACCAAGGCCGTCACGATCGGCGCGGTCGAGGTCCCGGCCATCACGCTGACCGACGGCCCGCACGGGCTGCGCCGCCAGCGCCCCGCCGATGACGATGCAGAACGCGGGACGAGCGGTGAGCGCACAGACGCCGACCACCTGGGACTTGGCGCCAGCGAGCCGGCGACCTGTTTCCCGCCGGCGGTGGCGCTGGCGCAGAGCTGGGATCCCGAACTGGTGGCCCGCGTCGGCGCGGCGATCGGTGCCGAAGCCCAGGCTCTCGACGTCCAGGTGGTGCTCGGGCCCGGCGTCAACATCAAGCGAGATCCCCGGTGCGGGCGCAACTTCGAGTACTTCTCCGAGGATCCCCACCTGGCGGGGCGTCTGGGGACGGCGTGGGTGCAGGGTGTGCAGGGGCAGGGGGTCGGCGCGTCGGTCAAACATTTCGCCGTTAACAATCAGGAGCGCGACCGGATGCGGGTGAGCGCCGACCTGGACCCCCGGCCGTTGCGCGAGGTCTATCTGCGTGCGTTCCACCGTGTGGTTACCCGCGGCGGTCCGTGGACCGTGATGGCCGCCTACAACCGGATCAACGGTGAGTGGGCGGTGCAGGACGAATGGCTGCTGAGCCGGGTGCTGCGCGACCAGTGGGGCTTCGACGGTGTGGTGGTCAGCGACTGGGGTGCCGTCGTGGACCGGGTGCGTTCGGTCGCCGCGGGCCTGGATCTGCAGATGCCCGGCCCGGATCCGATGGCCGATGTGGACGTTCTCGATGCCGTGCGCCGAAAGGTGTTGTCCCACCGGGATGTCGAGCGTGCGGCCGGCCGCGTGGCCGACCTCGCACGCCGGGCCGTGGCGGCCCGGCGTCCGGGGATGACGGTCGACGCCGACGAACATCAGCGGCTGGCCCGGTCCGCGGCGGCGCGTTCGATTGTGCTGCTGCGCAACGACTCTGAACTGTTGCCGTTGGATCCATCCGGATCGGTCGCAGTCATCGGGGAGTTCGCCCGCACGCCGCGTTATCAGGGCGGGGGCAGTTCGCATGTCAACGCGACGCAGGTGGATATCCCGCTCGACGAGATCACCCGGCGTGCGCAGGCGGCCGGCGGCTCAGTGGTTTACGCACCCGGGTTCAGCACCGACGGCTCCGGTGCGCAGGCTTCGTTGCATGACGAGACGGTGCGTGCTGCCGCGGCTGCGCACACCGCGGTGGTGTTCCTCGGGTTGCCCGAAGCCGCCGAGAGCGAAGGGTTCGATCGCCCCGAAATCGACCTGCCTGCTGCGCAATTGGAGTTGTTGGCAGCAGTGGCAACTGCCCAGCCCCGCACGGTGGTGGTGCTCGTCCACGGCGGGGTGCTGTGTTTGGCGCCGGTGGTGGTGCACGCGCGTGGGTTGCTCGACGCGGCCCTCGCCGGGCAGGGTGGCGGCGCGGCGATCGCAGAGGTGCTCTACGGCGCGGTGAACCCGTCGGGCAAGCTGGCCGAGACGGTGCCGGTGCGTCTGCAGGACACGCCCGCCTATCTGAATTTCCCCGGAGAGTCGGGCCATGTCCGTTACGGCGAGGGCATTTTCGTCGGTTACCGCTGGTATGACGCCCGCGAACTCGAGGTGGAGTTCCCGTTTGGGCACGGCCTTTCCTACACTACCTTCGAGTACCGGGACCTGCGGTTGCGGGTCGAGGATGGCGGTATCGGCGCGCAGGTGACGGTCACCAACACCGGCGACCGCGCCGGGCGTGAAGTCGTCCAGTTCTATGTCGGAGTGCCGACGTCGCGGGTCGCCCGGCCGCCGCGTCAGTTGGCCGGGTTTGGTGCCGCCGAGCTCGAACCGGGGTGCTCGACAACGGTGCAGGTGCTGCTCGAACGCGACGATCTCGTGTATTGGGATGTGCGCGTTGATGATTGGGTGCTCGAGTGCGCCGACTATCGCGTCGAGGTGGGCGCGTCGAGCCGCGACATCCGGCTTCGTGCAATGGTGTCGGTGCCCGGTGAAAACGCCGAAGTGCCGCTGACGCTGAACTCGTCACTGGCTGAGGTGGCCGGGCATCCGGAGGTGTTGCGGCGGCTACTGGCGCTGGCAGCCGAGGCGATGCCGCAGATGGCAGGTGCGGCCGGCGCCGGGAATCCCGCGATGCTGGCCATGATGGCGGACATCCCGATCGGACGTCTGACGATGTTCAGCGGCGGTAAGATCGGCCGCGCACAGCTGCAGCAGGTGCTCGATGGCGAGTCCTCGAACGGTTAACGGCGA
>DASUGW010000011.1:0-2581 GCA_036273805.1 Mycobacterium sp.
ATCAGCGACTGTCGTCGCCGCTGGGTGCGCGGGTGCGCTATCGGCCGGCCCGGGCCTCAGGAGATCCCATGGATGCGCCAACGCCGCCGCGACACCGGCGGAGCCCAGGAACATCGTCGCAAGCAATGCAGACACCACGGAGACCGACCGTCGGCGGGAGGTGGCCCGTGAGTTCTGGGTGACGGCCAGCGAACGGGCCAGCGGCTGCAGGTTCCGTCGTGCGTAGTCCTCGACGTCTTCGCGGGATGTCAACGGGCGCAACGGATCCGGCACCGATACGACGGCGTGGGCCAGCCGCACGAAGATGTCGGCCAGCGCGCCAGGATCAGCGAGCCCGCAACCACTGCGCTCAGCGAGTACCGCCAGCCGCCCCGCCGTCGCGGCCACCAGCAGCTCTATCGTTGGTCCAGAAACCGTCGCCAACAGCGGTTGTCCCTGCAGCGCCCAGACGACCTGCCCGAATACCGAGACGACCGCATCATCGAACGGACCGGCGGCGGACACCCCCGCGAACGCCGCTTCGAAAATCCCGTCGACGTCGTGCATCTCAGCCCCTCCGGCGTTGCAGCTCAGCGTGCGGCCTGGAGAGCGGATAGAACGAACGGCCGCAGATTGCGCCGCGCGTAGTCCTCGACGTCCGCATGGGCAGTCAAGGGCCGGGACGGATTCGGCACCAGCAGAAGTGAGTGAGCCAGCCGCACGAAGATGTCGGCCAGCGCGTCGGGATCAGCCAGCTCAGAACCGGCCTGCTGCGCCAGCACCGCCAACCGCCCAGACGTCGAAGCCACCAGCATTTCCATCGACGGCCCCGAGTCGGTCGTCAACATCGGCAGCACGAACTCCGGCTCACTGCCCAATACCCGCGCCATCAACGGATGCCCGTGCAACTCCCACACGATCTGCCCGAACACCGACACCACCGCGTCGTCGAACGGGCCGGCGGGAGATACCGTCGCAAACGCGGCCTGAAAAATCCCGTCGACCTCGCGCACCACGGCAGTCCGGAACAACTCCGCCTTACCCGACCACCGCCGGTAGACCGTCATATGCGATACCCCGGCATACCGGGCCACCGACTCCACCGTGGCCCGCCGGAAACCGAAATCCACCAGCACACGCATCGCCGAATCCAAGATCCCCACCCCAACCGAATCGGGCTGCTGTCCGGACACGACCACTGTTTCCAATCTGTGCGGCGCAAGGAACAACGGCCGGCCATGCCGGCGATGTTTAGGATGTTACGCAGTCTCTAACACGATACCCGAACTAAGACGATGTCCCTAGGGTGTTCACCAGCGGAACTACGCATTGAGACGCGTAGCGCGTCACGTCGCTTCGCGTCGTCAGCACCGTCGCGCGTCCCCGGGTCAGCAGGATCGACTGGACAAGCCGGGTCAACAGTTCAGTCAGCACTTCGGTGTCGATCGACCTGCCGCCGGCGCCCAGCACGATGGTGCGGATAGCGTCGACGACGAATGCGACGGCCGCACCGATGATCGGCGCGACGGACACCGCAGCTCGCGGCAGGATTACGTCGGCATCGGACCTGATAGCGCCCCCGACCAGCGGATGGCCGTCGAGGAACCACAGCACCGAGGCGAACACCTCCGCGATCTGGTCGTCCGTATCGCTGAGGCAGTCGACGCTGCGGTGCACGTCGGCGATGTGCGAATGCAGATCGCGCACCACGACGGCGGTTAGCAGTTCCTCGACATTCGACCAGCGCCGGTGGACCGCCTCTACCGGCACACCGGCCTGGCGCGCGATCTCGGCGATCGATGTCTGCTTTACGCCGGCGGTGGTGTACTCGTCGGCGGCGACGTCGAGCAGCTTCTCCACGGCATGCTCGGTCGCCCCCGCGATCTGCGGCGGGAACTCGCTGGGCGTGGCGCTCATCACGATTCCTTGTCGTCTCAGTACTTCGCGGCACCATAACATCTGTTACGGCCCCCGCAGGGACGTCTTGCTCACATCTTCATAAACATCATCAGTCACGTGTTTAACATCCGGAACAGCCTGGGTACGGTGTGCCAGACGGCCCGAGGAGTCCTGTGAGCGCACTCGTTACCACCCGCCTGGCACTGGCCGGTGCTGTGATCGCCGCGACCGCCGGGCTGGCCGGCTGCAGCAACCTCACCGACGGGACGGCGGTCTGCCCAGGCTGCGGCACGAACGCCGAACCCACCTTCCCCAAGCCGACGACGGAACCCGGGCTCACTCCCACGCCACCGACCACAGGTCCCACCGCGGGATCGTCCCCCGGCGGCACCACGCTGCAACCCAATGAGCAGGGATACGTATATATCGAGACGAAATCCGGCAAGACCCGCTGCCAGCTCAACAGCGAGTCGGTCGGCTGCGAATCGCAGTTCGAGAACTCGCCGGTGATCGACGGCGAGTCGGCCAACGGGGTCAGCGTCACCTCCGGCGGCACCGTCAAATGGATCGTCGGAAATCTCGGAGACATCCCCACCGTGACGCTGGACTACGGCACCTACTCGACGGTCGGCTGGACCATCGACGCGGAGACCGACGGCACCCGGTTCACCAATAACGGCACCGGGCACGGGATGTTCGTGGC
>DASUGW010000012.1:0-21453 GCA_036273805.1 Mycobacterium sp.
CGTAGGCAACTGAGTTGTTGTAGCGCAGTATCGCGGTGAGCACCTGGGACTGGTCGCGCAGGTTCAGTCCGCCGCTGCACAGGTAACGCGCCGCCGCCAGTGACGCGTCGTAGACGTTCTGCGGGTCGGCCTTGCCGTCGCCGTCACCGTCGGAGGCGTAGCGCGACCACGTTCCCGGCAGGAACTGCATCGGCCCCATCGCGCGGGCGTAGGTGACCCGGCCCAACTGGCTGCTTGCGACGATGACCTCGTTGCCGGGCAGGGTGCCGTCCAGTGCCGGTCCGTAGATCGGGTTGACCGCGGTGCCGCGCGCATCCGTTGCACCGTTGTTGGCGTGGCCGGACTCGATGCGGCCGATGCCGGCGAGCAGGTTCCAGCTGATCCCGCAGCCTGGGACAGCGCGCGCCATGATCGACTCGGCGTTGCGGTATGCCGCCAGGGCAACCGACGGGATGCGCAGCGCGCCCGGCGCCGAGACCACCATGGCCGGCGGGGGAGCGACTGCTGTGGTCGCACCGATCCGGAAGCTGCTGGGCGGTTTGGCAACCGCGACGACGGTCGGGCCGGACATGTCCACCGGCGGTGCGGGCACCACGGCGATGGCGGCCAACGGGGTGATGTCGGTGCTCTGCCGCTTCGGTGCCGGGGCGCCGGGGCCTGCCGCGCCAACCGCTCCTGCCAGCACCAACGGTGTCAGCACCGCGATGCCGAAGGCGGGCGTGCGGGTTACACGCGCCAACCGGCCGCGGGCCTGCTGCTCGCTACGGAGCTTGCCGTCGAACTCACCGTTGAGTTCCTTGTCCGCGGCGGCCGGACGCGCAACTCGGCGTCCCACTATGCGCACTCGACCGTCCTAGAGACTGCGTGTCCGGCAAACACCGGAGGAAACCACGTGAACGAAGTCACCATACAGACTCCGTCACAGAGCCGTGACGACAATGGGCTGGAGCAAAACAATTCACGCGTTTGGGTCATCATTTGCCGCCGCCGCGGCCCGCCGCCGCTTGCCGGAGCCCTTGGCCGGCCGGTCGCCCAGGAGCAGGCCGAGCTTGTCGTGCAGCTCCTCCAGTTCGCGGCGCAGATAGTCGCGCGTGGTCACCTCGCCGACGGCCAGACGAAGCGCGGCCAGCTCACGGGCCAGGTACTCGGTGTCGGCCTTGGTTTGCTCGGCCCGCCGGCGATCTTCCTCCAGCGCTACTCTGTCCCGGTTTTCCTGACGGTTCTGGGCCAGCAGGATCAGCGGTGCAGCATAGGCGGCCTGGGTCGAGAATGCCAGGTTGAGCAGGATGAACGGGTACGGATCCCAGCGCCATGTGACGGCGACCAGATTGAGCGCGATCCACACGATAACGAACACCGTCTGCCAGAGCAGGTAACGCCCGGTTCCGAGGAATCTGGCAATCGATTCGCCGAACCGGCCGACGACTTCGGCGTCGACGTTGAGACGCGGGCGCCACGATGTGCGTGGTGTGTCGATCCGGCTCACGAGGCGCCGTCCGTTACCGGCAGATCGGGTTCTTCGGCCGACAAGCGCCAATCGTGCGGCAGCAGATGGTCAAGGACGTCGTCGACGGTGACCGCACCGAGCAGATGGGATTGGTCGTCGAGGACGGGACCGCACACCAGGTTGTAGGCGGCGAAGTAGCGGGTGACCGCGGCCAGCGAGCTCTCCGGTGTCAGCGCCGGCAGGTCAGCGTCGACGATGCCGCTCACCAGGGTCGCCGGCGACTCGCGCAGCAGCCGCTGCAAGTGCACGCAGCCCAGGTAACGGCCGGTCGGAGTGGCGGTAGGGGGCCGGGCCACGAAGACCAGCGAGGACAGCGCCGGCGTCAGGTCGGGGTCGCGCACCCGGGCAAGAGCCTCGGCCACCGTCGTGTCGGGTGCCAGCACCACCGGCTCGGGGGTCATCAGACCGCCCGCGGTGTCGGGGGAGTGCTGCAGCAATCGGCGCACCGGATCGGAGTCCTCGGGATCCATCCGCGCCAGCAGCACCTCGGCCTGATTCGGGTTGAGCACGCCGAGCAGGTCGGCGGCGTCGTCGGGATCCATTGCCTCGAGCACATCGGCCGCGCGTTCGGTGTCGAGTTTGAGCAGCAGTTCGGTCTGCTCGTCCTCGTTGAGCTCCTGCAGGATGTCGGCCAGCCGTTCGTCGTCGAGGGCATTGATGACCTCGGTGCGGCGCTTGGTCGGCAGCTCACGGATGGCGTCGGCCACCTCGACGGGACGCTGGTCTTCGAACTGGTGCAGCAGCTGCGCCACACCCTGGCCGGGCATCGCCAGAGCGGTCGGCGTCAGGCCGTGCACGTGCTGCCATTCGACGATGTGCACGCTGGTACGGCGCAGGCGGCGATGGCTGCGCACCGCGACCCGGGTGACCATCCAGTCCCGTGACCGGCTCTGCTCGATCCCGAGGTCGGTCACCACCACATCGATGCCACGCAGCTGGGGCAGTTCGGGATCGTCGACCCGCACCCGGGTGTCCAGCACCTGCCCGAGCACCAGAACCTCGCCGGGACGCTGGGAGAACCTGCGCAGCGAAACATTGCCTGTGATGAGCGTCACGGCGTGTGGCTCGATAGCCGTCACCCGCAGAATCGGGACGAAAATCCTTCGACGCGTGAGCAATTCAACGACAAGACCAAGTACGCGCGGCTGCTGGCGCACGATGCTCATGCTGATGACGACGTCGCGCACCCGCCCCACGGATTCGCCGTCGGGGCCCAGGACGACCAATCCCGCGAGCCGTGCCGCGTACACCCTGTTGACCGACACCATGAGTCATAAGGGTAGGAGTGAAGACATGAATAGCGCCTACCGCCCCCGCAGGACGTGTCTGTCAGTCCCGGGAAGCAGTCGCAAGATGATCGACAAGGCCAAGGGGCTGCCTGCCGACGAGGTCTTCCTCGATCTCGAGGACGCCGTTGCACCGGAGGCGAAGGCCGCGGCCCGGGCCACTGTCGCGGCGGCGCTGGCCGAGCCGGGCTGGGCGGGACAGCTGCGCGGCGTGCGGATCAACGACTGGACCACCCCGTGGACCCATGCCGACATCATCGACGTGGTCGCAGGAGCGGGTGCGGCGCTCGACGTGGTGGTATTGCCCAAGGTCAGCGACGTCTCACACGTGAGCGCCCTCGACCTGCTGCTGACCCAGCTGGAACTCACGCACGGCCTGGAAGTGGGTCGGATCGGCATTGATGCGCAGATCGAGGATGCTCGCGGGCTGCGCAACATCGACGCGATCGCCGCGCACCCCCGGGTGCATGCCCTGGTGCTCGGACCGGCGGACCTGATGGCCAGTCTGAACACCCGCACGCTGGTGGTCGGGGAGCAGCCGCCGGGATACGACGTCGGCGACGCGTATCACCACGTGCTGATGACGATTCTGGTTGCGGCCCGCGCGCACGGCGTCGCCGCCGTGGACGGGCCGTATCTGAAGGTGCGCGATGTCGAGGCGTTCCGGCGGGTGGCCGGCCGCTCGGCGGCACTGGGCTATGACGGAAAGTGGGTGTTGCACCCGGATCAGATCGCGGCGGGCAACGAGATATTCAGCCCGCGCCAGGAGGATTACGACCACGCCGAGCTGATCCTGGAAGCCTACGAATGGCATACCTCGACCGCGGGTGGAGCGCGTGGTGCGGTGATGCTCGGCGACGAGATGATTGACGAGGCCAGCCGCAAGATGGCACTGGTGATCGCGGCCAAGGGCCGCGCCGCGGGGATGTCGCGGCAGACCGGGACGTTCAGCCCTCCGGTCTAGGCCACCCCGAGGTGGCCATCAGGACACCGATCAACAGCGAAAGAGCGCCGAGTACCACGCCGCCGACCGCCAGACCGGTGCCCGCCTGCCCGGTGCGGCGGGTCTCCACAAGTCCCATCACGCCGAGGATGATCGCCGCCAGCGCGGGCAGGTAACACAGGCACAGCACCAACGACGCGGCCCCGCACACCATTGCCGCGATGGCCTTGCCGTTGCTCCCGGCGGGGACGGCGGGCTGCGAGTAGTAGGGCCAGGGTTGACCCTGCGGTGGGTACACCGGTGCAGCGGGCTGGAACACGTTCGGCGGTGGCGGATATCCGGGCGGTGGCGGGTAACCGGCTGGCGGCGGATACCCGGGTGGCGGCGGATAGAAGCCCGGATAGCCTGCCGGCACGTCCGGGTACTCCGCCGGATAGTCCACCGGTGCAACGGGATCGACGTAGCGCCCGGGATTCTCGCCGGGTTTCTCGCCGAAGCCACCGGGAACCGTCATGCTGTCAACCTAGCGTAAGCGCTGGTGAGAGCGTAGAACGAAGACGGCCCACCAAACTGTGCCCGCGTATCGGCGCCTTCGGTCGCAGAGCAGAGCAGAATGGAATTCCATGACGAGTCCTTTCCAGCCCAGCCAGAACCCGGTTCCAGGCGGAAACGCGCGATCAGGTCGTGGCGGTCCCATGGGATTGCCCACGCCGCCGAAGGGCTGGCCCATCGGGTCGTATCCGACCTACGCCGAAGCGCAGAAGGCCGTGGACTATCTGTCCGACCAGCAGTTCCCCGTGCAACAGGTGACGATCGTCGGTGTCGATCTGATGCAGGTCGAACGGGTGACCGGGCGGTTGACATGGCCCAAGGTGCTCGGCGGCGGGGTGATCACGGGCGCGTGGCTGGGCATCTTCGTGGGTCTGGTGCTGGGCTTCTTCGGACATCCCATGCAGTCGTTGCTGACGGGTCTGGTCGCAGGCATCATCTTCGGTCTCATCACTTCCGCGGTGCCCTACGCAATGGCCCGTGGCACACGGGATTTCAGCTCGACCATGCAACTGGTTGCAGGCCGTTACGACGTGCTGTGTGACCCGCAGAATGCCGAGCGGGCCCGGGATATGCTGGCGCGCTTGACGCTGTAGTCGGTGTTGCACCCGGCGGATCAGCCGCCGGGTTCCCAGGTTACGGTGCGGCGTCAGTCAGTTCGACGCGCCGCGCAGATTGTTGCGCCTGGCGTCGTGTGGTTCTACGGTGCTCGCGCGGGGCAATCCCGCCGACACCCAGGAGGAGCAAGGGAAGGCGGTGGTCGACCCTTGGTCGCGGCAATCCGCAACACGAAAGCGCTGCGTCTGAGACGGATCGCCGCAGCCGCAATCGCGGGGATGACCGCTTTCCCGGCGGTGGCGTGTGGTTCGGCTGACCACGGCGTGGTCATCAGTTACTACACCCCGGCCAGTGAGATGGCGACGTTCACCGCGGTGGCCAAGCGCTGCAACGCCGAACTCGGTGGCCGATTCACCATCAGGCAGATGAGCCTGCCGAAGGCGGCCGACGATCAACGGCTGCAGCTGGCCCGGCGCCTCACCGGCAACGATCGCTCCCTGGACGTGATGGCACTGGACGTGGTGTGGACCGCCGAGTTCGCCGAGGCTGGTTGGGCATTGCCGTTGTCGGAGGATCCGGCCCGACAGGCCGAGGCCGACGCCGCGGACAACACACTGCCCGGACCGCTGGCGACGGCCAGGTGGCGCGGCAGGCTGTATGCCGCGCCGATCACCACCAACACCCAATTACTTTGGTATCGAGCCGATTTGATGCCATCCGCGCCCGAAACGTGGGACGCCATGGTGGCCGAGGCGGCGCGGCTGCATTCCGAAGGGCAGCCGAGTTGGATTGCCGTACAGGCCAAGCAGTATGAGGGACTCGTGGTCTGGTTCAACACGCTGCTGCAAAGCGCGGGCGGCCAGGTGCTCTCCGATGACGGCAAGACCGTCACGCTCACCGACACGCCCGAGCACCGGGCGGCGACCGTCAAGGCGCTGTCGATCATGAAGTCCGTCGCCACGGCACCGGGGGCTGACCCGTCGATAACCCAGACCGACGAGGGCACCGCGCGGCTGGCCTTGGAACAGGGGAAGGCGGCGCTGGAAGTCAACTGGCCGTTCGTATTGCCCTCGATGCTCGAGAACGCCGTCAAGGGCGGCGTGTCCTTCCTGCCCTTGCAGGATCGGGCCGACCTCAAGAGTGCGATAAACGATGTCGGCACGTTCGCGCCGACCGACGAGCAGTTCGCCGCCGCATATGAGGCCAGTCAGAACGTCTTCGGGTTCGCGCCCTATCCGGCGGTCACCGCCGGTGAGCCAGCCCGGGTGACGATCGGCGGGCTCAACCTCGCGGTCGCCAAGACGACCCGCCACCGCGCCGAGGCGTTCGAGGCGGTGCGCTGTCTGCGCAACGTGGAAAACCAGCAGTACACCTCCGTAGTCGGCGGCCTGCCGGCAGTACGGACGTCGCTGTACTCCGACCCGGCGTTTCAGGCCAAGTACCCGCAGTACGCGATCATCCGCGATCAGCTCACCAATGCCGCGGTCCGCCCGGCCACTCCGCTGTATCAGGCGGTGTCCACCATGATGTCGGCGACGCTGGCACCGGTCAGCGCGATAGACCCCGAACACACCGCAGACCGGCTGGCCGCACAGGTGCGCGAGGCCATCGACGGCAGGGGGTTGCTGCCGTGACCGCCGCCCTGCCCACGGATTCGGCTGCGCCGCAGAGGCGCTCCGACGACCGCCGATCGCAGCGACGGCTTGCCTACCTCCTGATCACCCCGGCGGTGCTGCTGATGCTCGCGGTCACCGCCTATCCCATCGGCTACGCGGTGTGGCTGAGCCTGCAGCGCTACAACCTGGCGCAACCGGGAGATACCGCATTCGTCGGGCTCGCGAACTATTTGACCGTGCTGTCGGACCGGTACTGGTGGACCGCGCTGGCGGTGACATCGGCCATCACGGTGGTGTCGGTGGTCATCGAGTTCGTCCTCGGTCTCGCGCTGGCCCTGGTCATGCACCGCACGATCTTCGGCAAGGGCGTGGTGCGCACCGCGATTCTGATCCCGTACGGCATCGTCACGGTCGCGGCCTCCTACAGCTGGTACTACGCGTGGACCCCGGGAACGGGCTACCTGGCCAATCTGCTACCCGACGGCAGTGCCCCACTGACGCAACAGATTCCGTCGCTGGGGATCATCGTGCTCGCCGAGGTGTGGAAGACGACGCCGTTCATGGCGCTGCTGCTGTTGGCAGGTCTGGCGCTGGTGCCCGACGACCTGCTCAAAGCCGCGCAGGTGGACGGCGCCGGAGCGTGGCGGCGGCTCACCCGGGTGACCCTGCCGATGATGAAACCTGCGATCCTGGTGGCGTTGCTGTTCCGCACACTGGACGCATTCCGCATCTTCGACAACATCTACGTGCTCACCGGAGGCTCCAACAACACCGCATCGGTGTCGATTCTGGGCTACGACAACCTGTTCAAGGGGTTCTCGCTGGGCCTGGGGTCGGCGATCAGCGTGCTGGTTTTCTTGTGCGTTGCGGTCATCGCGTTTATCTTCATCAAACTGTTCGGTGCATCGGCACCCGGTAGCGACGAGGTGAGATAGCCCGATGGCACAACAGATCACGCCGTCGCGAGCCACCGGTTGGGCTGTGGTGAACACGCTGGTGCTCGTGTACGCGCTGCTGCCGGTGCTGTGGATCCTGTCGCTGTCACTCAAACCCACGTCGAAGGTCAAGGACGGCAGGCTGATTCCGTCGCAGATCACCTTCGAGAACTACAAGGCGATCTTCTCCGGCGGCATCTTCAACGCTGCCCTGTTCAACTCGATCGGCATCGGTCTGATCACCACCGTCATCGCCGTCGTGATCGGCGGCATGGCCGCCTACGCGGTTGCCCGGCTGGAGTTCCCGGGCAAGAAGGCGCTCGTCGGTGCCGCGTTGTTGATCGCGATGTTCCCGCAGATCTCCTTGGTGACACCGCTGTTCAACATCGAGCGGCGGCTCGGCCTGTTCGACACCTGGCCCGGATTGATCATCCCGTACATCACCTTCGCGCTGCCGCTGGCGATCTATACGCTCTCGGCGTTCTTCCGGGAGATCCCCTGGGATCTGGAGAAGGCCGCGAAGATCGACGGGGCCACCCCGGCGCAGGCGTTCCGCAAGGTGATAGCCCCGCTGGCGGCCCCGGGCATCGTGACCGCGGCCATCTTGGTGTTCATCTTCGCCTGGAACGACCTGCTGCTGGCGCTGTCGCTGACGGCCACCACCCGGGCCACGACCGCCCCGGTGGCGATCGCGAACTTCACAGGAAGTTCGCAATTCGAAGAGCCGACCGGATCGATTGCCGCAGGGGCGATGGTGATCACCGTGCCGATCATCGTCTTCGTCCTTATCTTCCAGCGACGGATCGTCGCCGGTTTGACCTCCGGCGCGGTGAAGGGATAACCCATGGCCGAGATCGTTTTGGACCACGTCTCCAAGACATATGCCGACGGCTCCACCGCGGTGGACGACCTCTCGCTGACGATCGCCGACGGTGAGTTCATCATCCTCGTGGGACCGTCGGGGTGCGGGAAGTCGACGACGCTGAACATGATCGCCGGCCTGGAGGACATCAGCTCGGGCGAACTGCGTATCGGTGGTCAGCGGGTCAACGAGAAGGCGCCGAAGGACCGCGACATCGCCATGGTGTTTCAGTCCTATGCGCTGTACCCGCACATGACGGTGCGACAGAACATCGCCTTCCCGCTCACCTTGGCCAAGATGGGCAAGGCGGAGATCGCCGCGAAGGTCGAGGAGACGGCACGCATTCTCGATCTGACCGGCTTCCTGGATCGCAAGCCGTCACAGTTGTCCGGCGGGCAACGCCAGCGGGTCGCGATGGGTCGCGCAATCGTGCGTAACCCCAAGGCATTTCTGATGGACGAGCCGCTGTCGAACCTCGACGCCAAACTGCGTGTGCAGATGCGAGGCGAGATCGCCCGGTTGCAGCAGCGGCTCGGCACCACGACGGTGTATGTCACCCACGACCAGACCGAGGCGATGACGCTGGGGGACCGCGTCGTGGTGCTGCGCGCCGGCGTGGCCCAGCAGATCGGAACTCCCGCTGAGCTTTACGCGCATCCGTCGAACCTGTTCGTGGCCGGGTTCATCGGATCACCGGCCATGAACTTCTTCCCGGCGACGCTGACCGAGGTCGGTGTGACGCTGCCATTCGGGGAGGCAATCCTGCCGCCACAGACGCGGGAAGCGGTCGCATCCCATCGCGGTGCCCGCAACATCATCGCCGGCATCCGACCCGAGCATTTCGAGGACTCGGCGGTGCTCGACGGGTATGAGCGGATCACGTCGCTGACCTTTCCGGTGCGGGTTGATCTGGTGGAGGCGCTTGGTGCGGACAAATACGCCTACTTCACCCTTGGCGGGACCGAGGTGCGGTCCACCCAGCTCGATGAGGCCGCAGTGGGCGGCGATGGCCAGTTCGTGGCCCGATTGTCCGGAGAGTCGCAGGCGGCCGTCGGTCAGACCGTCGAACTCGCCGTCGATCCGGCCAAAGTTGTGGTGTTCGACGCCGATTCCGGCGCCAACCTGACCCTCCCGGTGGCCGTGGCAAGGTGACACGGGTACTCGAAGAGGTTCGCGCACACCTGCGCGGGCATTTCACCGGCCGCGGTATCGACCGCGAACCGGACTCGGCCAGTGTGACGTTCTTGGGGGTGGAGCGCGTCGAGGTGCTGCGCTTCGGTCCCGACCCCGACGGTGTGCTGCACTACGTCTCGCTGGGCTGTTCGCGTCATCCGATGGGGGACGCAGCTGCGGTGGCGGTCGATCCGTTGCGCGGGCCGCGCGCGGAAGTTGTTGTCGCGCTGCACGACAGTGTGCCGACGCCGGGCCTGGCGCGCACTGTCGCGCTGCTGGCCGCCACGCCCGCGGTCGACGGGCTGGTGCTGGTCCCCGACGCGCTGATCGACGTCGGCGCACCGCTGTGGGAGAGGCCGGCCGGTTTGCCGCCGTTCAGCGCTGTGGTGTTGGGCCCCAGCGGAATCGGCGATGTGGCACTCGATCCGCCACGTGACCCGGTGACGTTTCTGGCGGCGACGCCGATCACCGCCAACGAGGCCGCCTGGGTGCGGCTCAAGGGTGTCGACGCGTTGCGGGAGACCTGGCGCCAGGCCGGCATCGACGTCACCGACCCGCAGCGGGTCGGCAGCCAGCCCACTTAATACGTGCGCGACCGGCCGTGTCTGTACGCCGACACGCCCGCGGGTCGCGTATAGACACGGCCGCTCGCCGGGGTCGGTATCGGCGAAACTACAGCCAGTGGTTGCGACGAAAGTTGCGATAGAGGAACCCGCACACGGTGCCCATCAGCAGCAGCACCCCCGGGTAACCCCACGTCCACGACAACTCCGGCATGTGCTCGAAGTTCATGCCGTAGATACCGGCGATCATCGTCGGCACCGCGGCGATGGCCACCCACGCCGAGATCTTGCGCATGTCCTCGTTCTGCTGCATGCCGACCCGCGCCAGCGCGGCCTGGACCAGAGACGACAGCATTTCGTCGTGGCTGGCGATCTGGTCGGCGGCCTGCGTCTGGTGGTCGATGACGTCGCGCATGTAGCGCAGGACCTCTTTGGTCAGCAGGTCCTTGTGCTCGGAGTTGAGCCGGCCCAGTTCGACCGACAGCGGGGCGACGGAGCGGCGCAGCTCCACCACCTCGCGTTTGATCAAGTAGATCTGTTCGATGTCGGTCGGCGCCGTCGGTGAGAACGCCTCTTCTTCGATGGTGTCGATGTCGCATTCCATCAGTCGCGCGACGTCGAGGTAGCTGTCCACGACATGGTCGGCGATCGCGTGCATCACCGCGTACGGGCCCAGCGCCAGCTGCTTTTGCTCGTCCTCCATCTTGCGGCGCACACCCGCGAGCCCGCTGTGGTCGCCGTGGCGGACGGTGACGACGAATTCGCGGCCGATGAACACCATGATCTCGCCGGTTTCCACGATTTCACGGGCCAGCGCCATCGACTCGTGCTCGACGTACTTGACGGTCTTGAGCACCAGGAACAAGGTGTCGTCGTACCGTTCCAGCTTGGGACGCTGGTGCGCATGCACCGCGTCCTCGACCGGCAGTGGGTGAAGGCCGAAAACTTCAGCGACGGTGCGCATTTGGTGTTCATCAGGCTCGTGTAGGCCTACCCACGTGAAGGCGCGCTGCCCGTTCTGCTCGAGTTCGCGGACCCGCGCCAGCGCAGCGGCGTGGGTGTACTTGCCGGGCAGTCGGGCCCCGTCGACGTACACCGCACAGTCCACCATTGCCCGCGCGACGGGCACGTGGATCCGTTTGGCATCTACTCCGGCAGTCCGCGTTCGGCTGGTGCCGAGCAGGGACGGTGGTCGCGCGCGAAACGACGGCATATCCAACCTCGAACGTCTGGCCCGCGGGTCGCCGATGGGACGGTTGAATGCTACGCGTTGTTGGGGCTCTAAGTGCTCACGGCAGGGGAACCCCACGCTGTGAGGATGTGGGGTGAAGTACCCTGACGCCCGTGGCTGAAACGGTGAATTCTTCGCACCTCGTCATCGAGAACGAGGAGATATTCGACGCGCATATCGGGGGAAAGCTGTCGGTGGAATTGAAGTCTCCACTGGATACTCAGCGAGCCCTTTCGATTGCCTATACACCAGGCGTCGCGCAGGTCAGTCGCGCGATCGCGGCCGACGTAACGCTGGCCAAGCGTTACACGTGGGCCAGCCGACTGGTCGCGGTCGTCAGTGACGGCAGCGCGGTGCTCGGCCTGGGCGACATCGGTGCGGCGGCATCGCTGCCCGTGATGGAGGGCAAGAGCGCGCTGTTCAAGACGTTCGGCGGCCTGGACTCCATCCCGATCGTGCTGGACACCAAGGATCCCGACGAGATCGTCGAGACCCTGATCCGGCTCCGGCCGACGTTCGGCGCGGTGAACCTCGAAGACATCTCGGCACCGCGTTGCTTCGAGATCGAACGCCGGGTAATCGAAGCCCTGGATTGCCCCGTCATGCACGACGATCAGCACGGCACCGCCATCGTGGCACTGGCCGCGCTGCTCGGCGCTTCCAAGGTGGTCCGCCGGGACATGCACTCCCTGCGCCTGGTCATCTCCGGGGCGGGTGCCGCCGGCGTCGCATGCGCCAACATCCTGCTGGCCAGCGGGGTCCGCGATGTCACCGTGCTCGATTCGAAGGGCATCGTGCACTCCGGGCGCGAAGACCTCAACCCCTTCAAGGCCGACCTGGCCAGCCGCACCAACCCCAGCGGGCGCACCGGCGGCATCGCCGAAGCCCTCGACGGTGCGGATGTGTTCCTGGGCGTATCGGCGGGCGTCGTCCCCGAGGAGATCATCGCGACCATGGCGCCCGGCGCCATCGTCTTCGCGCTGTCCAACCCGGACCCCGAGATCCACCCCGAGGTGGCACACAAGTACGCCGCGGTGGTCGCCACCGGGCGCAGTGACTTCCCCAACCAGATCAACAACGTGCTGGCCTTCCCCGGTGTATTCCGGGGTGCGCTGGACGCCGGCGCACGGCGCATCACCGAGAAGATGAAGGTTGCCGCGGCCGAGGCGATTCACGCGGTGGTGGCCAACGAGCTTGCGGCGGACTACATCGTGCCCAGCCCGCTCGATCCCCGGGTGGGGCCGGCGGTGGCGGCGGCGGTTGCCGCGGCTGTCGAAGAAGGCGACTCGGAGTAGAACGCGACTCCGAGTAGTCGGGAGTTGTCGTTGGCCATGATCCGCCGGGCGGCGTGTGCCGCCGTGCTGATCGTGGTGCTCACTGCGTGCGGGGGTCACGGCGGTTCGTCGCAGTCGAAGGATCTTGTCGTCGGTGCGACGTCGGATCCGCAGTCGATTGTGCTGGCCAACCTCTATGCCGCTGCCCTGCGCTACTTCGGCACTCCCGCCCATGCCGAGGTGGTCGCTGACCCGCTTGCGGCACTCGACGCCGGAAAAGTAGACGTGGTGCCGGGGTTGACCGGAAGGCTGCTGCAGACCTTCGCGCCAGGAGCGACGGCGCGCTCCGATGAGCAGGTGTACAAGGCGATGGTCGGCGCGTTGCCCGAGGGCATCACCGTGGGGGACTTCACCACCGCGGCCGAGGACAAACCTGCGGTGGCGGTCGCCGATGCGACGGCCACCGCCTGGGGTGGACGGGATCTGACCTCGTTGGTCGGGCACTGCGCGCAGGTGCGCCCGGGCGCCCGCAAGGATGCACAGATCCCGACTGCGATAGGAAGCTGCAAACTCAGCCCGCCACGTCAATTCGCCGACAGTGCAGCGCTTTTCGCCGCCTTACGGGCCGGTGAGATCAACGCCGCATGGACGAGCACCGCAGACCCCGCAATGTCCGATGCCCCGCAGGGGCTCGTCGTTCTCACCGACCGCAAACCGATGCTGATCCAGGCGGAGAACGCGGTGCCGCTCTACCGCCGCAACGAGTTGAACCCGCAGCAGGTGCTGGCGCTCAACCAGATCGCGGGCGCCCTGGACACCGCCGGGCTCAAACAGATGCGCCAGAAGGTGATTGCCGGTGCGGATCCACGCGCCGTCGCCGACGCGTGGCTGGCCGATAACCCGTTGGGGCGTTAGCCGCAGGGTGAGGCAGTTGGGCTGAGCCGAAGAGAAGCGACTCAGTGTGCGCCGGGCATGATCTTGCCCATCACACCCGAGAAGACGTCTTGGTACGCCGAGCCGGTGATCCGGACGATGATGTCGAGAATCTTCGCGTCGGCGCCCACCAGGACGCGCGGCTTCTTCTTGCGAACCGCGGTGAGGATGATCGTCGCGGCGCGTTCCGGGGTGGTGCGGGCCAGCTTCTTGTCGAAGTCCTTGGCCAGCTTCTGGGTATCGAAGCCGTCGACGGCCGTCGAGTTGCGAACGATGTTGGTCCTGATGCCCCCGGGGTGCACGGTGGTCACCGCGACCGGTCGCTTGCCGACCACCATCTCCTGGCGCAGCGCTTCGGTGAACCCGCGGACCGCGAACTTCGCGGAGTTGTAGGCGGCCTGCCCTGGTACGGAGAAGATGCCGAACAGGCTGGAGACGTTGACGACATGACCGTCGCCGGAGGCTATCAGGTGCGGCAGGAAGGCCTTGGTGCCGTTGACCACACCCCAGAAGTCGACATCCATCACCCGTTCGATGTCCTTGAACGAGCTCACCTCGACATCGCCGGTGAAGGCGATGCCGGCGTTGTTGTAGATCTGGTTGACCTTGCCGAAATGCTCTTTGACCGCGTCTGCATAGAGCAGAAACGCCTCGCGCTCGGTGACGTCGAGGCGATCGGACTTGACCTCGACACCGAGGGCCTTGAGCTGTTCGGTGGTCTTGGCCAGCCCTTCCGTGTCGACGTCACTGATGGCCAGCTTCGCGCCTGAGCGGCCCAGTTCCAGGGCCAGGGCCTGGCCGATACCCGACCCAGCACCTGTGACGACGCAGACTTTCCCGGCGAAGCCCTCCATGGACCTACTCCTCCTCGATCGACTGTCGTCGACAGTAGCCGATACCGCCGGTACCGCTGACGACCGGAGGTGCCTTGCATAGCTGGTTGATAGGAACCGCAAAAAGCAATCATAGACAAGCTATCTAGCGTCGCGGTGGTCAGGAAAAAGAGGAGAAATGACTCCAGTGAGGGGTAGCTCGATGAACCTGCAAAAAGCCGCTTCGGGAGTGTTGATTGTCAGCGGTATAGGGCTTGCGATGGCTGGCGCCAGCGCTGGGGTGGCGAATGCCGCCCCCGGTGGTGGAGGCGGTCCCTGTGTGCCGCCGGCCTGCGGTCCTGGTGGGCCTGGCGGTGGTGGTCCGGGTGGGCCCGGCGGCCACGGCCCGGGCGGGCCAGGCGGTGGCCCGGGCGGGCCAGGCGGTGGCCAAGGCGGTCCGGGTGACTTCCGCGGTCCCGGTGGGCCTGGCGGTCCCGGTGGCCCTGGTGGTCCGGGTGGGCCGGGTGGTCCCGGTGACCACGGTCCGGGTGACTTCCGCGGTCCGGGTGGGCCTGGCGGTCCTGGCGGTCCTGGTGACCATGGTCCGGGTGACTTCCGCGGTCCGGGTGGGCCTGGCGGTCCCGGTGACCATGGTCCGGGTGACTTCCGCGGTCCCGGTGACTTCCACGGACCTGGTGACTTCGGCCCTCGGCCGGCTAATGCCTTCGGTGGCTTCCGTGGTGCGCCATGGGGCGACGGTCCGGCGCCGTGGGGTTGGGGCGTGCCGCCGCGGGTCGGCTGGGGCGGACCGCTGCCTCCACCGGGCGGAGTGTGGAACCAGGGGCCAGTCAACTACTGGGGCTTCAATCAGATTCCGGTCTGGCAACCCAATTTCAACCAGTGGGGCATCTGGTTGTTCGGAATCTGGATCCCGCTGTAAACCCTGATCACATCGAAACGGCCCTGGCCCAGGTGACGCACCTGGGCCAGGGTTCTAGCGCCCAAATGACCTGAATGGTTGTGAACTCAAGCCCACCACGACCGCGAGGGTCGATTCGGCGCGTGGTGACATGCCTGTGCGCTTCAGCCGAACGCCTCGTCGAGGATCTCTTGGGCCTCGACGGCGTGGACCTTCGACGAACCCGACGACGGTGCGCTCATCGCGCGTCGGGAGATTCGCTTGATCCCGGTCAGCTTGTCCGGCAGCAGTTCTGGCAGGGCCAGTCCGAACGTCGGCCAGGGACCCTGGTTGGCCGGTTCCTCCTGGACCCAGAAGAACTCCTTTGCCGCGGGGTACTCGGAGAGGATGCGGCTGAGCCGGCGCGGCGGCAGCGGATAGAGCTGCTCGAGCCGCACGATCGCCACGTCTTCGCGCTTCTCCTTGTTCTTCCGCGCCACCAGGTCGTAGTACAACTTGCCGCTGCACAGCAGGATGCGGGTGACCTTGCTGCGGTCGCCGGTGCCGTCCTCGTAGGTGGGTTCCTCGAGAACCGAGCGGAACTTCTGCTCGGTGAAGTCGCGGATCTCGCTGACCGCAGCCTTGTTGCGCAGCATCGACTTTGGTGTGAATACGATCAGTGGGCGGTGGATTCCGTCGAGGGAATGCCGGCGCAGCAGATGGAAGTAGTTGGCCGGTGTGGACGGCTGGGCCACCGTCATGGACCCCTCGGCGCACAGTTGCAGGAAACGCTCGATACGACCGGAGGTGTGGTCGGGTCCCTGGCCCTCATGGCCGTGCGGCAGCAGCAGGACCACATCGGAGGTCTGGCCCCACTTGGCCTCACCGGAGCTGATGAATTCGTCGATGACCGATTGGGCGCCGTTGAGGAAGTCGCCGAACTGCGCCTCCCACAACACCATTGCTTCGGGGTTGCCGACCGAGTAGCCGTACTCGAAACCGACGGCGGCGAACTCCGATAGCGGCGAGTCGTACACCATGAACTTGCCGCCGGTGGGCGTGCCGTCCTCTGCGGCGGCCAGCAGATGCAGCGGGGTGAACTCGGCGCCGGTCTTGCGATCGATGATCACCGAGTGCCGTTGGGTGAACGTGCCGCGGCGAGTGTCCTGGCCGGACAGCCGGATCAACTTGCCTTCGGCCACTAGCGATCCCAGTGCCAGCAGCTCGGCGAATGCCCAGTCGATCTTGCCTTCGTAGGCCATCTCGCGGCGCTTTTCGAGCACCGGCTTGACGCGCGGGTGCACCGAGAAGCCTTCGGGCAACGCGAGGTGCGCGTCGCCGATGCGGGCCAGGAGGGCTTTGTCGACGGCAGTGGTCATGCCCTTGGGGATCACCTGGTCGTCTTGCACCGACTCGCTGGGCTCCGGGGTGTACTTCTCCAGATCGCGGACCTCGTTGAACACCCGCTCGAGTTGGCCCTGGTAGTCGCGCAGCGCATCCTCGGCCTCTTTGATCGAGATATCGCCGCGGCCGATCAGGGATTCGGTGTAGCTCTTGCGAACCCCGCGCTTGTGGTCGATGACGTCATACATGGCCGGCTGCGTCATCGACGGGTCGTCGCCTTCGTTGTGTCCGCGGCGGCGGTAGCACAGCATGTCGATGACGACGTCCTTCTTGAACTTCTGCCGGAAGTCCACCGCCAGCTTGGCCACCCACACACAGGCCTCGGGGTCGTCGCCGTTGACGTGGAAGATCGGCGCCCCAACCATTTTCGCGACGTCGGTGCAGTACTCGCTGGAACGGGAATGCTCCGGCGAGGTGGTGAAGCCCACCTGGTTGTTGACGATCATGTGGATCGTCCCGCCGACGCGGTAGCCGCGCAGCAGCGCGAGGTTCAGCGTCTCGGCCACCACGCCCTGCCCGGCGAACGCGGCGTCTCCGTGCAGCATCAGCGGCACGATGCTGAACCCGTCGGCGGAATCGCCCTTGTTGAGCAGGTCCTGCTTGGCGCGCACCAGGCCTTCGAGTACCGGATCGACGGCTTCCAGATGTGACGGGTTGGCGGTCAGCGACACCTGAATGTCGTTGTCGCCGAACATCTGGATGTAGTTACCGGATGCGCCGAGGTGGTACTTGACGTCACCGGACCCGTGCGCCTGGGACGGGTTGAGGTTGCCCTCGAACTCATTGAAGATCTGCGCATACGGCTTGCCGACGATGTTGGCCAGCACGTTGAGCCGGCCGCGGTGCGGCATGCCGATGACCACCTCGTCGAGGCCGTGCTCGGCGCACTGGTCGATGGACGCGTCCATCATCGGGATGATGGTCTCCGCGCCTTCGAGCGAGAACCGCTTCTGTCCAACGTATTTCGTCTGCAAGAAGGTCTCGAACGCCTCGGCGGCATTCAGCTTGCTCAGGATGTACTTCTGCTCGGCGACGGTCGGCTTCTCATGCTTGACCTCGACGCGCTCCTGCAGCCACTGCTGCTGCTCGGGTTCGAGGATGTGGGTGTATTCCACACCGATGTGCCGGCAGTAGGCGTCGCGCAACACCGAGAGCACGTCGCGCAGCTTCTTGTACTCCTTGCCCGCGAAGCCGTCGACCTTGAACTCGCGGTCCAGGTCCCACAGGGTCAGGCCGTGGCTGAGGACGTCGAGGTCGGGGTGGCTGCGCCACTTGTCACGCTCGAGTCGCAGCGGGTCGATGTCGGCCATCAGATGGCCGCGGTTGCGATAGGCCGCGATCAACTCGATGACCCGCGCGTTCTTGTGGACTATCGAGTCCGGGTTATCGGTGCGCCACCGAACCGGCTCGTAGGGGATGCCGAGTTCGCGGAAGGTCTCGTCGTAGAACTCGTCGTCGAGCAGCAGGTTGTGGATGGTGCGCAGGAAGTCGCCGGACTCCGCGCCCTGGATGATGCGGTGGTCGTAGGTCGATGTCAGGGTGATCAGCTTGCCGATACCCAGTTCGGCGATGCGCTCCTCGCTGGCGCCCTGGAACTCTGCCGGGTACTCCATCGCACCGGCACCGATGATCGCGCCCTGGCCGGCCATCAGCCGGGGGACCGAATGCACGGTGCCCAGCGTGCCCGGGTTGGTCAGCGAGATGGTCACGCCGGCGAAATCTTCGGCGGTCAGCTTCCCGTCGCGAGCCCGGCGCACGATGTCCTCATAGGCCGCGATGAACTGGCCGAACGCCATGGTCTCGCAGCCCTTGATCGCCGCGACGACCAGTGACCGTTTGCCGTCTTTGCCGTGCAGGTCGATCGCCAGGCCCAGGTTCGTGTGCGCCGGCGTCACCACGTTCGGCTTGCCGTCGACCTCGGCGAAGTGCCGGTTCATGTTCGGGAAACTCTTGACCGCCTGCACGATCGCGTAGCCGAGCAGGTGGGTGAAGCTGATCTTGCCGCCGCGGGTGCGCTTCAGATGGTTGTTGATGACGATGCGGTTGTCGATCATCAGCTTGGCGGGGATGGCCCGCACGCTGGTGGCGGTCGGCACCTCCAGGGAGGCGTCCATGTTCTTGACGATGGCCGCGGCTGCGCCGCGCAGCACCTGAGTTTCGTCGTCCGCGGCTACCGGGGCGGACGCGGCGGCCTTGGGCTTGGCCGGAGCCGGTGCGGGACCGCCCGCAGCCACCGAGGTGGCGGGCTTGGCGGTGGGTTTGGCGGGGGCGGCGGGTTCAGGAGACGGTGCGGCTGGCGGGGCCGGAGGGGCCGGAGCGGCCGGAGCGGCCGGCGGCGCCGGCGGGGCGGCAGGGGCAGGGGCGGTAGCGGCGGGCGCGGTGCTGCGCCCGTTGCTGCCGGTGGGGAAGTCATTGGCGGGTTCGGGGTTGTAGTCGACCAGGAACTCATGCCAGCTGGGATCGACAGATGATGGGTCGTCGCGGAACTTCCGGTACATCTCCTCGACCAACCATTCGTTCTGGCCGAAAGGTGAAGTTGAACTGCTCACGGCAGCTGCTCGCCTCGATTCGTATTCGCCGGTCGGCAAGCGATGCGCGCGGCTGCTTGCCACATTCAATTGTGCGTTGTTTTGCCGGATCAGGCCGTCCTAGTTCCGCGCGGCAATACCCGACTTTCCGCCGCCAACAAGGCTAACCCTTGCGCGGCGAGTTCCACCAACGACGATGGCGTTCAACTGCGGCGGCAGTGCCGTTTCGAGGTGAAGATCACCGCGCGCTCGGAGTGCGCCGGTGGCTACGGCCGCGGGTCGCCGGTCGGTGTCGTCGGGGTGGCACTGGGGGAGGGTGTGGGCAGCACGTGCAGCACGCCCGGCCAGCGTGCCGGGGCCGGTCCGAAGGCCACTCGGGTGTTGGCGACGATCTTCTTGCCCATCAGGCGGTTGCCGATGCCACCCACGACCGCACCGATGCCGACCGGCAGAAGCTTGCCGACGATCATCGCCCCGCGCTTGACGGTGTACTTCTTCACAAAGAAGCGCATCAGCTTGGAGTTGATCTGCGACAGCGCGGGCAGTGGCATCGCGCCCGCCGCGCCCTCGGACAACCAGGCTCCGTTGGTCCGCCCGGTGCCGAACAGCCGCGCGACGACGTGCTTGCCGTCGTCGCCGGCCAGGGCGCTCAGCACCAGCGTGCGCCGCCGCTCCTTGTCGTGCACCGAAATGCCGTGCACCTCCGCGACGGCGAGGATGAACACCGCTGTGGTCTCCAGAAACAGCGCGGTCTCCCCGGCGATCAGGGACATCGCGATCAACGTGCCCACACCGGGAATCAGCGCAGCAGAACCCACCGCCGCGCCACTGGCCATGACCGCGGCGAGGTAGTGCTTCTCCAGCCGGCTGATGATCTCGGCGGGGCCGGCGTCGGGGCGCTTGTTGCGCATCCGCTCGACATAGGCCCGGATCGCGGGAGCCTGCAACCGTGATCCCGTCTCGATCACATGCGACAGGATGCGGGCCGGAACCCCCGGGTTTTCGTCCACCGTCGCCGGCGCATCGTCGAACTCCTTGGAATGCCTACGTCCCAGGCCCATCGCTGCCTCCCTGCGAGTACGTGGTACCCAGGCTAGCGCCAGGGCGCGGCGGGGCCACGAAACCAGGCGGATCGGTGCTCCGACCGTGGCAGCGCTTCGCCGTGCGCCTGGCCGTTCGGGATCGCGGCGGCGGCGCGGCTGTTGTCCGAACGGTGTGAGGGCACGTCGGGTATCGTTCGCCCGGGTTGCTCCGGGCAGCCGGTCGGACTACGTCCAGACAGTGTTGTTGACGTTGCTGGCGTTGCCAGCGTTGCCGGCGTGACACGCGTTGCGAGGCGCCATGCGTGTCGCCGGTTTCGGTCACCGGGGCTGCGGTATGACGGATATGCGGGTCGGCGCCGGCTTCGGTGACGGCGGGTCCGCAACTGGTCGGCACCCCGGAGCCGGTTGGAACGAGGTAGTGAAATGAGTGCGCCCCAACGCGGCCCAGTCGCCAATCCGTGGAATGCGCTGTGGGCCATGATGGTCGGCTTCTTCATGATCCTCGTCGACTCAACGATCGTCGCGGTCGCCAATCCCAGCATCATGGAGCGGCTGGACACCGACTACGACACCGTGCTGTGGGTCACCAGCGCTTATCTGCTCGCCTACGCCGTCCCGTTGCTGGTTGCGGGGCGTCTCGGTGACCGCTTCGGCCCGAAGAACCTCTATATCGTCGGCTTGTTCATTTTCACCGTCGCGTCGTTGTGGTGCGGGCTCGCGGGCTCCATCCAGATGCTCGTCGCGGCGCGGGTGCTGCAGGGCATCGGCGCTGCGCTGCTGACCCCGCAGACGTTGTCGACGATCACCCGGACATTCCCGCCGGAGCGGCGGGGTATGGCCATGAGCGTCTGGGGCGCCACCGCGGGCGTCGCGACGCTGCTGGGTCCGCTGGCCGGTGGCGTGCTGGTCGATCACCTGGGCTGGCAGTGGATCTTCTTCGTCAACGTGCCGATCGGTGTCTTCGGCCTCGCCCTGGCTGTCTGGCTGATCCCGGTGCTGCCCACCCAGACCCACAGCTTCGACTGGCTCGGCGTCGTACTCTCGGGCGCCGCCATGTTCCTGGTGGTGTTCGGCCTGCAGGAGGGGCAGGACAACCAATGGTCGGGGTGGATCTGGGCGATGGTGGCCGCGGGCGTCGCGCTCATGGCGGCGTTCGTCTACTGGCAGTCGGTCAACAAGCGCGAACCGCTGGTTCCGCTGCGCATCTTCCGCGACCGGGATTTCAGCCTGTCCAACATCGGTGTCGCGGTCATCGGCTTCGCGGTCACCGCCATGGTGGTGCCGTCGATGTTCTACGCCCAGCTGGTGTGTGGCCTGAGCCCGACCCGCTCAGCGCTG
>DASUGW010000013.1:0-23268 GCA_036273805.1 Mycobacterium sp.
CCGCCATCTCCAGGCCGCTACCCAACACCTGCCCGTGCACCTCGGCCCGACAGGCCGGACCCAGCCGTCGGGTCAGTTTGTCCAACATGAGAGCCGGGCTGTAGCGGGTGCGGGCAAGGTGCGCACTCGCCGGATCATCGAAGGTACCGAATTCCGCGAGATCGCCACCACTGCAAAAGGATCGGCCGTTACCGCCGAGAACCACCTCGGTAACGCCGGGGTCGACGAGCGCCACGGTCAGCCCCTCCAGCAGCCCGGCGCGTTCGTCGGTGGAGAAGGCGTTGTGCCGCTGCGGCCGGTTGAAGCGGATGTCGAGGGCGTCGCCGGTACGGGTGATCACCACCGGATCGGGGATCTCGGGCACCACCGCGGGACCACGTTCGACCAGCCAGCGCTTGAACTCCGGGCCGGACTGCAGGGTGGAGTACGCGAGCGACTCGGTGATCACCCCGGCGTATGCCGGCGCCGACACGTCGATGGTGCGCAGCACGTCATCACAGACCGCAGCAGCGCGGGGCCAGCGCTGGCAGCGCTCGGACAGGTCCCCAAGTGCAGCCGACACCGACGGCACCCGGATCGTGCGCGTATCGGGTACATCGTCCTCGGTGAGGGTGAAAGTAGCTCTCTGCAGCCAGTATTCAGATTCGGGCGCGTTGGGGTCACCCACCCCGACCAGCACACCGCCCGGCGGCCCGATGTCACCGACCGCAGGCGGTTCGGCGAGGTTGACTACGCGCAGCACGATCTGCCTAAACCGGGTTCGAATTCGGTTGGTATTTCTCCACGAGACTCTGTTTGTAGAGCTTACCGGTGTCGGTGCGGGGCAACTGCTCCTCGAAGGAGATGCTGCGCGGGCACTTGTAGTGCGACAGCCGTTCTCGCAGCCACACCAGCAACTCGTCGGCGAACTCTGCAGTGGCGTCGGCCGGGTCCACGGTCTGCACGACGCCCTTCACCGACTGTCCCATCTCGTCGTCGGGGATGCCGAACACCGCAGCATCCATCACCTTCGGATGGGTGACGAGCATGTTCTCGGCCTCTTGCGGGTAAATGTTCACCCCACCGGAGATGATCATATGATGCCGACGGTCGGTCAGGTACAGATACCCGTCCTCGTCCAGATAGCCGATGTCGCCCACCGTTTTCCAACCGTGCGCGTCGCGCGCCTTCGCCGTCTTCTCGGCGTCGTTGAGGTATTCGAAGTCGAAGCCGCCCTCGAAGTAGATCTCTCCAGACTGCCCGGCGGGGAGCTCGTTTCCATCCTCATCGAGGATGTGGATGGTCGACAGCATGGCCTTGCCCACCGAGCCGGGATGGGCGAGCCACTCCTCGGCGGTGATGAGGGTCGAACCGATGGCCTCCGAGGACGCGTAGTACTCGTCTACGATCGGGCCCCACCAGTCGATCATCTGCTTCTTGATCTCCACCGGGCACGGCGCGGCGGCGTGCATGATCCGCTGAAGGCTGGACACGTCGTACGAATTACGCACCGACTCAGGAAGTTTGAGCATTCTGGTGAACATCACCGGGACGAACTGGCCGTGCGTGACGCCGTGTTTGGCAATGGCATCCAGGCAGCCCTCGGCGTCGAACTTCTCCAGCACCACGGTGGTGATGCCCGCGGCCTGCGCCTGCATGGACCACACCGACGGCGCTGTGTGGTACAACGGGGCGGGGCTGAGGTACACCGCGTCCGGAGTCATCCAGAAGCCCACCAGGGCAGCCATCATGCCGGGCGCCTCGGACGGATGCACGTGCGGCAGTTCGCGTTTGATGCCTTTGGGCCGCCCAGTCGTGCCCGATGAGTACTGCAGCAGGTCCCCTTCGATCTCATCATCGATGGGGGTCTCGGGCAGATCAGTGACCGCCTCGGGATAGCGAGCCCAGCCGTTCAAGTCGCCATCGGCGATCAGTAGCACTGCGGGCAGTCCGCCCGGCAGATGCTCACCGAGGTGCTCGAGGGTGGCGCGCAGCGCGGCCGAACCTACGACGGCATTGGCGCCGCTGTTTTCGATGATGTACGCGGCTTCGGCCGCGGTGAGGTGTGTGTTGATCGGCACGTAGTACAGGCCAGACCGGCGCGCGGCCCACATGACGGTGTGCATGTGGGCGTTGTTCTCCATCAGGATCGCGACGACATCGCCTTCCTTGAGGCCGTTGGCTCGGAAGTAATGCGCCAGTTGGTTGGCGCGCGCCTCCACCTCATCGAAGGTGACCACGGTTCCGGACGGGTACATGATCACGGCGGGCTTGCCCGTGCCGGTGTGCTCACGAATCTGCATGCCGAATAATGTACGGCTTTCCGCTTTGACAGGTGTCAAGTGGGTCTGGTCACACCTGTCCTACCCAGAATTTCACTGGGAATCAGCGGCCGGGAAGGCGCGACGTGATCTCCTGGAGCACCCATCCGTTGCCGTCCGGATCGGCGAACGACGCGAAGGACGCATAACTGGTGCGTTGTGGGTCCGGGCCCGGAACACGCGCCTCCTCGTGGGCATGATGGAACACCCGGCCGGAATCGTGGAAGACGTCGCTGACCTCGATCCCGCGGGCCACGAGGTCGTCCCGGGCGGCCACGACGTCCTCGACCACCAGATGCAGACCGTCGGCCGAGCCCGGCGCCACCGTCGTCACGCCCGCGCCGAAGATGACCGAACACCCAGACCCCGGAGGCGTGAACTGGATGACCCGAAACCCGTCATCGGCGACAAAATCCGCGTCCAGCCGCCAGCCGAGCTGTTCGTAGAACAGTTTTGCCCGGTCGACGTCGGAGACCGGCAGCACCACGACCTCTAGCCTCATGTCCACGCGCACTCCTCCCGATGTGGCGCCGTCGGATGGCCGGCCCCGATGAGTCTGTCCCGGTATTCTCGCTCAAGCTACAGCCACGGGAGCACCCCTTGACTTCGACCCGTTACCTCAACGTGTCCATTGACGGCCTCAGACTCTCCTACCGCGATGCCGGCCACCACGATGCGCCGAATGTCCTTTTACTGCATGGTTTTCCATCCTCTTCGCGCATGTGGCAGCCATTGATCGTCCGGGCAAACGCGGCCACTTCCCACTCGACGAAGCACCCGATCTCACGAGCGAACCAACAGGTAGGTTTCTCTCAGCAATGACCGTTTAAAAAATGTTCTGCCACAATATTTTTCACCGTACAGAGCAGGTAGGTGCAATGGAGTACTTCGTGGTGATGACCACCCATGTCCCGGAAGGCACACCGCCGGCGGCCGTGGACGACGTACGGTCCCGGGAGGCGGTCAGTGCCGGCACGCTGGCTTCCGAGGGGCATCTGCTGCGGCTGTGGCGCCCGCCGCTGGCTCCCGGTGAATGGCGGACATTCGGGCTGTTCGCTGCTGACGACGGCGACCAACTCGACGAACTGCTCGGCTCGATGCCACTACACATCTGGCGCACCGACGACGTCACGCCGTTGTCGATCCACCCGAACGATCCGGGCAAGACCACCGGACGCGCCTCCGCGGAGTTCCTGACCGAGTTCGGTTTAGCGATCCCCGACGATGCCGGCTCTGACCTGGTGTCCGAGCTATTGGGGCACGAAGCCGACAGCGCCCGCGAACTGGCCGGCGCCGGGACGCTGGTACGCCTCTGGGCGCTGCCGAACCGGCACGACGAGCAACGAGCACTCGGGCTATGGAGCGCCACCGATGCCGATGAACTCGCCTCAGTGCTCGAATCATTGCCGCTGCGCAACTGGATGAGCATCGAGGTCACTCCACTCTCGCCCCATCCCAACGACCCGGCGGGCACCGGCCGAGCCTAGTGTCTGGGCGGCCACAATCCGCTGGCCTTCGGGGGCCCTCCGACTGCAACCGAGCGCAGACCAGAGCCAGTCGCTAGTCGCCACCGCCGGCGCGCATCCCGTGCCACGCGAGATCTGCGAGCGCCAACGCGTACTCCCTGGTGATGTCCAGTTCGGTGTACAGCGCACGCACCGTCAGCGGAGACAACAGCGTCTGCACCGCGGCCATCTGGTCAATGCCGGCGCGCAGTTCGCCACGCGCATCCGCATTGTCGAGGATCACCCGCACCTCGGCGAACCGTTGCTGCCAGAAGATCTCACGGGTCTGGTCGCCGTAGGACGCCGTTCCGTCAAGCACCAGCCCCCGCAGGATCCGGCGCCCGAGGTCGGTGTTGAAGTACTCGGCCACCCCCAGCGCCAGCTCTTTCAGGTCGCCGCGCAGCGATCCCGAGTCGGGCAACGTGAGGTAGGAGGAGCTCCAATACTGCAGGGCGTCCAGCAACACCCGCTGAGGTCCATTCCAGTACCGATAGAGGCTGGCCGTATCGAGGCCGTGCCGTCCCGCCACGGCTTCGATGCTGAAGCGCTCAACCCCCCATCGGGACAGCTCATCAAGGGCCGCCGTAAGCACTCGGTGCCGGAGCTCCTCGGGCACCGCGGGATCGCATAACTCACAGTCGAAATTCAGCACTGAATCCCATGAATCTAGTAGGTTCCCCGACCGACAAGTAAACCGGCGGAGCAAACACGCTCCGCCGGTTTACTGTATGCCTATCCGATCAGCCTAGACGCTGCTTTAGCGCATCAAATTCGTCTTTGATACCCGTGGGCAGCTTCTCGCCGACGAACTCGAACCATTCCTCGATCTGTGGCAGCTCTGCACGCCACTCTTCGGGATCCACCCGCAACGCCTCTTCGACGTCGAGCCTGTCGATGTCCAGGCCGGTGAGGTCGATGTCATCGACCGTCGGCACCACACCGATCGGGGTGGTGGAACCGGTCGCGGTGCCTTCGATGCGCTCAATCACCCACTTCAGCACGCGGCTGTTCTCGCCGAAGCCCGGCCACAGGAAGCGGCCGTCGTCACCACGGCGGAACCAGTTCACGAAGAAGACCTTGGGCAGCTTGGACTCGTCAGCGTTCTTGCCGATGTTGATCCAGTGCTGGAAGTAGTCCCCGACGTTGTAGCCGATGAACGGCAGCATGGCCATCGGGTCGCGGCGCACGGCACCGACCTTGCCCTCGGCCGCGGCGGTCTGCTCGGAGCCGATGGTGGAACCGATGAACACCCCGTGTTGCCAGTCGTTGGCCTCGCTCACCAGCGGCACCGTGGTCTTACGACGACCACCGAACAGGATCGCCGAGATCGGCACACCCTGCGGGTCGTCCCATTCCGGGGCCAGCGTCGGACACTGCGAAATCGGGGTGCAGTACCGCGAGTTCGGATGCGCGGCCTTTTCCTGCGACCCGGGCTCCCAGTCGCGGCCCTTCCAGTCGATCAGGTGCTGCGGCTCGCCCTCGAGGCCCTCCCACCACACGTCTCCGTCGTCGGTCTTGGCAACGTTGGTGAAAACGGTGTTGCCCGCGGCAATGGTGCGCATGGCGTTGGGGTTTGAGTCCCAGTTGGTGCCGGGTGCCACGCCGAAGAAGCCGAACTCGGGATTGGTGGCGTAGAGCCGGCCATCCTTGCCGAACCGCATCCACGCGATGTCGTCTCCGACAGTCTCAGCGCGCCAGCCCGGAAGGGTCGGCTGCAGCATCGCGAGGTTGGTCTTGCCACAGGCCGAGGGGAACGCCGCGGCAACGTAGTAGGCCTTGTTCTCCGGGCTGATCAGCTTGAGGATCAGCATGTGCTCGGCCATCCAGCCCTCGTCGTGGGCCATTGCCGAGGCGATCCGCAGCGAATAACACTTCTTGCCGAGCAGCGCGTTACCGCCGTAGCCCGAGCCGTAGCTCCAGATCTCGCGGGACTCCGGGAAATGGGTGATGTATTTGGTGTCGTTGCACGGCCACGGCACGTCTTCCTGGCCCGGCTCCAAAGGCGCACCGATCGAGTGCAGCGCCTTGACGAAGAAGCCGTCGTCGCCAATCTTGTCCAGCGCGGCCTTGCCCATCCGGGTCATGGTGCGCATCGAGACGACGACGTACTCCGAGTCGGTGATCTCCACGCCCAGCTTGGGATCTTCGGCATCCAGCGGTCCCATGCAGAACGGGACGACGAACATGGTGCGTCCGCGCATCGAACCGCGGTACAGACCGGTCATCAGGGCCCGCATCTCAGTCGGGTCCATCCAGTTGTTGGTCGGCCCGGCGTCGATCTCACGCTCCGAGCAGATGAACGTCCGGGACTCCACGCGGGCCACATCGGACGGATCGGACTGTGCAAGATACGAGTTGGGCTGCTTGTCAGAGTTCAGCTTCTGGAACGTGCCCGCTGCGACCAAGTCGGCACACAGTCGCTCATGCTCCTCGTCGGAGCCGTCGGCAAACACCACACGATCGGGCTGCGTGAGTTCGGCGACCTCTTGAACCCAAGCCAGCAGGCCCTGGTGCTTGGTCGGCGCGCTGTCCAGACCCGGAATAGTTGCTGCCGTCATGATTTCTCCTGCCAGGCTCTTCGGGGATCACCCCGTTACGGGCGACGAACCACCCATCTCCACCTCCCTCAGCGGCGGAGAAAGTTCAGTCGTCCCTGGTTAAAGGTTAACGCGGGTGACATAGCGGCGGTTAATCAACGGTATGTCCGTTAACTCACAGGAACGATTCAGATCATCTCACCTGCGCAAGTACATCGATTCAGATGCCTTCTGCAGCCTGGCGCAACCTTTCTAATTGGTCCCGCACGTCGACCAAGTCGCGCTGCAGGACGGGCAGCGTCCGCTCCCGTTCGACCGCGGCCCGCCGGTGCTCGCGGGCCAGCGCCGCAGCTTCGGTATCGACCGCCGCGAGCTGTTCGACGCCACGCGCGACGGCCGTATCGGCCGCCTGAGTGAGTGCGGCGTGCCAGGTGTTCTCGGTGACGAGGAGACCGGCGGCCACGTCGCGCTCGAGGGCCAGCCGCGCCCGTCCGAGTACGTCAGCGGCCCAGCGGAGGTACGCCGCACGCTGACCCAGCAACCGGCGCGCGGCGGCAATCCAGCACGTCAGACCCGCGCCGACGATCACGCAGACGACGGTCGCCGCCGGGCCCGGAGCGACACCGGCCAGCAGGCGGCGCAGGCTAACGGCGACGCCGATCGCGAAACCGGCTCCCAGCAGTGCCGTCAGCGACGCCTCGGGCCGGCGGGTCGCAGTGGGCACAGACCCGATATCGGGAGGGTGCACCGATACCGCGGCGGGATCCGCCAGCCCGAGGTCGCAGCCGATCGCCTCCATGTACCGATCGGCCTCCTCGGCAATTCCGGCGGCCAGGGCCGTCACCCGGGCCGCCACCACCGCTTCGAACCCGGCGACGCCGCGGTGCGTCAACCCTGCGGCCCGGTCCTGGAGATCGACCCGTCCCGCGGCGATGCGATCGCCGACCAGATACGACATCTCGACTCGGGCTTGCCGGAGCCGGCCACGCAGTTCGGCCGTGCGATCGGCGTGCGCGCGACGATGTCCGCCCGCCAGCTGCGCTCTTCTCGCCCGCAACTGCGCCAATCGCTCCTGCCGCTTCGTCCCGGCGACCTGGTGGCCTCGCTCAAGCCGCCCGATTGCCAAATTGATACCAAACTCCTTGGATCGCAGTTGATTTCGTGATTCGAGCAGCGGGCACGCCAGCAGCCGGCAAAGCAGGGCGACCAATTCGTCGAGGCGACCGACACCGATCGGCGGCGCCGCGGCCACACCGACCCACGGCATCTGCACATAGCGCCCGTCATGGGCGGTGGCCGTAGCACGGTTCGTCGCCAGTGTGGCCCGCCAGTCGCTGTGCACGTCGATCTTGGACACCACGCCGAGAACCACATCCGTGCGCGCCGCCACGGTGTCGAGCAATGCGCAGTCCGAAGCGGTGAGGCGGGCCGCGGCCGACACCACGAACACGACCGCGGCGGGTGCCAAGTCCGGGGCCATATCCGCGACCTCGACGACCTGCAGGTACGCCAGCCTGCCGCGCAGCGCGACCGCCACCCCGGACGTTCCGGCCAGCTCCGGGCCGGCGATCAGCACGACATCACGCCGGTTCATCGGCGCCCGCCCGAGTTGGCGAACAGCCGCAATGACCCGTGGACGATGTCGTCCGCGCAAGACCGGTGCAGCGCATTCACCGGAGCGCCGCGATAGTCCCGCCACTGCACGGCCCGGCGGAGATGGGCAGCGACGTCGTCGGCCGGATCGACCCGGATGCCCGCCGTCTCCACCACAGCCACCGCCGCGGTCATGATCGCCAGCACCGTGTCATCGGCGGATAGCCACTCCGCGACCACCGGGTCGGTGACCGCCAGGGCCGCCGCGACCGTCAGCGCGTCGCGCACCCGTCGATAGCCGGCCTGCGCGGTGAACACCGCGATGCGGCGGCACACCTCGTCAATCCGGCTCAGGCCGCGCAGCGTCCGGCGCAACCCGGCGAGGTCGCTATCGGGCTGCTCCCGCAACCACACCACCGCATGCGCGATGCCGTACAGGTCGAGGCGCTCCAACATCCGCGATCGAACTTCCCGGGGCAGCCGGTGCGGCCCATCGAGGAAGGCATCCGGGCTGCTCAGATCGGCAGGCTCGGCGCACAGCACACGTAGCGCCGCCAACTCGGTGTCACCGAAAAGGTCGACATTCAGCGCGGCGAACGCCACGGTGGCGACCATGGGCTCCGGGCGCTCACCGATGGTCGCCGACAACGCGGCGGCGCGACGATGCGCGGGTATCAGCGGACCGGCGGGGGCGAATCCCACCAGATCCGCCTTGTTGAGCACGGGCACCACCGGCATCGCGGCAGCGCGCAGTGCGGTCACGGCGGCGACGTCTTCGGGCTTGGCAACCTCCGCCAGCACCCACACGGTGGCGGCGACTTCGGCATCGGTCTCGCGGGGGGCCGCCCCGACGTACACGGTCGACACGCCCGCACGGCCCAGCGCCGCGGCGACCGTGCGCGCCCCGACTCCGGGCCGGCCGCCCACCGCGACCTGCACCGGCGCCGCCACCCGTCGCGCCAGCGACGTCAGACCCGGGCGGTCGGCCTCGGCAGCCAAACCCGCCAGCGCGCCGGCGAACGCCTCGCTCCCACAGTTCGTCATGGCTTCCCATCGTGGGAATGCCACCCAGCGACAGCCAGTCACCCGCGACACGCTGTGGATAAACCCGTCTGTTGGCAACTGTTGGGTATCAAATCGCACCACGATGCGGGTGTCTGCGCCCTGATGCGGGACGATGGTTCGATGCGCGCGCAATGTGGGGCCGAGCAGGCGGGACCGCCCGCTGCCTCCGACCCCGCGTCGAGCGACCCGCCTCAACATCGCAGGATCACCAGTTTCCGGTCTCGCCGCTCCACGCTGACCGACGCCCAGGAGAACACCTGGGAACGGCTGTGGCCCCGGATCGGCACCCAGGCCCGCTGGCCGGACGGACCCGCTGACCTGGTCGATGCGGCCCGATGGTTCGGCCGAACCGCACCGGTCGTGCTGGAGATCGGCAGCGGCACCGGGACCTCGACATTGGCGATGGCAACCGCCGAGCCCGGCACCGACGTGATCGCCGTCGAGGTCTACCGGCGCGGCCTGGCGCAACTGCTGAGCGCCATCGACCGCACCGGCGTCGACAACATCCGGCTGATCCGGGGCGACGCCATCGACGTCCTCGAGCACATGCTCGCGCCCGCCTCGCTCGCCGGTGCGCGGGTGTTCTTCCCGGACCCATGGCCGAAGTCCCGTCACCACAAGCGTCGGCTGCTGCAGCCGCCGACGGTCGCGCTGATCGCCGACCGGCTCCGGCCCGGCGGCATCTTCCACGCCGCCACCGACCACGCCGGCTACGCCGAACAGATCGCGGAAGTCGGGGACGCCGAACCGCTGCTGCGCCGAGTCCCCCGCGAGCGCTGGGACGAGCTGCCGATCTCGGTTGAGCGGCCGGTCACCAAATACGAGAACAAGGCCGCGGACGCGGGCAGTGCCGTGACCGAACTCGTCTGGGAGCGCGTGTGAGCATGACCGAGATCACCTCCGAGACGCCAACCTCCGAGCTGGCGGTCCCGCTGGCGCCGGAGACCACTTTCGGTGCGGCTGCTCCGGGTAATCCGGATGCCCGCCGCGTGCTGCTGGTCTGGGACGCGCCGAACCTCGATATGGGCCTGGGCGCCATCCTGGGTGGGCGGCCGACTGCCGCATACCGGCCCCGCTTCGACGCCCTGGGCCGCTGGCTGCTGGGCCGCACCGCCGAACTGTCCGCCGAGTTGGCCGCGCAACCCGAGGGCCCGCCCAGCCGACTCACACTGGAACCCGAAGCGACCGTTTTCACCAACATCGCCCCTGGTAGCGCCGATGTGGTCCGCCCCTGGGTGGAAGCGTTGCGTAACGTCGGTTTTGCGGTGTTCGCAAAGCCGAAGATCGACGACGACAGTGATGTTGACGCCGACATGCTCGCGCACATCGCGCTGCGCAGGTCCGAAGGCCTCGCGGCCCTGCTGGTCGCGTCCGCCGACGGTCAGGCGTTCCGGCAGCCACTGGAGGAGATCGCCCGCGACGACGAGACTTCTGTAGCGGTTCTCGGATTTCGCGAACACGCCAGCTGGGCGTTAGCGTCGGATAGCTTGGAGTTCGTCGACCTGGAGGACATTCCGGGGGTTTTCCGGGAACCGCTGCCGCGAATCGGCCTGGATTCGCTGCCCGAGCAGGGGGCGTGGTTGCAGCCGTTCCGGCCGCTGTCCTCGCTACTCACCTCTCGAAATGCGACGTGAGCCGACCCGAGACAACTTGAAGAAATCGACCAGAAGCCGGATTCGGCTGGTCGCGAAAATAGGACTTATAGAGCGTTAGGAGCCTACGTGTTCGCCTGGTGGGGACGGATGGTGTACCGCTTCCGGTACATCGTGATCGCGATACTGGTCGCACTGTGTCTCGGGGGCGGCATCTACGGCAGCAGCCTCGGACAGCACGTCACCCAAAGCGGGTTCTACGACGACGGCAGCCCCTCGGTGCACGCTTCGGTCCTCGCGGACGAGGTATATGGGCGTGACCGCACCAGCCACATCGTCGCGATCCTGACCCCGCCCGACAACAAGAAGGTCGACGACCCGGAGTGGCAGAAGAAGGTCGTCGGTGAGTTGAACGACTTCGTCAAGAATCACGACAACAAGGTTGTCGGCTGGGTGGGCTGGCTACGGGCGCCCACGAGCACCGACGCCACCGTCCAGTCCATGAAGACCCAGGACATGGCCCACACCTTCATCAGCGTCCCGCTCAAGGGGGACAACGACGATGACATCCTCAAGAACTACCAGGCCGTCGCACCGGACCTGAAGAAGGTCAACGACGGCAACATCAAGCTGGCCGGCCTCAACCCGCTGGCAAGCGAGCTGACCGGAACCATCGGCACCGACCAGAAACGGGCCGAACTTGCGATCGTCCCACTGGTCGCCGTCGTGCTGTTCTTCGTGTTCGGCGGCGCGGTCGCCGCGGCGCTGCCCGCGATCATCGGCGGCCTGACGATCGGCGGCGCACTGGGCATCCTGCGATTCACCGCAGAGTTCGGGCCGGTGCATTACTTCGCCCAGCCCGTTGTCACCATGATGGGCTTCGGCATCGCCATCGACTACGGCCTGTTCATAGTCAGCAGATTCCGTGAAGAACTCGCCGAGGGCTACGACACCGAGGCCTCGGTGCGCAGAGCGGTGATGACCTCCGGTCGAACCGTGGCGTTCTCCGCCGTGATCATCGTCGCGTCGTCGCTGCCGCTGCTGCTGATCCCATTGGGGTTCCTGAAGTCGATCACCTACGCGATCATCGCCTCGGTTCTGTTGGCTGCCTTCCTGTCGATCACGGTGCTGCCCGCGACGCTGGGCGTACTGGGCAACAACGTCGACGCGCTCGGGGTGCGCACCCTGCTCCGGGTGCCGTTCCTGGCTAACTGGCCGTTCTCCCGCAAGATCATCGACTGGTTCGCGGAGAAGACGCAGAAGACCAAAACCCGCGCCGAGATCGAGCACGGCTTCTGGGGACGCCTGGTCAACATAGTGATGAAACGGCCGATCGCATTCGCCGCCCCGATCTTGATCATCATGACGCTGCTGGTCATCCCGATCGGCCAGCTCGCTCTCGGCGGCTTGAGTGAGAAGTACCTCCCGCCGGACAACCCGGTGCGCGTGGCGCAGCAAGAGTTCGACACGCTGTTCCCCGGTTTCCGCACCGAGCCGCTCACGCTGGTGATCCGCACGAACAACGGCAGCCCGGTCACCGACGATCAACTCGCCGACCTGCGCGCCAAGGCGCAGGCCATCCCAGGATTCTCCGGCGCCGACAATCCCGCCAAGATGTGGCAGGAACGGTCGGTACAGGAAGGCGGATCCAAAGACCCGTCGGTACGGGTGCTGCAGAACGGCGTGGCCAATCCCAGCGACGCCCCGAAGAAGATTGAGGAGCTGCGGGCGCTGCCCGCGCCACGGGGCACGCAGGTGCTCGTCGGCGGAACGAGCGCGCTGGCGCAGGACAGCATCCACACCCTGTTCGCCAAGCTGCCCCTGATGGTGGTCATCCTGGTGAGCACCACGACCATCCTGATGTTCCTGGCGTTCGGCTCCCTGGTGCTGCCGATCAAGGCGGCGCTGATGAGCGCCCTCACGCTGGGCTCGACGATGGGCATCTTGACCTGGATGTTCGTCGAGGGCGGTCACGGTTCCGGGCTGTTGAACTACACGCCGCAGCCGCTGTTGGCCCCGATGATCGGTCTGATCATCGCGGTCATCTGGGGTCTGTCCACCGACTACGAGGTATTCCTGGTCTCCCGCATGGTGGAGGCCCGCGAGCGGGGCATGTCGACCGCTGAGGCGATCCGCATCGGCACGGCCACGACCGGCCGGCTGATCACCGGTGCCGCACTGGTGCTCGCGGTGGTAGCCGGGTCGTTCGCCTTCTCCGACCTGGTGGTCATGAAGTACCTCGCGTTCGGCCTGCTGATCGCGCTGCTGCTGGACGCCACCGTCATCCGGATGTTCCTGGTGCCGGCCATCATGAAGATGCTCGGCGACGACTGCTGGTGGGCACCCCGGTGGATGAAGCGGGTGCAGGTCATGATCGGCCTGGGCGAGACGGAGCTGCCCGACGAACGCAAGCGGCACGTGACGCGTCCCGGCGAGGAGACGGCAGCGTCGGCAGGCGCCCCCGCGCTCGTCGGTGCCGGCGCCGCAGCCGGACGGCGGATTCCACCGCACGACCCGACGCATCCGTCGGCGCGTCCTGCGCCGAGGACGCCGCGCCGGGTCGATTCGACCCGCGTCGATGTGCCCCCCGCCCAGCGGGGCGCCGACGCGAGCACCCAGCGGATCTCCGCTGGCGAGAACGCTGCGTCGCAGCCCAGCGGCAATGAAGCGCCGACCACGCGGTTCGCGGCGGCGCGCAACGCCGTCCGCGCCGCGGTGGCCAACGTCACCGGCGGTCCCGGTAACGCCACCGGCGGCGCCAACACCGAGAAGATCGCCGCCGAACCTGCGGAGCGCGAGATCGAATCCTGGCTCGGCGATCTGCGAAGCACGTCGGGAAGCCCTGTGCAACAACGCCATTCGCAACCGTCATCGGATCCGACCCGCTCGATGCCGCCGGCCGCCGGGTCCGACGCAACCGCCGGCGGTGAGAGTTCCGACGCCGCCACCCGCGCCATCCCGGTATCGAAGACCCGGCCGGCGGACACGGAGACGGCCACCGAGAAGCTCAACTCACGCGGCGAGCGCGGCGGGGACGACGAAAAACGCCAGACCCGTGGCGGCGGCGTTAGCGCCCAAGATCTGCTGCGCCGCGAGGGCCGGCTCTAACCGGCGTGACCGCTAGGCGGGTGGACCGTCGGACGGGGCTGCGGGCACCGACTCGCCCTCGTCGGCCAGAGCCTCCTGTCGCTGCTCCTCGGCGGCGGGATCCTCAGCGAGCAGCACCCGCAGCGCACTGTTGAGGAACGCGATCGTCGGGACGGCCAACAGCGCCCCGACGATCCCGGCCAGAACTCCACCGGCCGCGATGCCCAGTACGACGGCCAGCGGGTGCACCGACACGGCCCGCCCCATCACCAGCGGCTGCAGCACGTGGGCCTCCAGCTGCTGGACGGCCAGGATCAACCCCAGAGTGATCAGCGCGTAGATGAAGCCTTTGGCCAGCAGAGCCACCACCACTGCCAGAAACCCGGTGATGACCGCACCGACCAGCGGGATGAACGCCCCCAGGAACACCAGCGAAGCCAACGGCAGCGCCAGCGGCACACCCATGATGGCCAGCCCGGTGCCGATGCCGACCGCGTCGACCAGCGCCACCAGGAACGTGGCCCGCACGTAGCCGATCAGCGAGTGGAATCCGGCGGCGCCGGCGTCGTCGACCCGCTCACGGACCCGGAGGGGGAAGATTCTGGTGACGTACTGCCAGATGTTGCGACCGCCGTGCAAGAAGAAGATCAGCGTGAAGAACACCAGCAGTGCGCCGGTAACGATCTCGGTGACGGTAGCGGCCGTGGACAAAGCCCCGCTGGTCAGCTTCTCCTGGTTGTTGCGGATCGCGTTGGTGACCGAGTTGCCCGCGTTGTAGATCTGATCATGGCTCAGGTGCAGCGGCCCGTCGATCAACCAGGCGCGGGCGGAGTCGATGCTGCGGGTCACCTGTTCGGTGAGTCCGGGCAGGCCGTCGACGAATTGGCTGATCACGAACGTCATCAGTCCGCCCAGTACGGCGAAGCTGCTCAACAACACGAGCGCAACCGCGCCGCCGCGGGGTGCGCCACGGCGATCCAGCCAGTCCACCAGCGGCAACAGCAGCGCCGTCAGCATCGTGGCGATCAGCACCGGCACGAAGATGACCTCGAGCTTGCTGAAGATCCACAGGGCCGCCAACAGCGCCGCCAACAGCACCAGCAACCGCCACGACCAGGCAGCCATCTTGCGTACCAAAGGGGGGACCGACTCGTCGGGATCGGAATGCGGCGGCGCACCGTCGGCCATGTCGCCAGCGTAACGGTACGGTCACCACCTCGGGGCACGCCGCAATAGGACACGACCGGCCGGATCTGCGCCGTTACGCTGAGATCTATGGCCCACGAGACCCTGTCCCGGGGCGCCGTCCTGCGGCGCGGTGGGTCGCCGCGCGGCAAGTACTGGTGGGTGCGCTGGGCCGTGCTCACCGTCGTCGCCGTGGTGCTGACCGTCGAGGCCACCCTGGTGTGGGACCAGTTGGCCAAGGCGTGGAGCAGCCTGCTGTCCGCCAACCCGTGGTGGGTGGTGGCGTCCGGCGCCGCGGCCATGCTCTCTATGCACAGCTTCGCCCAGATCCAGCGTGAGCTGCTCAAAGCCGCCGGTGTGAAAGTGCACCAGGGGCGCTCGGAAGCCGCCTTCTATGCCGGCAACGCCCTGAGCACCACACTGCCCGGCGGGCCGGTGCTGTCGGCGACTTTCATCTACCGGCAGCAGCGTCTGTGGGGTGCGTCGCCGATCGTCGCCTCGTGGCAGCTGGTGATGTCCGGCGCACTGCAGGTGGTGGGCCTGGCCTTGCTCGGTCTGGGCGGCGCGTTCCTGCTCGGCGCCAAGAACAACCCGTTCTCGCTGCTGTTCACGCTCGGCGGGTTCGTGCTTCTGCTGCTGCTGGCGCAGGCGGTCGCGTCGCGGCCGGATCTGATCGACGGCATCGGTGTGCGGGTGCTGTCCTGGGTCAACCAGTTGCGCGGCAAGCCCGCCGACACCTGGCTGGACAAGTGGCGCGAGATCCTCGCCCAACTCGAATCGGTCAGCCTGACCCGGGGCCAGGTCGGCATCGCGTTCGGCTGGTCGTTGTTCAACTGGATCACCGACGTGGCGTGCCTGGCGTTTGCGGCCTACGCCGCCGGCGGACACCCGTCCCTGGCGGGACTGACGGTGGCGTACGCGGCCGCGCGTGCCGTTGGCTCCATTCCGCTGATGCCGGGCGGCCTGCTCGTCGTCGAGGCGATCCTGGTGCCCGGGCTGGTCTCCAGCGGTATGACACTGCCCGCGGCCATCTCGGCGATGCTGATCTACCGCATGGTCAGCTGGCTGTTCATCGCCGCCATCGGCTGGGTGGTGTTCTTCTTCATGTTCCGGACCGAGAGCAGCGCCGACCCCGACCTGCTCGACGCCGAGGCGAATGCACCTTCTGAAAGCGCTACATCGCCCCCGGATGCCGCCGGCCACGACCCTGCCGACACCGCACTGCAGGGGCCGCTGCCCCCACCCGACACCGACCCGCCGACACTCTGAGGCCATGCACTCCCAGGATTCCGATACGACTCCCCCACCCGCGACCAGCCCGGCGGCACGGCAGGTGGCCACAGCCGCGGTCATCGACGTTGTGTGCGTCGTGCTGTTCTGTGCGATCGGCCGGCGCAGCCACGCCGAAGGGCTGACGCTGACCGGCGTCGCCGAGACGGCCTGGCCATTCCTCGCCGGCACCGCGGTGGGCTGGCTGCTGTCCCGGCTGTGGCCCGGCGGACCACACGGACCCGCCGCGGTTTATCCCGCGGGCGTGACGATCTGGCTGGCGACCGTGGTGATCGGCATGCTGCTGCGCGCACTGACGGGGCAGGGAGTGGCGTTCAGTTTCATCGTGGTGGCGTCCATCGTCACTGCGCTGCTGCTGCTGGGGTGGCGCGCCGTCTGGGCTCTGGTTAGCCGCATGGGCTGAGGCGGACCGTCACACCGCGATCGTGAGAGTGGCCCGCAGACCGCCCAGCGGACTGTCCGACAACACCAGACTCCCGCCGTGCAAGATCGCCTGCTGTTCGACCAGTGCCAGGCCCAGACCCGAGCCGCCCGCCGCCGCGTTACTGCCACGGGCGAAACGGCCCAGGACTGCAGCCATTTCGTCAGCGGGCAACCCGCACCCGTTGTCATCGACGACCAGCGCCAGCTCCGGCCCCCGGCGCTGCGCGGTCAGGACCACTTTGGTCGCCCGCCCGTGTGCGATGGCGTTGCGCACCAGATTGTCCACCGCCAGCCGCAGCCCTGCCGGCCAGCCGAGCACGCTGGGCCCGGCGGCATCGGCGTCGACGGTGATGTCCACGCTGCCGGCCCGCATGTTCTCCCGCGCGACGCGGTCGAGCATCTCCTCGATGTCGATGGGCTCGCGATCCTCGTCCTGTGCCAGTTCACCCGACGCGAGCTGTCCCAGCGCGGTGATGGTGGCCTCGATCCGGCGCTGCGCCCGGGACAGGTCCGCGACCACCTCGGCGCGCTCCTCGGGTGGCAGGTCGTGAATGCGCAGCGTGTCCAGATCGGCGCGCATGGCGGTCAGCGGTGTCCGCAGTTCATGGGCGGCGTTGGCGGCGAAATCCTGGGCCGCCTGCAGGGACCGCGTGGTGGAGGTCTGCGCGGCGGCCAGCCGGGTGAGCATGCCGACCATCGCTTCGGACAGGTCCTCGGCTTCCTTCACGCCCTGCACCGGCACGATCTGGTCGGCCTCCGGTCCGCTTTTCCCCAGCCGCCGGGTCTGTTCGGTGAGCCGGCGCAACGGCCGGGTGGCCGCACCGCCCAGCAGCCATCCCAGTACACCGGCGATCAGCAGCGCACCGGCACCGACGGCCAGATACAGCGGGATCCGTGCCGGGCTCAACAGAACACTGTCGGCACGGATACCCGTCGAGATCAGGATTCCGCCTTCACGCTGCAGCACCACCGTGCGCACCCGGTAGTTGACCCCGTTGACCGTCACTGTCTCGGTGCCCGGCCGCAGCCGCGGAAGCTGGAAGCCGCGCTGGAAGACCACCTGACCGGTGCTCACCGAGCGGCCCGTGGTCAACACCCCGTGCTGGGGATCCCAGGGCTGGTCGGCATCCGAGCTGGCGTTCACGATCGCGTCCAGCCGGCGGTCGAGTTGTTCGATGTCGTTGTTGGCCACTGCTATCGAGGTGAGGATCACCAGCAGCCCGACCACAACGGCGGCGGCGGTGGCCGCTGCGACCGCACAACGGGTCCGCAGCGATACTCCGAACCCGTCGCGCGGGCTCACGGGTCTGCTCGGAGTACGTAACCGATCCCGCGCACCGTATGGATGACCCGCGGAACGCCTTCGCGCTCGAGTTTGCGCCGCACATAGCTGATGAAAACGTCGGCCACGTTGGTGTCGACGTCGAAGTCGTAACCCCACACGAGTTCGAGCAACCGCTGCCGGCTCAACACCACACCGTTGTTCTCGGCCAACGCCGCAAGTAGGTCGAACTCGCGCTTGGTGAGGTCGACCCGCTCGCCTTCGACGAACACCAGCCGACGCGCGGTGTCGATGGTCAGCGGACCGACCGTGATCGCATCGGACCGCTCGTCGCCGGAATGTGCGGCGCGGCGCAACAGGGCGTGCAGCCGCGCCACGAGTTCGCCCAGATCGAACGGTTTGGTCAGATAGTCGTCTGCACCGGCTTCCAGGCCGGCGATACGGTCGTTCACCGTGTCGCGCGCCGACAGCACGCAGATCGGGATCTCGTTACCCAGCGCCCGCAACGCCGTCACCACCGCGACACCGTCGAGTTCGGGCATCTGGACATCGAGGACCAGCGCGTCGTGTTCTTCGGCGGACAGCGCCCGCAATGCTTCCTTGCCATTGGCCGCAACCCGGACGTCGAACCCCGAATGCCGCAAACCGCGAGCGACGGAGGTACGTACGTCCGGGTCGTCGTCGACCATCAAGACCAGATGCCCCGCCCCCTCCCGCGAGGCAGCGTCACGCCCGGTCAGCACTCGCTCAGGGCGAGGGTGGCGGGGGTGCGAATGGCGGCGGCCCCCCCGCGACACCACAACGCTCCTTGATGTCCACCAGCGGCTGGCGGATACCGGTGAGATCGGCCTTGGCCTGCGGGTTGCCCTCCATGTACTGCTTCACCTGGGTGCGCACGGAGTCCTTCGGCTGACCCCCGAGGCTGGTGAAGAACGCATTCACATCGGGGTGTGTGAACAAGTACGCCGATGTTGAGGCCGACACACCGGAGGCAACACCGGCCAAATCGGCGGCAGTGCAGTTCGGAGGGGGATCGGCGAGGGCGGGGCCGGCGGCGAACAGCATCGCGCCTGCGATTGCCCCAGTGCCGATCGCACCCACAACCGCGCGACGGGCGGTGAGCAACATGAACGAACTCCTTAACGAAGGATCCGCGCTCCGCGGGCTGATAGCACCGCGGTTCATGAATCTGGAATCTGACGAACAAAAGCTAATCAGATACCGGCACCACTTTCTCGTCTAGCTGCAAATCAACATCCCGCGTCAACACAAAACCGCAGGTCACCTGCACTCGCCGAGAGAACCCGTTTTGCTGGCCGTCAGTGGGTAACGGTCGTCGAGGGCCCCGGCAACGGACCGAGGCCCGCAGATACTGCCGAAGGCTGACCGGTCTGCGGCGGTGCGGTGACGGGGCTCGACATCGATTGCGCAGACGTTCCGGACGTACCCGTGCCTTGAGTGCCCGCGGCGCCCTGGCTCGCCTGCAGCAGTCCCAGCACCTGCGGCAGGCTGACGGGCATGTGGCACTGCGTCGCCAGCGCGGTCAGCGGCTGCTGCAATGCCCGCATGTCCAGGGCGGCCTGTGGGTTGGCGCCGAAGTAGCTCTGCACCGCGGTGAGGCTCTGCGGACCGGCGGGCTGGCCCGCGATGGCCGTCAGAGCCTGGTTGGTCTGCGGGTGCCCGTCCAGATAAGTGCCGGTGTTGGTGGCGACGGTCCCGATGGTCTTGGCGATCTCGCTGGCCGCGCAGGGATCGGGGGCCGCCGTCGCCGACGGACCGCCGGTGCAGACCACAGCGGACAGGGTGGCACCGGCGACAGTCGCGACGAGCGGGACGATCACGCGCCGGCCCGGCTTGGGAAGGGCCATGGGGGAAGACTCCTTGGCGGTTGCGAGCTTGCGCTCTCCGAGGTCCCCCGACCCGAATACAGCCGCCTGTCATCCTGCCATCGGCCCACACGGCGTCGCCAATTTTGCTGAGTGAGCCTTCAGGGAGCACAGTCCGACGCGCTCGCGGCGTTCTGCGGGCAGCGGTTGACGCGGCAAACACAGTCTGCTGCGGTACGCTCGGCCAACGAACCCACAGGAGAATGCCGGGAGAGCGCCATCCAGCAGTTCATGATGCGACTGAGCAGCAACCTGCGCAGATTCCGCTGGCTGGTCTTCGGTGCGTGGTTGCTGGCGGTGATCCCCGCGGTTTGGCTGACCCTGACGAGCTCCGGCAACCTCACTGGTGGCGGATTCGAAGTGGCGGGCTCGCAATCACTGCACCTGCAGTACCAGCTCGAGGACCACTTCCCCGACGAAAGCGCGTCGCCGCTGGCGCTCGTCGCCGCGCCCCGACCGGACGCGACCTACGCCGACATGACGGCAGCCGTCGCCCTGCTGCACCGCGTCGCGGGCGAGGTGCCCAGCGTAAAGGTGGTCCCCGACTCCCGCCAGCCGGCACCACAACCGGATCGCCCATACGTGGTGACATTGCGGCTGGACTTCAACAACACCGGCGCGGTTGACGTCGCCAAACAGTTGCGCGCCAAGGTCGGCACAGTCGGCGACCGGCCCGGCACCACCGCCGAAGGCAGAGTCCGGCTGTACGTGATCGGCCAGGGCGCCCTGGGGGCCGCGGCATCGGAGACGACCAAGCACGACATCGCGCAGGCCGAACACTGGAACCTGCCGATCGTGCTGATCGTGCTGCTCGCGGTGTTCGGGTCGCTGGCAGCCGCCGCGATCCCGTTGTTCCTGGGGGCATGCACGGTCATCGTGACGATGGGCCTGGTCTATCTGCTCTCGACCGTCATGCAGATGTCGGTGTTCGCCACAACGACGCTGTCGATGTTCGGTATTGCGCTGGCCATCGACTACTCGCTGTTCATCCTGATGCGCTTCCGCGAGGAGCTGCGCGCCGGACGCGACCCCGCTCAGGCCACCGATGCCGCCATGGCGACCTCGGGTCTGGCGGTCGTGCTGTCGGGGCTGACGGTGATCGCATCGGTGTCGGCCATCTACATCATCGGCACGCCGGTGCTGTCGTCGATGGCCACCGGCGCAATCCTTGCCGTGGCCATGGCCGTGCTGACGTCGACGACGGTGATCCCGGCGGTACTGGCGACATTCGGCCGTGCCGCGGCACGACGCTCCCCGATGCTGCGGTGGTCGCGACGCGGTGAGGTGACACAGTCGCGGTTCTGGACCCGCTGGGTGCGCGCGGTGATGCGCCGCCCGTGGATGTCGGCCCTGGCCGCCGCGGTATTCCTGCTGGTGCTCGCGGCGCCGGCGTTCTCGATGCTGCTCGGCAACAGCATGCTGCGGCAGTTCCCCTCGTCGCACGAGATCCGGACCGGCGTCGCGGCGGCGGCTGAGGCTCTCGGACCGGGCGCGCTCGGACCGGTCCGGGTGCTGGTCACCTTCCCCGACGGGGACGCCACCACGCCGGAGCGCACCGCGGTGACCGACGCGGTCGCCAGAGAGATGGCCAGTGCCGTCAACGTCGTCTCGGTCAGTCCCCCGACGTTGTCCAACGACAAACGCAGCGTGTTGTTCAGTGCCATCCTGGCCGTCGACCCCGAGGACATGGCGGCCCGCAACACCATCGACTGGATGCGTCAGCAGCTGCCCCGGGTGGCCGCCACCGGCCCGTCCGCGGCCACCGTCTCGGTCGGCGGCCCCACCGCGCTGATCAAGGACTTCGACGACCGCGTCTCGCACACCCAGCCGCTGGTATTCGCCGCGGTCGCGGTGATCGCGTTTGTGATGCTGCTGATTTCGATCCGGTCGGTCTTCCTCGCCTTCAAGGGCGTGGTGATGACAATCCTGTCGGTGGCTGCGGCCTACGGCAGCCTCGTGATGATCTTCCAGTGGGGATGGCTGCAAGGCCTGGGATTCCACCCGATCAGTTCGATCGACAGCACGATCCCGCCGCTGGTGCTCGCGATGACCTTCGGGCTGTCAATGGATTACGAGATCTTCCTGCTGACCCGGATCCGGGAGCGGTTCCTGCAGTCGGGCGACACCCGCGACGCCGTCGCCTACGGCGTGGCGACCAGCGCCCGCACCATCACCAGCGCGGCGCTGATCATGATCGCGGTGTTCATCGGGTTCGCGTTCGCCGGCATGCCGCTGGTGGCCGAGTTGGGCGTCGCCTGCGCGGTCGCGATCGCGGTCGACGCGACGGTCGTGCGCCTCGTCCTCGTGCCGGCGCTGATGGCGATGTTCGAGCAGTGGAACTGGTGGCTGCCGCGCTGGCTGGACCGAATCCTGCCGTCGGTCGACTTCGAGAAGCCGCTGCCCGAGGTGGACCTGGGCGATCTGGTGATCATTCCCGACGACATCTCCGAACTGGTGATGCCGAACGCGGACCTGCGCACGGTGGTGAAATCGGGTGCGCTGCTGCGGGAATTGGCTCCCGACGCCGTCACCGTCGCAGACCCGCTGGTGTTCCGGGGCTGTGCGGGCGACGTCGCACGGCGCACGTCCGGCAACAACACCGGTGCGCTCGCGGTCGCCGACGGTCGTACGGCCACGTTGCGCCGGGTCGGTTCACCCGCCGCACCCCAGGTGCACCCGGTCACGATGTGGCGCGCCCGGCAGGCGATCGCCGTCGACGCGCTGCAGGCCGCGGCCGATCACCCGGATCCGGCGTTGCGCCGCAGCGCCCCGATCGAGATGACCAACGTTGCGCTGCCGACCGGTGACCGGCTGCAGATCCCCACCGGCGCGGAGACGGTGCGCCTCAAGGGTTACCTACTGGTGGCGCGTAACAGCCGGCGTGACTACAACGAGTTCTCCCGACTGGTCCAGGCAATCGGGCCACAGACCGTTGCGCTGGTGCTGCTGGACATCGACGGGTACTACTGTGGTCAACCGTCCAGCGCCCGCTGGGTCACCACCCAGCTGGTACGGCAACTCGCCGACCCGCTGCCCGGCGACCACGCGAGCGAGGCCTCCAGTGCCGACGCGGACGCAGACTGGGAAGAGGTCCGGCGGCGGTGCTTGTCGGTCGCGGTGGCGATGTTGGAGGAGACGAGGTGACACCCCGGTGACGTCTTCGGCCCGTGGTTCGGCACCGGAGTCCGTGGGCGGTGAGAACGCAAACGGTAAGGGCGCACATGACCGGCCGGTGGAATTCTGGCCGACGGCCGCGATCAAGTCGGCGCTGGACGCCGGTGATATCGAGGTGTGGCAGCGGATTGTCGTTGCCATCAAACGGGATCCGTTCGGTCGAACCGCCCGCCAGGTCGAAGAAGTCCTCGGCGATGTCCCGGCCGCGGAGCTGTCGGGCATAGCCCGGGCGCTGGCCGAGGTGCTCGTACACGCCCGCCAGCACCTGGAAAGCCAGGAACGCTCCGAGGTGGCACAGCACATCCAGTTGCTGTTGGACCGGTCCGGGCTGAGCCGCAAGGAATTCGCG
>DASUGW010000014.1:0-4424 GCA_036273805.1 Mycobacterium sp.
CAGCCGTGGAGCCGACAGTGCCGGGTCCAGATTGGCTCGGCACGATGCGAGCAGCTCGGGAACCTCCGCCAACCGCGCCAACGCCCCGTCGACCAGCTCCGGTTCGGGGCGCAGCCGGTGCAAAAACGGCAACAGCAAGCCGGCGAACACCGGGCCCAGATACACCGACGGGTCGCGCCGCCAGGCCGGCCACCCGGCCATCAACACGTCGCCCCGCAGCGTCGAGACGACGAGGTCCCGGTCGATCCCGGCTGGCTCGGCTTCGAACCGGGCCAGCCATCCAGCAGTGTCCCGTTCACGGCTGTCCAAGGCGGCGGCGTTGAAGTCGCCGAGCCGGTGGCCGTACCCGGTGGCGCCGAGCGCGTCGGCATGCACCGGATGCTGATCGAAGTACCAGTCGAGATAGGCGGTGATCTGGTCGGATGCATCCGCTGCGCGCACCGAGGGGTCTTGGCTCACAACCGTCGAAGCTATCCCACCGGACACTGCTGTGGCACCCGCAGTGAACTTGCGATCATGGAGGTTGTCAGGCCGCGAACGATTGCGCCCACGGGGGCACATCAAGTTCGTCGCGAGGTGACCCCGGCCACCGTGGGCGCAGGGATGGTGGTGGCAGTAGAAGATCGCCGGCTGGTATCAGCGGTCATCGCGATCAAGACCGCGGCGGCCAGGACGCTTGTCCCGCCGATCGCCTGTAGTGGGCCGAGGTTTTCGCCGAGGAATGCTACCCCGAGCGCGGCGGCAGTGACCGCCTCGAAGGTCATGACAACGGCCGTTCGGCTGGCACCAATCCTCGACAGGGCCGCGAAGGTAAGCCAGAACGCCACCGCGGTCGCTACGCCGTAACCGAACAGCACCTGCCAGTGTCCCGATGGATTGTCCAGGCCGTCGATGAGGACACCCCGGGTGAGGCAGGACAGCGCCGCACCGACCGCCAGCCAGCAGGCCGCCACCATCGCATCGCTGCGCCGTCCCAACTCGCGTCCGATCAGCAGATACACCGCGTAGATCAACCCGGAGCCGAGTGCGAGGACGATCCCGAGGATGGAGATCTCCAAGCCTTGACCGGACACCACGATGAGCACCACACCCGCCGTCGATAACGCCAACGCCGCCACCAGCGGCGGGCGCGCGTGTTCGCGCCTGCGGGCCAACTCGATGAGAACAACGAGCGCGGGGTAGGCGTAGAAGAGCAGGGCGCAGGTTGCCGCCGTACCACGTTGGAGCGCGAGGAAGAACAGCGTCGACTCGGCGGCATACCCGATGGCGCCAAGTAGCAGTAGGCGGACGGTTTCCCCGGGTTCCGGGCGCAAGGACATCCCTCGCACCTTCAGGACGAGGGCCAGGACGGCGGCCGCGACCAAAAACCGCGTGCCGAGCGCGGTGGCCGGTCCCAGCCCGTCGGCGGCGAGTCGCCGACCCAGCACCACTGTCACGCCGTAGCTCACCGCACCAACGACGGCCAGCAGCACCCCGGCTACGCTCGACCGGCGGTGCCTGATCACCGTCGCGTTCCCACCGTCGCGGGCAGACTGGCGCCCCGACCGACGGGCACCGGCGGCGCGTTGTCGGCTGCGGTGGCGCTCGCCGCCATGGCGAATGCAGCTGCGACCCGGTCCCGCTCGTCGTGACGCGGAGCTACCACACGCAACGCACCCGGCGCGATGCCGTGAGTCCGGCCCAGCACCCGGATCCCTACCCCTTGGTCGGCAAGGGCGGCCGCCAGCGCTGGCGCGTGCTGCGAGTGCGCGAACTGGAAGTGGACCTGATCGTTGGCCCGCAGCTGCACTCCCGGCAGCCAATCCAGGAAGCCGGCCAGCCAGCGGCTGTCCGCCAGCAGCCGGGTTCGAACCTCCGTGGCCCAGGCATGGGAGGTCAGCGCGGCGGCTGCGACCGTCACGTCAAGCCCGGACAGCCCCCACGTCTCTTGGGCTCCAACCAGACTGTTGAGCACATGGCGGTTGCGGCACCAGGCCACGCCGGCGCGAGTGGCGGCGATACCGTAGAACTTCGACGCTGAGCGCAGTACGACCACGTTGTCGGCCGGGCAGCCGACCATACTGGCTCCTGCCGGGTCACGAACGAACTCCACATAGGACTCATCCACGACCAGAACCGAGCGCGGATGACGCAGCGCGAGGGCCGTGAGCTCGTCGGGTCCTAACACTGAGCCCGTCGGATTGTGTGGATTGGAGATGAGGACTACCCGGGCGACCTTCAGCGCCGCATCGAGCTGCCCGATGGTGTGACCGCATCCGGTGGCCGGCCCGAAGCCGCGACGTGGAAACGCCCGTAGGTAGTCGGTGTAGGCCGGCAGCGGGATGGCTACCGCCCGCGGCTCGAGCCTGCGCCCCATCGCCCAGATGATCTCACTGGCGGCGCGGCTGGTCAGCAGTTCGTCGGCGTCGACACCCAACGTTCTCGCGTACACATCGCGCAGCCGGTCCGCGGCGTCATAAGGGTGCATCAGCAGATCCACCGGTTTGACGCGGCGCAACGCGTCCAGCGCGGCGGGCGGTGGTCCGTACCGATTCACGCAGGTGCTCAAGTCAATCGTCACCGCGCGAGCTGGATCACCACCCTGAGCTCCGAAGTCTGCTGCGCCACCGGCTCCGCAGCGTTCGCTTTCCATCCACAGCCGACTACCGGAGGCCCACATAGCACGGTCCCTTCGTCGATGATGACAAAGCAAGGTAATGAAGGAATCAACCGCTATCTCGGGGCTAGACTCGGTGGTCGCCGAAATTTACTGTGTAGTGCGCGCGGTGGCCATCCACCTGCCCAACCGGGTGATCCTCAGCCAGTTACCACGTTTATAACGAAGTTGGCGTCGGTTTGGTTCGGCACGTCGGGGGGCACTTGGACAGTGCCATCGCCGCGGGCATTACGATAGATGCCCGTGCCACCTACGATTGCCCACGGGAGGGTTTGGCCCCTACCGAAGAGTGCAGTATTGTCGAACAGGCCTTGCATGGTGATTTGTCCGCGATCGAGGACGAAGGTGGCGGTGCAGAGGACATCGCCAGCGGCTGTGGCGTTTCCGCTGAAGGTGGTGCACTGGCCTGCGGTGTGCCCGACTTGCCTTCCTCCAGCATGATCGAACACGTCGCCGGCGTAGATGAACTGGTCTCCCGGACCCGTCCCCTGAGGACCGAGATCTAAAGTCGCCTGCTGTGTGTCATGCTCGAAGAAGCGGAGCATCGTGACAGCATCTGCGTTCCGGTCGGGTGTCGCCTTCTGGCCGCACGCCCCGAGCACGGGTAGCAAAAGAGCGGCAAGAAATGCGGTGGTTCCAGCTCGTTTCCCCCATTGCACTGCTTCTGAGTACACATCTGAATCGGATGACATCAGTCAACCACCTCTCGGAAGGAGCATTCGGGCGTCAGAGCCAGCATATTGCGGTTTCTCCTTCACCAGCTTCCCGCCGGGCTCAGCGTGATTCTTCGTGCTGGCTCATTGGTCCGCTGTCATGTACCTGACAGGAACAGTGTCAGCCTCGTGACAGAGGAGTAGGGGTTGGAGGCTCCTGGGCGTAATTCGAGGCGCCCCACCAGTCGACGACGACAACCGGCTCGTCACCGACGACCCAGGCGTCGTGGCCCTGCGGCAGGGCAGTGACGTCGCCGGGCCTGGCGTCGAGCTCGGTGCCGTCGGCCATGACGATGTGCAGGGTGCCTTGTACGTGGTACTGGAAGTGCGGCGCCTCGCACAGCTCGGTGCCGGCGATCGGCTTGATGTGGTCGGACCGCGACGGGAACAACGATGCAGCCACGTCTTGCCACCGGTTGGCCGCAGTCGTGGCAAGCCGGTGGCAAGGAGCCTGGGACATCGTGATGGTCGTCCGTGAAGCACGGTCTTGAACTACTAAGGAGGTCACGATGGCCGACGACCGCAGCGATGGGCCCGTTGAGCGGTACTTGGCAGCCATCGAGGGTGCGGCTATGGCCAGCTGCGATGCCTTAAGCCCCGACGTGACGCTGGGCGCCACGGTTCCGAACTGGCGTTTCAGCGTCCGCGGTGACGCCGCCGTACGGGCTGAGTTGGCCCGCTGGTACGCCGACGCGGGCAGTTTCGAGGAGCTCAAACGCACTCCGCTGCCCACTGGGGAGCTGGTCGAGTTCACGCTTCGTTGGGAGCAGGAAGGCGTCCCTTATGCCGTCCACCAGGCCCACATCATCGAGGTGACTGATGGCCGGATCACCAGAGACCAGGCGTGGTGCGGCGGACGGTGGTCGGCGACTCTGCTGGCCGAGATGGCCGAGGCCGCAGATGTCACCGCCTGAGACCGTTGCCCGCCTGGACGATCTGCTGGTGGCGGCGAGCAGCCGCCAGCCGTGGGTGCCCGAGGACACCAAATCGGGCGCACGCTTCGAGCGGGTCGTCATCGACGGTGAGCGCTACGTGCTGAAGTATCAAGATCCCCG
>DASUGW010000015.1:0-3159 GCA_036273805.1 Mycobacterium sp.
AGCGTCCTGCTCGCCGTGGCCCGCCTTGTCCAGAGCCGCCGGATCCGCAAAGTCCGCACGCGGACCTGGCTCCGGTCGCCGTGATGACGTTGCCTGCGCCATCCGATGGAGTACCCCGGACAGTAACTCTCGACACCCGCCTGTTCAGATCGTTCGACATAACTGTGCGGGCCAGCCGGCACGCCATTCGGAGCCGAATGGCGGTTCTGGGACCCCAGTTGCGCGCTGTTCGGAGCCGAATGGCGGTTTTTGCCGACCGGCTAGACCTCGAGGAAGTGGACACCCAGATCCTCGTAGGCCGGATCGGTGCAACGGTGGTCGGTCAGGTCGCCGGGCAACCCCGCGAGATCATGGGCCGACTCGCGGCGGACCAGCTTCCGGGGCCGCCGGGCGACCTGCGACGCCGAAATTCGCCTTTGGTGATCGTCCTGGCCTCCATGGGTTGCACTCCAGCCAGTCGATTAGCCATTCGTTGCAAGCAGCAAGGGGCGTTCGGGTCATGGACGCATGAGGGCGACGATGCGCTCCAAGTCGTCGACGGAGCCGAACTCGACAACAATGCGGCCCTTGCTGCGACCTAGTTCCACCTTCACGCAGGTGTCGAAGGCGTCGGAAAGGTTCTCTGCGAGCTGCTGCAGCCCGGGCGCCCGCATCGGGCGGGGTGCCGCCGGTTTCGGCGCGCTCGGGGCGGGTTCCGTACGGCTGAGTGTGACCGCTTCCTCGGTGGCCCGGACAGATAAGCCTTCCGCAACGATCCGCGACGCCAGTGTCTCCTGGGCGAACGACTCGTCCAGGCTCAGCAGCGCTCGGGCATGCCCGGCGGAGAGCACTCCGGCCGCAACCCGCCGCTGCACCGCCACGGGCAACCTGAGCAACCTGATGGTGTTGGTGATCACCGGGCGGCTGCGTCCGATCCGGGACGCCAACTGCTCGTGCGTCACCCCGAAGTCCTCCAACAGTTGCTGGTAGGCGGCGGCTTCTTCGAGCGGATTGAGCTGGACGCGGTGGATATTCTCCAGTAGCGCGTCGCGCAGCATTGCATCGTCTGCAGTGCCACGTACGATCGCCGGGATGCAGTCCAGTCCGGCTAGCTGCGCCGCCCGCCACCGCCGCTCACCCATGATCAACTCGTAGCGGCCCGTGCCGACTTGCCCGATCGCCGGCTCAGCTGGCAGCTTCCCGATCGCCGGCTCAGCCGGCAGGTGTCCGATCGCCGGCTCAGCCGGCAGTGGGCGGACCACGATGGGTTGCAGCAGCCCGAACTCCCGGATCGAATGCGCGAGCTCAGCTAGCGCATCCTCGTCGAACACCTGCCGAGGCTGCCGAGGATTCGGCACGATGGCCGCCATCGGTACCTCTTGGTAGACCGCCCCGGCGACCTGACCGGTCAAGGCATCCTCGTGGCCGTCGGGGCGCAGCCGTGACGCTGAATCGCCCGCCGTGCCGATCGGTCCGGTGGGGATCAACGCCGCCAGCCCCCGACCGAGCCCACCTTTGCGCTGTACGGCAGATGCCGGCTGGTGAGAAAGTGCGCTGCTGGGCGGCATCAGCGAGACACCTCCCGGTCAGCTGGACGGCCATCGGCGCCCGGCGTGTGGCTGGGGACGCCGCGGTCCTGGTAGCGAGGATCGTGCGCGATTTCCCGGGCAGCATCGAGGTAGCTCAGCGCACCGCGCGAACCGGGGTCGTAGACCAGCACCGTCTGCCCGAAGCCCGGCGCTTCTGAGACCTTCACGCTGCGCGGGATCACGGTGCGCAAGACCTGGTCGCCGAAGTGTTCGCGGACCTCGGCGGTGACCTGGTCGGCCAGCTTGGTGCGCCCGTCGTACATCGTCAGCAAGATGGTGGACACCGTCAGCGCGGGGTTGAGGTGCGCCTGCACCAGCTCGATATTGCGCAGCAGCTGGCCGAGCCCCTCGAGTGCGTAGTACTCACATTGAATCGGGATCAGCACTTCAGGAGCGGCCACCAGCGCGTTCACTGTGAGCAGTCCCAATGACGGGGGACAGTCGATGAAAACGTAGTCGACACACAACTCGTCGAGTGCGACGCCGGACAGCGCCCGGCACAGTCGCGACTCCCGCGCCACCATCGACACCAGCTCGATCTCGGAGCCGGCGAGGTCGATGGTAGCGGGGATGCAGAGCAGGTTTGACGATTGCGGGCTCACCGCGACGGCGTCGATGATCCCGATTTCCCCAAGCAACACCTCGTACACCGATGCGGTACCGGCGCGGTGCTCGATACCCAGCGCGGTGGAAGCATTTCCCTGCGGATCCAGGTCGACCACAAGGGTACGCAGCCCCTGCAGAGCCAGCCCCGCGGCAAGGTTGACCGTGCTCGTGGTCTTACCAACACCGCCCTTCTGGTTGGCCACCGCCAATACCCGGCGCCGCGCCGGGCGAGGCAACTGGTCGGTGGGGTGCTTCACCCGAGTAGCCCGCTCCGCCTCCTCGGCGATCGGCGTCCACCCGACTCCGGAAGGCAGTGCGTGGGCTGAGACGCCTGCGGCGACTTCAGGAGGGGCAGCAGGGGGGCAGGGCACGTGATGGGCTCCACTCTGTCTAATCGAGTGACTCTGTCTGAGCGAGGGCAACGAACGAGTGAGCGCATGCCGCGGCCCCGGTCTGACTAACGCGCCATCGGGCGGCACGGTTTCACGTGAAACACGCAGCAGTGCTGCAGCGGGCTGCCCCGCAGGTTCCGAGATCACGTCGTGTGCCGCGACATCGGGAATTTCACTGCCCGGTCCGGCCGCCCTATCCGCCCGGGTAACACTGTCCGCGCGGGTTGCGCTGTCGGGTCGGATGGCGCTGTCGGGTCGGATGGCGCCGTCGGGTCGGTTGGCACTGTCGGGTCGGATGGCACCGTCGGGCCAGTTCGGGGCGCTCACGCTCACCGATCCTTCCTCCTTGGTGCCTTCGCTGAGCGCGGGACACGCTGGGACAGCCGGCGCACCACGATGACCGTCGTCGGCGGGTGCACAATGTTGACACCGCACCGCACGATCTCCACGGCCGCCCCCCCGGCAGCCCGCACGGCGACAACATCGCGACTGGCCTCCTCGTCAGCACCGGCGCCCTTGATCGCGAGCAGTCGGCCGCCCGGTGCCACCAGTGGCAGGCTCCAACTCGCCAAGCGTCCCAGCGGCGCTACCGC
>DASUGW010000016.1:0-2250 GCA_036273805.1 Mycobacterium sp.
GGATTCGGCCGAATCCGCTTGGACATCAGTGATTTCCCATCCCGCCGCAACTACGGGCTCGCCCTCCCGCAGATTCAGACCGAGCGCCTGCTGGCTACCTGGGTCCAAGAGCTCGGGGTGCCGACCACGCGCGAACGTGAGGTGACAGGGTTCAGCCAGGACGACACCGGCGTCGACGTCGCGCTGTCTGACGGCACGTCGATCCGGGCGGACTATCTGGTCGGGTGCGACGGGGGCCGCAGTGTGATCAGAAAAACGGCCGATATCGAGTTCGCCGGGTGGGCTCCATCCACGAGCTGGCTCATGGCCGAGGTCGAGATGGCCGGGAAGCCGGAGTTCGGCCTGCGTCCGGGCGGCGGGATCGGCCCGGCCGGAAACGGAGACCGGATTCAGGTCGTCCTGACCGAACGCCAGGTCGAGCACACCAGCGAGCCCACCCTGCAGGACGTCAGCGAGGCACTCATCGCCGCCGACGGGACAGACTACGGCGTGCACAGCCTGAGCTGGGCTTCCCGTTTTACAGACAACACCCGGCAGGCGGCGTCGTATCGCAAGGGACGCATCCTTCTGGCGGGCGATGCGGCACACGTGCATCCCCCGCTCGGTGGTCAAGGTCTCAACACCGGTGTCCAGGATGCCGTGAACCTGGGGTGGAAGCTGGCCCAGGTGGTCAACAAGACGTCACCCCAGAGCCTGCTGGACACCTACCACAGCGAACGTCATCCGGTCGGCGCCCGAGTGTTGCAGAACACCATGGCCCAAGTCGCACTGACCAGCCCCGGCGACCGTCACCAGGCCCTGCGCGACACCATGACCGAGCTACTGCGCATGGACGAGCCGCGTCAGAGCATCGCCGCCATGATGTCGGGTCTCGACATCCACTACGACCTCGGACCGGGACATCCCCTGCTCGGACGGCGCATGCCCGATCTCGACGTCGCGACCGCCGATGGCCCGCTCCGCGTCTATGAGCTGCTGCACGGCGCCAAGCCGGTGCTGCTCAACCTCGGTCAGCCGCGCGTCCTCGACATCACACCTTGGACTGACCGAGTCCAGCTGATCGATGCCGAATACGGCGGCCCGTGGGAGCTTCCGGTCCTGGGCTCAGTCAGCGCCCCGGCCGCCGTGATGATCCGCCCTGACGGGTACGTCGCCTGGGTGGGAGCTGGCACCGACACCGGACTGCGCGACACCCTGACCACCTGGTTCGGACCACCTACTGCGGGACCGCGCGAAAGGGCACTCGCGACCGGCGGAACGGTAAGGGGCTGTTGACGCTACCCCCAACAGGTGGTAATGCGGTCTACGTCGGCCATAGCCGCCGCGGCATGTCCTGAGGTGGACGATATGGCTGGCACCGGCCACAGCGCGGTGGGCCGGAGGGGGGTGCTCGCCAGTCGAGCTGGTACGGCATGCCACCGCCGCCGGGTCCGGACACCAACGTGAACGCCACCGGCTATGGCGTGATCGCACAGGCGTTTGAGCAGCAGCTCCCCCCGCCGATCCCGCCCACGCAGACCAGATAGCCAGAGAAGGACGTGTCCCATGAAGAAGAGCCGTATCGTCATGGCTGCCACCGTCGCCGTGGTCATAGGCACCACCGCCGCGGTTACGGCGGCCGCCAGCGCGAGCACATCCCCGGCCCGTTCCACCGGTGCTTCACATCGGGCCAAGCCGGTAAGGATCGAGGTGTTCGCGCCCGAGCGGGGCGCCAACGCCGGCGCCAGCGGATTCGGCTGGTTCGTCGACATGGAAGTCGACTTCCTCGGCAAGAACCTGCAGCAGGCCGGTTTCAGCGGGCTGCAGCTGACCGGGCCCGGCGTGCACAACAACGTGCCGCCGTTCCCCGGCTTGTTCTCGACCGGCCGGGACGACCGCATGCCCGGCCTGGTCGTGCTCACCTCCACCACCAACAACACCCTGCCGGGCTTCTCCGGCCCAGGCACCAACCTGGCCGGCCTGTTCAACCTCACCGGCATCACCAACCGGGACTCCAAGGAGACCGAGTTGTGGGACACCTGGATCGTGGGCGCGCCCATCGCCGGCCTGAATGTCGACACCACGCTCACCGTCGCGGTCATCGGTGACCTCAATCACGACGGTGTCTTCAACGATGCGCCGAATGTGGTCCCCGATCTGAACCACGACGGGCGCATCGACGCCGCTGATCTCAAGCTCCTGGGGGTCGCGTCCAACATCGTCACCGTGCCGTTCCGGATCAACGGCGACCCGGCCCAACCCTGATACTGC
>DASUGW010000017.1:0-2616 GCA_036273805.1 Mycobacterium sp.
GCAGCGCCAACGCGATGACGCGGCGATCAAAGACCAGACCGGTCGACAGCAGCTATTCGACCAACTCCTCAACCGACTCGACCAGAACCAAGCATCATGATCCACTTGACAAACATCACCCACATAATGCCAATGAGAGCGCATTCGATCCCATGCATGGGCGTGTGGTGTCCTGCACGGTCATCGCGTAGGACGGGGGTGGAGCGCACTCAGCCGAGGGCAGACCGACTTCCAACCGGCGATGGCCGTAGCTCTGGTCGCGAGGGCGTCCCAGATGGTGCACCTCTGCGGGAATCTTTATCGGACGGGGGCCTACGGGAACACCTCTGCCCCGACACCAGCGGCGAGCCAGCTCGCGCGCAGCGGCGCACGGCCACATCCGACGACCGTCGCTGGACGCGGCCATCGCGTCGGTCCCGGCGAGAAGATGAAGGGCGTGAACCGCAAGAACCGGGTCACCTTCTACTACCTGCTCGCCGACCACTATGGCAAGCTCTCCCTCTTCGGCTGATCACGGCAGCACGATATGCGCGATCTCGGGATCTGGTAGCCACCCGGTACCCGGCCTGCGCAGCTGCCAGACCTCCGACCACGCCCCGCTGAGCACGCGGCCGGGCGGGTCGGAGGTCGGGTCGTCCCGGACGGTGAGCTCACCCCACGGGACACCGCCGCAGTAGAAGTTGCCGGCCAGGATATCGGCCGTGCCGAACTGCACCAGCCCGGTTGAGCTGCGAAGGTAGGTCCCGAGATGGACGTACGTACGGTCCAGCCAGCGGCCGGCGCCCAGCCAGCTGCCGCTGCTCAGCGTGGACCGCACCCCGAACCCCGGTGTGCCGTAGGTGCTGCGCGGGGCGTACTGGTTCATGCTCGGCCCGGTCCGCTCGACGTGGCGGGGCAGCGGGCTGTAGTGCGCGACGACGCCGTCGGGCACCAGCGTCCAAGCCTCCCTGCGGTCACCGGTGACCGTCAGCCGCGGCGGCGGTTGCGGGGTCGGCGACTCATCGAACCGCAGCCGCTGGAACGGCCCGTCCCGCTCGCCGTTGCCGGTGATTGCCGCCGCGTGCGCGATGACGGCGCCCGACCCGGTCAGGAACGCTTCGCCGAAGTGCCGGAACGGGCCGCTCGCGTCCAGTCCCTCGCCCCACCAGACGAACGCCACCCCCTCCGCCTCCGGATGGTGCACAAAGTTGGCGAACAGCACGCACCGGACACCGGCGAACGCGCCGTCGTCGACCGAGACCGCCGTATAGCAGCTGACGTGGGGGCCGGAATCGAACATCACGCACCAGCCACCAAGCGGAACAGGTAGACGCCCGACTCGCCGACGGCACACAGCAGCGGCTCGCGCGGATGCCAGGCCAGCCGCAGCAGCGGGGTCATCACCCGCAGGCCGGCCCACGGTTCGGCGTCGCCGACGTGCCACAAGGTCAGCCTGCAGTCGTGGATGTCGGTGCTGATCAGCGAGCCGTCCGGGGCGAACACGCAGTCCGCGACCCCGGTGCCGTGCCTGGCCAGGACCTGCCGCGACGTGCCCGACGAGACGTCCCAGATCCGGCACATCCGGTCGTGGCTGGCCGATGCGATGAGCGCGCCGTCCGGCGAGAACGCGCAGCCGCTGACCAGGTCGGTGTGCCCGGTCAGGGTGTGCAGCTCCGCGCCGGTGGCGGCATCCCAGACGCGCACGGTGTGGTCGTGGCTCCCCGAGGCGACCAGCGCGCCATCCGGCGAGAACGCGCACGCGGCAACCGCGCCGGTGTGCCCGGTCATGGTCGCGAGCGGCCCACCGGTCACTGCGTCCCAGATCCGCACCGTGTCGTCGTGGCTCGCCGAGGCGATGCGCGAGCCGCCGGGCGCGAAGGCGACGCCGACCACCGCGTCGGTGTGCCCGTCGAGGACGCGGCTCGCGCCGGTGATGGTGTCCCAGACGCGGACGGTGCGGTCGTGGCTGGCCGTCGCGAGCAGCCGCCCGTCGTCAGAGAACGCCACCCCGGCGACGATGTCGGTGTGGCCGGGAAGCGTGCGCGCCAGCTCACCGGAGGGCACCTGCCAGATCCGAACGGCGCGGTCGTAGCCCGCCGTGGCCACGGTCGAGCCGTCCGGCGAAAACGCGCAGGCGTACTCCCACTGCAGCTGGTGCCGATCGTGGCTGGTCACCAGGTTGGCCTGCCAGACCATCACCTCCCAGTCGTGGTCGGCGACCGCGAGCAGCCTGCCGTCCGGCGAGAACGCGCATGAGGTGACCGACTGGGAGTTGGTCAGCGTCGCCCGCGTCCGGCCAGTCGCCACGTCCCAGATTCGGGTGGTCAGGTCGTGGCCAGCCGAGGCGACGAGCGTGCCGTCCGGGGAGAACGCGCAGCTCGCCACAGTGTCGGTGTGGCCGTGCAGCACCCGCGCGCGGGTTCCGGTCACCACGTCCCACAGCGTCACGTCATGGTCGGCACCCGCGGTGGCCAGCACCCTGGCGTCCGGGGAGAACGCGCATGACAGCACCGCGGCGGATCCCCCAAACCGCGCCCGCTCGGTGCCAGTGCGTACGTCCCAGACGCGGCAGCCGCCGTCCTCGCACGCAGTCGCCACGGCCGAGCCGTCCGGCGAGAAGTCGCAGGCCAGCACGGC
>DASUGW010000018.1:0-29281 GCA_036273805.1 Mycobacterium sp.
TCGCGCTCGGAGACCATGCCCGCGATGGCGCCGGTCAGATCGACCACCACCATCGCCCCGATGTTGTTTTCGGCCAGAGCGGCCAGCAGGTCGGTAACGGTGGCATCCGGCCGCACCGTCGCCACCGCCGTCCCCTTACCGCGCAATACGTCGGCGATCCGCATACATACCTCCCAATGTGACGGACATCACAAGGCTAAGCCCGTTTTCCCGCACACGGAAGGCGGCAAACCTGCGGCCTGCGATGAACGACCCCCGGGACCGCCGACGGTATGGCATATCTAGGACGTGACCATCGACATCACCCTGCTCGGCACCGGTAGTCCCATCCCCGATCCGCACCGGGCCGGACCGTCCACCCTGGTCCAGACCGGCGACCAGAATTTTCTCGTCGACTGCGGGCGCGGTGTGCTGATGCGACTGACGGCGGCGGGCGTGGGCGCCAACGCGTTGACCGCCCTGCTGCTGACCCATCTGCACAGCGATCACATCAGTGACCTGGGCGACCTCATCATCACCCGCTGGGTCACTTCGTTTCCCGGTTCGACGCCACCTACGCCACCGCTGCCCGTCATCGGACCACCCGGGACGGCCGACGTCGTCGAGGCCACCCTTGCGGCGTTCGGATTCGACATCGGATACCGCATCGCCCACCACGCCGACCTGAACGCACCACCACCGCTTGCGGTCTCCGAGTACGTCGAGGGCACGGTTTGGGACCGCGACGGGGTGACGATCATCGCCGGCCCCACCGACCACCGGCCCGTCGAGCCAACAGTCGGCTTCCGCGTGGAGTCCACCGGTGCCGTGGCGGTTCTGGCCGGTGACACCGTGCCATGCGCCGGGCTGGATGCACTGACCGTGGGAGCGGACGCATTGGTGCATACGGTGATTCGCAAAGATCTCATCGAACAGATGCCCCTGCAGCGCATCCGCGACATCTGCGACTATCACTCCTCGGTGCAGCAGGCGGCCGCCACCGCACAGCGCGCCGGCGTCAAGACGTTGGTGCTCACCCACTGCGTCCCGGCGGTGGCACCGGGCCAGGAGGAGCAGTGGCGTGCCCTGGCAGCCGAAGAGTTCGGCGGACACATCGTGGTCGGCGAGGATCTGCAACACGTGCCGGTCACCGCCGACACGGTCACCTCAGGCGGGTGATTTCCACGACGACATCGAGGTCCGTGGACCCCTCCCCGGAGTAGATACCTTTCAGCGGCGTCACATCCGCGTTGTCGCGACCGACGCCGACACCGATGTACTGCTCGTTGATCTCGGTGTCGTTGGTGGGGTCGTAATTCCACCAGTCACCCGTCCACGCCTGGATCCACGCGTGACTTTGACCCTCGACGGTGTCTCCGACCTTGGCATTGCGCTTCGGATGCAGATATCCCGACACGTAACGAGCAGGAATCCCCATGCCGCGCAACAAGATCAGTGTCAGATGCGCAAAGTCCTGGCAGACGCCGTTGCCTTCGCGCAACGCGTCAAGCCCAGAGGAGTGCACACCGGTGGTCCCGGGAACGTAGCTGAGTTCTGCCTGGACCCAGCGCGCCGCCTCGATGACGGCCTGCTCGGGTTCGTTGTACTTGGCGATCCGGCGCCCGACCCGCTCGAGCCGCCGGCTCAGCGGTGCGTACTTCGTCGGTGCGAGCACTTCGTAGAACCGGTCGATCGCGGCCTCGGACGCCAGATCGTCCCAGCCCACCTTGACGTCAGGCGGCTCGGGTTTTTCCGTTTCCACCACCGAGGATGCGGTGACCTCGAGCTCGGTGTGCGGGGCGTGCAGGTCGAACGCCGTTACCGCAGTGCCCCAGTAGTCGACGTAGCGGTACTGCCGAGTGGCTGGAATGGTCTCCACCCTGTTGAGGATGACGTTCTGCCGCGAATCCGACCGCGGGGTTAGCCGGGCCTCGTTGAACGACGCCGTCACCGGTGACTTGTAGGCGTATCCGGTCGCGTGGACCACCCGCATGCGCCACATCAGATGCCGCCCTTCGCGCGCGCACTCATCGCTAAATCTCGCCTTCCTCGATGACCAACGCGTTGTGACCGGCGTCTGTCCAGGCCACCCAGGGTGCCGCGTGGAAATACTGGACCGCCAACGCTTCTCCGACGTCGAATACCGTTTTCTGCAGCGATGCCAGCCGGTCTTCCAGCGACTCCAGCAGATGGCCCGGTGGCAGGAACTCCAGTTCACTGCGGGCACGGCCCAGCAGTCGCTGCGCCTCGGCGGTGGAGCCGACCCGGCTGTGCGGGCGGTGCAGAAGTTCATCGAGGCTGTGCTCGGCCAGCTTGAGCGAATAGAACACCGATCGCGGGAAAAGGCGGTCCAACAACATGAATTCGACGACGCGCACCGCATCGAGCACACCGCGATACGTCCGCAGATAGGTGTCGTGGGCACCCGCCGAGCGCAGCACCGTCACCCACGTCGGCGACGACGCGCTATCGCCGACCCGCGACAGCAGCATCCGTATTGTCATGTCGACGCGTTCGAGGGCGCGGCCGAGCACCATGAACCGGTAGCCGTCGTCACGCGAGAGCGTCGAGTCGGCCAGCCCCGCGAACATCGCCGCACGACCTTCCACATAGCCGAGGAATTCGTGCGGCCCCAGCCGCCGGGCAGCGCGTTCCCGTTCGGGTAACGCGTTGTAGGTGGTGTTGAGGCACTCCCACATCTCCGTGGACGTGACTTCCCTTGCACCGCGGGCATTTTCGCGTGCCGCGGAAATGGCCTCCACGATCGAACAGCCGCCGACGGTCTCCGTGCCGAAGGCCACCAGATCGGTCAACGACCACACATCGAGCGGCACGTCCGGCGCCTCGATGTTCAGCACCCGCAACAACACGCGGGAGGTTTGGTCCGGGTCGACGCTGGAGTCCTCCAGCAGCTGGTGCACCACCACATCGAGGATGCGGGCGGTGTCGTCGGCACGTTCGACGTAACGGCCTATCCAGTAGAGGGATTCGGCGTTGCGGGCGAGCATCAGTGCATCACCGCCTGCTGTTGTTGTTGCTGCTGGCTCTGCTGCCCGTCGGCGGTCCATTCGCCGACAGACTGCTGTTGCTGTCGCAGTTGTTGCGTCGAGCCCTCGTCAGCGCGCGGCTCGCGAGTGACCTTTCCGTTGCGGGAAGCCTTTTCGGCCGGCGTCTTCGCTGCCGGCTTGGCGCCCTTGGGTGCGGAAGGCAGCGAACGAACCACTTCGCCCGCGCCGAGTTCGCGTGCCGCCACCGAGGCGCGCGATGCCAGCACCCAGGTGTCCTTCGAGCCACCGCCCTGGCTGGAGTTGACCACCAACGAACCCTCCGGCAGCGCCACCCGCGTCAAACCACCGGGCAGCACCCAAACCTCGTCGCCGTCGTTGACCGCGAACGGGCGCAGGTCGACGTGCCGCGGCGCCAGGCTGTCGCTGATCTGCGTGGGGACGGTGGACAGCTGCATGACCGGCTGGGCGATCCAGCCGCGGGGATCGGTCTGGATCTTCTTGGTGATCGCCGCGAGTTCCTTCTCGTTGGCGTCCGGGCCGAACACAATGCCGTACCCACCGGAACCCTCGACCGGCTTGATCACCAGTTCGGCCACCCGGTCGAGCACTTCCTCCCGCTCGTCATCAAGCCAGCACCGGTAGGTATCGACATTGGCCAGCTGCGGCTTCTCGCCGAGGTAGTACTCGATCATCGTCGGCACATAGGTGTAGACGAGCTTGTCGTCGCCGACCCCGTTGCCCACCGCACTGGAGATCACGACATTGCCGGCGCGGGCGGCATTGAGGATTCCCGCCACACCCAGCACCGAATCGGGCCGAAAGTGCATCGGGTCGAGGTATTCGTCATCGATGCGGCGGTAGATGACGTCGACCTGACGCTCGCCCTCGGTGGTGCGCATATAGACGACGTTGTCGCGACAGAACAGGTCGCGGCCTTCGACCAGTTCGACACCCATCTGCCGGGCCAGCAGCGAGTGCTCGAAGTATGCGGAGTTGTAGACGCCGGGAGTCAGCACGACCACCGTCGGGTCGGCCTCGTTGGTGGCGGCGGCCTTGCGCAGCGCGCGCAGCAGGTGTGACGAGTAGTCACCGACCGCACGCACCCGGTGCGTGGCGAACAGGTTGGGGAAGACGCGCGCCATGGTGCGCCGGTTCTCCATCACATAGGAGACACCCGACGGTGAGCGCAGGTTGTCCTCGAGCACCCGGAAGGTGCCCTGCCCGTCGCGGATCAGGTCGATGCCGGCAACGTGGATGCGCACGCCGTTGGGCGGGTTGATGCCGACGGCCTCGCGGTGAAAGTGCTCGCAGGAGGTGACGAGCTTCCGGGGAATGACCCCGTCACGCAGGATCTCCTGGTCGCCGTAGATGTCGTCGAGGTACATCTCCAGCGCCTTGACCCGCTGGGTGATGCCCTTCTCCAGGCGCGACCACTCGGCGGCGGAGATGACCCGCGGGACCAGGTCCAGCGGAAATGGACGTTCCTGGCCGGAGAGCGAAAAGGTGATGCCCTGGTCGACGAACGCGCGGCCCAGCGCTTCGGAGCGGGCCTGAAGATCGGAGGCGTCCGACGGCCCAAGCTCCGCGTAGATCCCCTTATAGGGGCCCCGCACGCTGCCGGTGGCGTCGAACATCTCGTCGAACGCCTTGGTATAGGCGCCCGGTTTGTCGTAACCGTCGAAAATGGGCTCGCGTTTTCGCGACGCGGTAGCGCTGGCGCGCGTACGGCGACCGGACTCGCTGGGCACGGTTCGAAGGCTCACCTGTCACATGCTGCACCAATATCGGCATTTCGGCAGGCCAGAACGGAGCCGGGCCACCCAGCGGTTTTTGGGAGTTACCGGCCCGACTGGTAACCTGAACAGTCGCTGCCCGGCGTCCGGGCTCAACAGACCCAGCTTTGAGAAACTGAAGGAACATACGCGTGGCCAACATCAAGTCGCAGGAAAAGCGCATCCGCACGAACGAGCGCGCCCGACTGCGCAACCAGTCGGTGAAGTCGTCTCTTCGCACGGCTGTCCGCGGGTTCCGTGAGGCCGTCGAGGCCGGTGACAAGGACAAGGCTTCGGAGCTGCTGGTGTCGACCAGCCGCAAGCTCGACAAGGCTGCCAGCGCCGGTGTGATCCACAAGAACCAGGCCGCCAACAAGAAGTCGGCGCTCGCGCTCGCGCTGAACAAGCTCTGAGCCAGGCTCTAGCGCCCTTCGGGGTTTGGCATCTGCCACCACCCCTCTAACGTTCTGAGGCCAATTCGGCTACCCGCCGAACGGCGGCTTCCAATGCGTAATCGGCATCAGCGGCTGCGCCTTTCACATCGGCGTTGAGCCCCGCCACTACTTGCATCGCGCTGGCGATGGTCTCCCGAGACCATCGCCGCGCTTGTTTCTGGGCCTTCTGCACGCGCCACGGCGGCATCTTCATCTCGGACGCAAGACTGTACGGATCTCCTGAGCGGGGACCCACCCGGGCGATGGTGTGCACCGCCTCGGCCAGCGCATCGGCCAGCACCACCCGTGGCTCCCCCGACAACATCGCCCAGCGCAGCGACTCCGCCGCACCCTCGATATCCCCGTTTACCGCCTTGTCGGCGATGTCGAACCCCTTCACCTCGGCCTTGCCGCTGTGGTAGCGCCGCACGGCCGCGACGTCGACCTTCCCGTCGGTGTCGGCGACCAGTTGCGAACACGCGGACGCCAGCTCGCGGAGATCGGAACCGACCGCGTCGATCAACGCGGTCACCGTGTCCTCGCCGGCTTTGACCTTGTGGGCGCGAAACTCGGCGCGCACGAAGTCCGCACGCTCCCCCGGTTTGGTCAGTTTGGCGCACGGATGAACCTCGGCACCGAGGGTGCGCAGCTTGTCGGCCAGCGCCTTGGCCCGGCCGCCGCCCGAATGCACCACGACCAGAACGATGCCCTCCGGCAATGCGGCGGCGGCGCTTTCGATCACCGCGACTGCGTCCTTGCCGGCCTCCCCCGCGGCCTCCAGCACCACCAACCGTTCGTCGGCGAACAGCGATGGGCTCAGCAGTTCGGCGAGCTCGCCGGCGCTCACCTCGCCTGCTCGCAGCCGGTTCACCGGCACGTCCGCACCGGCCGAACCGGATTCGGTCCGGGCGGCGCGCAGTACCGTGCCGATCGCGCGTTCTACCAGCAGATCTTCGTCGCCGACGATCAGGTGTAGCTGTCCGATCACACCGATGATCGTGTCATGGTGCCCCGACAGCGCCGTGGAGCGGCCCCGCCAGCCAACCCGATATCGACCAGCCCAGTGCGACGATCGCTCCGACGAGCAGCAGCCGGCGTGTCAGCCGCCATCGGGTTGCCACCGCTGCGGCGATCACAGTGAGCCCGAGGATCAAGACACCAAGCGCGCCGGACGGCACAGCCAGTGTCGCCCCCGGCACCCGCGCCGCGCACCGGGCGACCGACAGCAGCCACCACACCTGTGGCCCGGTGAACCGGATCAGCAGCTGTGCCGCTGCCGGCCAGCACACCGTCAGCGCCGCCGCGGCGGTGCCCAGCACGGTGATCGGAGCGACAGCAGGGGCCACGACCAAATTGGCCGCCACCGCGACCACGCTGAACTGCCCCGATATCCCGGCCACCAACGGCGCCGTGACGAGCTGCGCTGCCACGGCGACGCATACCGCGTCGGCCAGCGGCTTGGGCCAGCCGCGAGCGGTCAGTCGCAGTGACCATCCCGGCGCCAGCACGACGAGCGCCGCCGTCGCCGAAACCGACAGCGCGAAACCCACATCGACCGCCAGCTGCGGGGCCACGATCATCAGCACCAGCACCGTCGCGGCCAGCGCCGGGATGGCCTGCCTGCGGCGCGCGGTGAGGACGCCGAGCAGCGCGATGGCGCCCATCACGGCAGCGCGCAACACGCTCGGGCTGGGCTGCACGACGATGACGAATGTACCGAGCGCCAGTGCAGCCAGCGCGACGGCGCTTCGCGGGCCGATCAGCCGCGCCGCGAACAGCACCGCGCCGCAGACGATGGTCACGTTCGCGCCCGACACCGCGGTCAGATGCGTCAAACCCGCGATCCGGAACTCGGTGACAGTCGCTTCGCTCACGGCCGTCATGTCGCCGAGCACCAAGGCCGGCAACATCGCGGCTTGCGCGGCGGGCAAGACCTCACGCACCGCCGCAGCAAAGCGCTCCCGCACCTTGCGGGCCATCCGATGGACCCTCGATGCCTGCCCGATCACCGGCTTGCCGGTCGTGGTCAGCGTCGCGACGGTGAGGTCGTGACGGTGCGGACGCCCGATGCGTGCCGCGAAGGCCATCGGCTGCCCGGCGGCGATGTCGGAGAACTCCGAGCCGGAGGCGAAAACCGCTACCCGGCCTTGTGTTTGGTGGCCATCAAGGCGCTGCATGGTGGCGTTGAACAGCACGCGTCCGTGCCCAACCGACCGCGGGCTTTCGGTCGGTGTCACTGCGACGTCGGCAGTGGTGCCGAACTTCAGGACGATCGGGTGCTCGCTGACGCTGTGGGCGCGCAAGGCCGCTGCAAAGCCGAACCCCGCACCGACCACGCACACCGCAAGCAGCCCGCTGACGTACCGTGGCATGCGGTCTCGCGCGAACCACAGCACCGCACCCGCGGTCACGAAACCCGCGGCGATGAACACCCCGGCCGGCCACAGGATCCCCGCGGCGGTCACGCCCCAGCAGGTCAGCGCCGCCGGAACCAGCCGGAGATCAAGTTGCCGCGCTTCGGGAGCAGCATCCGTCACACGCGAACCAGATCACGCAATTTCTCCAGCCGGGCCGGACCGATGCCGTCCACGTCGCCGAGTTGGTCGACGCTGCGGAAGCGACCATTCTTGTCCCGCCACGCGACGATGGCCGCGGCGGTCACCGGACCGACGCCGGGCAGTGCGTCGAGTTGTTCGGCCGTGGCAGCGTTGAGATCGAGCGGAGTGGCCGCCGGTCTGGGTCCGGGTCCGGGTCCGGGTCCGGGCGAGGGTCCCGATGCCGGCGGAGTTCCGGCGCCGCCGACCGAACTACCCAGCACCGCAGGACCGTTCGGCGGTGCCGAGATACCCACCACCACCTGTTCACCGTCTGCCAGCCGCCGGGCCAGATTCAGGCCCACGCTGTCCGAGCCCTTGAGCACGCCACCCGCGGCGGTCACCGCGTCGCCGACCCGTGCCCCGGGCGCCAGTGTCACGACACCCGGCGACTTGACCAGGCCGACCACGCTGACCACCAGGGAGACATCTGAACCGGGCTTCACGGCCGAGGACGGGGCGGTCGCGGGCGCCTGCACGGGCGGCAGTTTGGCCGACACCACCGGCGCGGGTTGGGCGCGCACCAGGGTGAATACGGTCACCAGTACCGCAACGACGGCCAGTACACCCAGGGCGATGGCTCCCGCGCGACCGGGATCAGCCCGGACCGCAGCCAGCCATCCGTCATTGCCTCCGGCGACCCCGTCGGGAATCCACCGCGGCCACAGCGCACGGGTATCCGCCGAGTCGTCATCGTCTTCGTCCTGATCGACGTGGGCCTCGTAGCTCAGGGAACGGTCGCTCTGAGACCCGTGGTTGTCGTGGACCTCGTCGCCCCCGTCGTGGTGGACATCGCCGTCACGGCCGGACTGAACGGCGGCAGAGTCATCGACCCCGTCTGGGTGCTCGGACTCCACCCCGAGACGCCGGAAAAGTCGTTCGGCCGGCAGTTCTGTTCGCATGCCCGGACCGTAGGGGCAGCGGCCGTCACGTCCCGTTCACCGTGCACCGATTCGCCGATGCGCTGTGCATCAATCGCAAACTGTGGACAATGCCACGCGGACCCGCGGTAACCTCAGCCCGTGAGCCATCCAGACTTTGCGGATTCTCAGTTGCGAGAGCGCAAGAAGCGGCAGACGCGCTCCCGCCTGATCGATGCCACACTCGAACTCGCCGAGCGGCAGGGTTACGAACAGACCACGGTCGAACAGATCGCGGACGCGGTGGATGTCTCGCCACGGACATTCGCCCGCTACTTCTCACACAAGAACGCGCCGATCCTGACGCTCATCGACCTCTTGACCTCAGCGGTCAACGACGAAATCGACCGGATCCCACCTGAAGTGCCACCGTTGCCGGCGCTGCTCGCCGCGAACCTGGCCATGCTGCAGCGCACGCGGGCCGGCGGCGGCCCGATGAGCTCAGAACGCTTTGTCACGTTGCTACGCATCGTCAACAACTCCGCGGACCTGCACAACATCGCGGTCGCACTCCGTTCACAAGAGACCTGCACCACGATCGCCACGCGATCAGGCTGCAGCCCTGATGACCCCGCCGTCGTGCTGATCAGCGCGGTCTGGGCCGCAATCCTGTCCACCGCGTGGGCCGATCTGGGCACCAAAACCGGCCCGTCCCTGCCGCCTCCGCAGGATCTACCGGAGCAAATGCACGCGCTGCTCACCCAGACTTACGATCACTTCAGTTCACTGTGTGACGCGATCAACACCAATAATCATGTGACAGAAGGAGTTTCATGACCGACGCCCGACCGCTCAAGGTCATCCAATGGACCACGGGCAACATCGGACGTCGCTCGCTGCACGCGATCATCGGCCGCAACGACATGGAACTCGTCGGGGTGTACGCGCACGGCGCCGACAAAGTGGGCCGCGACGCCGCCGAACTGGCCGGTTGGTCCGAGCCCACCGCTGTCCTGGCGACCAACGATATCGACGCCCTATTGGCCACAGGAGCCGACGCCTGCTGCTACAACCCGTTGTGGCCGAACGTCGACGAGTTGGTCCGGTTGCTCGAGTCGGGCATCAACGTGTGTTCCAGCGCCGCCTGGATCACCGGCGGCAAACAGACTCCCGCGGACCGCGAGCGCATTCTCACCGCCTGTGAGACAGGGAATTCCACCATCTTCGGCAACGGCGCGCATCCCGGCATGACCAACATGGTCGGGATGGTCCTGTCCGGCGCCTGCGAACGGGTCGACGAGATACGGATCACCGAATCGGTGGACTGTTCGACGTACGAGTCCGCCGAGACCCAGTCGGCCATGGGATTCGGTAAGGATCCCGACACCCCAGGGTTGGCCGACAGTGTTGGCCGGGAGAGCGAGGTGTTCGCCGAGTCAGCCGCGATGATGGCCGACGCCATCGGCGCAGACTTGGACCGAATGACCTTCGATGTCGAATTCACTGCCGCCACCGGCGATTCCGATCTGGGATTCATGAAGATCCCCGTCGGCACGGTCGGCAGCGTGTACGGGTATCATCGCGGCTGGGTCGGCGACCGCAATGTCGTGTCGGTCGGGTTCAACTGGACCATGGGCCAACATGTGACGCCGCCCAAACCACTCGAGCACGGTCATGTGATCCAGGTTTTCGGTACTCCCAACATGCGCACGGTGCTGCACTGTCTGCCGCCGCGGGACTGGACCGAGCCGGGTTTCATGGGTCTGGGCATGATCTACACCGCGATGCCGGTGACCAACGCGGTGCCCGCCGTGGTCGCGGCACGGCCAGGAATCGTGACACTGGCCGAACTTCCACCGGTGACGGGACGATTCGCCGGCTAGCCGGTGTGGTTGGGCAGTTCTACGGCCACCCCGAGCGCGCCCGCCCCGACATGCACCGCCAGCACCGGGCCCAGGTCGGTGACAATCACGCGCTGCGCCGCCGGCAGCCGCTGCGCCAGCTCGTCGGCGATCGCCGCGGCACCGTCGGGATCGTCGACGTGATGCACCGCGATGGCCGCCGTTCGGTCTCCGACAAGGGCGCAGACCTGTTCGATCATCGCGGCAACTGCCTTGCTTGCGGTACGAACACGTTGCGCCAGAACGAGCTTGCCATTGTCGATACGCAGCAACGGCTTGAGTGACAACGCGGTGCCCAGCCACGCCGCAGCACCTCCGATGCGCCCGCTACGGCGCAGACTGTCCAGTCGCTGCACGACAATGAACGCATGGCTACGTGATGCCGCAGCGCGTGCCTGTTCGGCAACGGCAGTCAAATCCGCACCGGTGGCAGCACATTCGGCTGCGGCCAGAGCGGCGAAGCCGGCACCCATAGCGGCGGATCTGGAGTCGACGACGACCACACGATCACCGAGTTGGGCGGCAGCGTGGTCGGCGGCGCCGCACGTCCCCGACAGCGCCCCGGAAATGTGCACAGCCACCACCCCGGCGCCACCGCTGAGATCCAGCGCCCGCTCGTAGGCTGCCCCGAGTTCGGCAGGGCTGGCGCCGGCGGTCGTCGCCTGACGGTCATACAGGTCAGCCGGCATCTCATCGACACCGTCACGCAGATCCGCACCGCCGACCAGGATGTGCAGTGGCACCACGCGAATACCATGCGCCTCGGCCAATTCCGATGGGAGCCGGGCCGATGAATCGGTCACGACGACGACACGTGGAGTGCGGTCTGCACACTCGTCGGAGGTCGCCGTCATCGACCGGTGTTCCGCACCGCGACACCCGCGTCAACGAGTCCCTTGAGCATGAGCTCGGCGACGGCGTCGTGGCCTTCAAAATTCCAGTGAATGCCGTCCGGATTTCCCCGGCCGGCATAGATGTGCTCGGCGACAGCGGCTTTGAGGTCCACCACCGACACGTTGTGCTTGTCGGCCCACCCGGTTATGGCGGCCACGGTGGCGTCCCGCCAGCGGTGCGACGAGGCGTAGGTTTCGGCGATGTGGACGCTGGGTAACGACGCGACGACCGGTATCCCCGGACGGTTGAAATCAATTGCAGCCCTGGTCATTTCCAGGTATTCAGCGGTCAGGTGCGGCGGCAGCGCAGGCCGTGCCGTCGGCGACAGCCGCGGCTGCAGCCAGCCGTAGCCGTCGCGGGCCCAGCGCCGCAGCCACGGGGGCCGGATGTAGCGGATCAACTCACGGACCGCTGTCGGCAGCGGCGAGGGCAGGGAGTCCATCCCGCTGGTCGCGAAGATCACTGCCCCGGCCCGCGGCAGGGCCGCCCACGCCCGCGGGTCCTGGGTTGCCGCCCACCACACATCACGGCAGGTCCAGCCGATCCGGCCGATCACCTCCACATCCCAATCGAGTTGATCGGCAACGATATTCGGCCAGATCCTGGGGTCGTCGGCGGGCAGGCCGCCGGTGGGCCCGTAGTAGGACAGCGAGTCGCAGAACACCAGTAGCGTGGGTCGCGGAGCGGTCTTGGAAGCTTCCGGGGACGCCGCGTCCTTGGCCACCTCAGAGGACATCGTTGGCAACCTGAGCCGAGGCATTCCACACGTCGAGCCGCCACGAGATGTCGCCGAACCCCGCGTCGTCGGCCGAATGCCCGGAGAGCTGCACCCAGCTGGCGTTGCCCATTCCGCCGAGAATCGGCCAGTTGTCCACCGGCAAGTTCAGCAGGGCTGCGCTCAGCGCGGCGATCAGCCCACCGTGGGCCACCAGTACCACCGGCCGGTCCGGCTCGTCTCGCCCCCACTCCGACTGTTCGGCAACCAGTTCGGCGACCAGCGGCATGCTGCGGTCGGCGACGTCGACGCGGCTTTCGCCACCATGCGGCGCCAACGTTGCGTCGTCACGCCACGCCAGCCGGGCACCCGGGGCGATCGCGTCGACCTCGGCGTGGGTGAGGCCCTGCCAGTCACCCAGATGGGTCTCGCGCAGCCGGGTATCGACGTGGACTTCCAGACCGGTGCGCTCGCCGAGCGCCGCGGCGGTTTCCGACGCTCGGCGCAAATCCGAGGAGACGACGGTCAGCGGCTGCCGCTTGGCCAGCACCTCGGCGGCGGCCACCGCCTGTACTCGGCCCAGATCGGTCAGGTCGGCGTCCAGCTGCCCCTGCATCCGGCTGTCGGCGTTCCATTCCGTCTGGCCGTGCCGTAGCAGCACCAGCCTGCGGATTCGCCGGGGCGCGTCGGGAACCGTCATTGATCGCCCTCCGGCTGCGCGCCGTCGAGATCCACCGGGATCACCGGGCAGTCTCGCCACAACCGGTCCAGCGCGTAGAACTCCCGTTCTTCGCGATGCTGGATGTGCACGACGATGTCCACGTAGTCCAACAGCACCCAGCGGCCTTCACGAGTTCCCTCCCGCCGGGCCGGCTTGTACCCGGCCAGCCGCATCCGCTCCTCGACCTCGTCGACAATCGCGTTCACCTGGCGGTCGTTGGCGCCGGTAGCCAGGGTGAAGCAGTCAGTGATGACCAGTTGGCCCGACACGTCGATGACGACGATGTCCTCGGCAAGCTTTCCGGCTGCCGCCCGGGCGGCCACGGTGGCCATGCGCACGGCCTCATCGGATGCGGTCACGTGTGCCTTCCTCGTCTTGCACCGGGTACGGACGCACCGCGTCCAGTTCGTGGTACAGCTTGCGTTTCGAGACGTACTGCACGACACCATCCGGCACCAGGTACCAGATCGGGCGGGCCTGGGCCGCCCGATTGCGGCAGTCGGTCGATGAAATCGCCAGCGCGGGGATCTCGATCAACGTCAGCGCATCCGGGGGCAGTTCGGCCCGCGCGGCGGTGATGTGCTTGCCGTCGAGTTCGAACCCCGGCCGGCTGACCCCGATGAACCGCGCCATCGAGAACAAGTCCTCCCAGTTCTGCCACGACAGGATCGATCCGAGCGCATCGGCGCCGGTGATGAAGAAGAGCTCCGCGTCCGGGTTCTGGGCCTGCAGATCGCGCAGCGTGTCGGTGGTGTAGGTCGGTCCGCCGCGGTCGATGTCCACCCGGCTGACCGAAAACCGCGGGTTGGAGGCCGTAGCGATCACCGTCATCAGGTAGCGGTCCTCGGCGGGAGCGACGTAGCGACCGTGCTTCTGCCAGGGCTGTCCGGTTGGAACAAACACCACCTCGTCGAGCTCGAACCGGTCGGCGACCTCACTGGCCGCGACCAGGTGCCCGTTGTGAATGGGATCGAATGTCCCACCCATCACACCCAGTCGCCGTCTGGGCCGTTTCCCGGCCTTTTGCACGATAGGCCAGCTTACTGGAGGTGACAGGCGCTGCCGCCATCGATGACGCGAAGGTGACGTACGCCGCGGCGCCGGATCGGGTAGCGCACTACTCGTGCGCCCGCGCGGTTATCGCATTCAGATGTGACTGTTACACCTAGAACGCTCTTCAAGGGGGCAGAGCAATGACAACTCATGCACGACCGGTCGAGGCCGACGCGGACGACGGCGACGCGTCTGAGAGCACGAAGACCTCGACGAGGACCAAGGTATTCATGGGCCTGGCCACGGCGGCCATCGGCATCATCCCGGCGACCATCATCGCGCTGCACAGCGGCACTCCCAGCACGCCGGTGAACCCGACCGTCACCGCTACGGCCTCGCCGGTGGGTGCCACGTCCGCACCGATCGCCATCACACCGACCGTGATCGAGACGTCCTCACAGGGCTGGGTCGACGATGTGACGGTCGACGGTGCCAACGTCACCGTCGCGGGCTCCGCGCGCCCCGATATCGAAAGTGTCGTCGTGATGATCGCCGGCCGCCAATCGGGCGGCAACTACTGGTTCGCCACCGCCGACGTGCACGACCAGAAGTGGAGCGTGGTCGTATCGACGGATGCGACCCTCCCGGCCAGCTTCAAGACGACCGTCCGATACAAGGAACGTCCCAACGCCTACGAGGGTCTGACCTGGCGCCAGGGTCCGTCGCCCACGTCGCAACCCGCGCCACCCGGCGTCGATGCCAACTGTGTCGTCCAGAACGGGGACGCCTGCTTCACCGCACCCGGATGGGGTGCGCCGTCGGTGTTCCAGTCCGACAAGCCGGCGTCAGTCAGCTAGATGAGACCGGCAACAGGGCGTCGATCACCGACGCCAGCTGCTTGGCCGACCGGCACTCGTGCATCGGGATGAGATCGGTATAACGCGGGATCGCAGAGTCACCGCTGCCCCACAGGTTCCGCGGCTCGGGATTGAGCCAGTGGGCGTGCCGGCTGGCGCTCACCATGTGGGTGAGCAGCTCGGTCTCGGGGTTGCGGTAGTTGTTGCGGCCGTCGCCGAGGATCAACAGCGAACTGCGCGGTGAGAGCACATTCGGGTACTTGTCCAGGAATGAGACGAACGCGTGCCCGTAGTCGCTGTGCCCGTCGCGGGTGTACACCCCGGCCTCGCGCGTGATGCGCTGCACGGCGACGGCCAGGTCGGCGTCGGGACCGAACAGGTGCGTCACCTCGTCGGTGGTGTCGATGAAGGCGAACACCCGGACCCGGGAGAACTGCTGACGCAGCGCGTGCACCAGCAGCAGCGTGAAGTGGCTGAATCCGGCGACCGACCCCGACACGTCGCAGAGCACCACCAGCTCCGGCCTCGCCGGTCGCGGCTTCGCCAGCACCAGGTCGATCGGCACCCCGCCCGTGGACATGGATTTGCGCAGCGTCTTGCGCAGGTCGATCTGCCCGGCGCGCTGGCGGCGACGTTTGGCGGCCAGCCGGGTGGCCAGGGTGCGCGCCAACGGTGTCACCGTCTTGCGCATCTGCCGAAGCTGTTCACCCGAGGCCCGCAGGAATTCGACGTTCTCGGCCAGCTGAGGCACCCCGTACATCTGCACGTGGTCTCGGCCCAACTGCTCGGCGGTGCGTCGCTTGGTCTCCGCCTCGACCATTTTGCGCAGCTGGGTGATCCGTTGTGCGGCAAGCGCTTTAGCGATCTCCTCCTGCGTCGGCGTGGGATCGTCACCGTAGGGCGCCAGCAGGCCCGCAAGCAACTTGCCCTCCAACTCGTCGAGCGCCATTGCCTTGAGCGCCTGATAGCTCGAGTACGACGGACCGCGGCTGGAGTTGTACTTTCCGTACTGCTCGATGATCATCGCGATCATCGCTGTCAGCCGCTCGTCCATGTTGGCCAGGTCTTCGTTCTCGGCCAGCAGACGCACCAGCATCTCCCGCATCGCCTCGACGTCTTCGGGCGCCAATGTCAGCGGGTTGTCGGCCTCGGCATCCTCTTCGTCGTCGATCAGGATGGTCCGGTCCCCCAGCGCGGGCGGCCACCACAGGTCGAACAGCGCGTTATAGGTCTCGCGGTGGTCGGCGCGCCGTAGCACCGCACACGCCAACCCCTCGCGCAGTGCCGTGCGATCGCCGAGCCCGAGGGTGGCCAGCACCTGGCCGGCGTCGACGGTTTCCGACGGGCCGACGTTGATGCCCTGGGCACGCAAGGCTTCGACGAACCCGACGAGATGGCCCGGTATCCCGTGCGGGGACAGCGGCTGGGGCGGTCGGGTGCGGCGCGGCGGCATCAGTTGAACTCCTTTAGTTCAGGCGAAGCTCGCCTGCCGCCTTCTGCTGATCGGACTGGTGCTTGAGCACCACGCCGAGGGTGGCGGCGATGGTGGCGTCGTCGATGCTGTCCATGCCCAGCGCCAGCACCGTGCGACCCCAGTCGATGGTCTCCGCCACCGACGGCAGCTTCTTGAGTTGCATCCCGCGCAGCACGCCGATGATGCGCACCAGCTCCTCGGCCACTTTCTCCGGCAGCTCCGGCACGCGCGACAGCAGGATCCGCCGTTCCAGGTCGGCATCGGGGAAGTCGATATGCAGGAACAGGCACCGTCGCTTGAGGGCCTCGGACAGTTCCCGGGTGGCGTTGGAGGTCAGCACCACGAACGGCTTGCGCTGCGCGGTCATGGTGCCCAGCTCCGGCACCGTGACCGCGAAATCGGAAAGCACCTCCAGCAGCAGGCCCTCGATCTCGATATCGGCCTTGTCGGTCTCGTCGATCAACAGCACCGTGGGTTCGGTGCGCCGGATCGCAGTCAGCAAGGGCCGCTGCAGCAGGAACTCCTCACTGAACACGTCGGTCTTGGTCTGATCCCAGTCGACGCCGCCCGCAACCGCTCCGTGCGCGGCCTGGATTCGCAGGATCTGCTTGGCGTGGTTCCACTCGTAGAGGGCCCGCGCTTCGTCCACACCCTCGTAGCACTGCAAGCGGACCAGGCCGGCGCCCGTGCACTGGGCGACCGCGCGGGCCAGTTCGGTCTTGCCGACACCCGCGGGGCCCTCCACCAATAGCGGCTTCCCCAGCCGGTCGGCCAGGAAAACCGCTGTCGCAGTGGCGGTGTCGGGTAGGTAACCGGTCTCTGCCAGCCGCCGCGCGACATCGTCGATGTCGGCGAACAGCGGGGCCTGCCGTGCGGGGGTCTCCACTTAGTCTCCTTGTTGATCTGTGTCGAGACTGCGGTACTGCCTATGACAGTCGCACCTTTTCGCGCTCATCGCAGTCTGGCCGGGTGGGTGCTCACACGGGGCGGACGTGTCCGTCGCCCCAGACGATCCATTTCGTCGATGTCAGCTCGGGCAGCCCCATTGGGCCGCGGGCGTGCAGTTTCTGGGTGGAGATACCGATCTCGGCACCGAAGCCGAACTGCTCGCCGTCGGTGAACGACGTCGCGGCGTTGACCATCACCGCGGCAGCGTCCACCCGTTCGGTGAAGCGTTGCGCGGCGGCGAGATTTGTCGTGACGATGGCCTCGGTGTGCCCGGTGCCGTACTCGTTGATATGGCTGATCGCGGCGTCGATCCCGTCGACCACGGCCACCGCCATGTCCAGCGACAGGAACTCGGCGCGCAGCTCATCTTCGGAGGGATTCTCGTGCATTGTGACCCCGGCCGCGCGCAGCGCTTCCAGCAGGCGCGGCAGTGCGGTGCCGGCGATGGCCGAATCCACCAGGAGTGTCTCGGCGGCATTGCACACACTCGGTCGACGCGTCTTGGAGTTCAAAAGGATTCGTTCGGCGACATCGATGTCCGCCGCCTCGTGGACGTACACGTGGCAGTTCCCGACACCGGTTTCGATGGTGGGCACCAGGGCGTCACGCACGACGGCGTCGATCAGGCCGGCTCCTCCGCGCGGGATCACCACGTCGACCAGCCCACGAGCCTGGATCAGGTGTGTGACGCTGGCCCGATCGGCCGACGACAGCAATTGGACGGCGTCTACCGGCAAACCCTCGTCGGCCAGGGCGCCGCGCAGCACCGATACCAGTGCGGCGTTGGACCGTGCGGCCGACGAACTGCCGCGCAACAGCACCGCATTGCCGGATTTGAGGGTCAGCCCGAAAGCGTCGACGGTGACGTTGGGCCGGCCCTCGTAGACGATTCCGATCACGCCGAGCGGAACCCGTTGTTGGCGCAGCTGCAACCCGTTGGGCAGGGTGCGGCCACGCAACACCTCCCCGATCGGATCGGGGAGGCCGGCGACCTGGCGCAGACCGGCGGCGATGCCGTCGACGCGCTGCGGGTTGAGCGCCAGCCGGTCCAGCATCGCCTCGGCGGTGCCCGCGGCACGCGCGTTGTCGAGGTCTTCGGCGTTGGCGGCCAGAATCTGATCGACGCCGGCCAGCACCGCATCTGCGGCGGCGTGCAATGCACGGTCCTTGACGGTGGCGTGCAGGGTGGCCAGTTCGCGGGCCGCGACGCGGGCGCGCCGGGCGGCGTCGTGCACGTCGGCGCGCAGACTGTTCACCTCAGCCGGAGCGGAGGCTGCTGGCAGACTCATTAGCCCAGCTTATCGGGTGTTCTACCGGTTAGCCTGAGCGGGTGGCGCGGGTGTGCGTGGTAGGCAGCGTGAACATGGATCTGGGCTTTGTACTCGCCAGCGGCACACCGCTGCCGCGGCCCGGTGAGACGGTGCTGGCTTCGACGCTGACCACCAGCCCCGGCGGCAAGGGGGGCAACCAGGCGGTGGCCGCCGCTCGCGCCGGAGCACAGGTGCAGTTGGTGGCCGCGCTCGGTGCCGATACCCACGGCCGCGCCCTGCGGCAGCACCTGACCAGCAATGGAGTAAAGGTGCAGGCCGTGGCCACACTGCCGGTACCCAGCGGTACCGCCGCGATCGTGGTGCGCCCCGACACCGCCGAGAACATGATCGTGGTGGCGCCGGGCGCAAACGCTCACCTGACACTGGATGACCCGCTGGCCCGCGACACGGTCTCGGGTTCGGACGTGGTGTTGCTGCAGCTGGAGATCCCCGTGGACACCGCGCTGGCCGCGGCGCAGTGTGGCCGCGACGCCGGTGTGACGGTGCTGCTCAACGCCTCCCCGGCGGGCGCCGATACCGAACGGCTGGCCAAGCTGGCGACGCTGGTCGACGTCGTCATCGTCAACGAAACCGAAGCGGCCGACTGGCGCTGGCCGGTGCCGCACCTGGTCACGACGCTGGGTGCGCGGGGCGCCAGCTACGACGGCGAGTACGGCCACGCCGACATCAGCGCTCCGGCGGTGGAACCGATCGACACGACGGGCGCCGGAGATGTGTTCGCCGGCGTGCTGGCTGCCGGTTGGCGCGATGACCACCGGCACGCGCTGCTCCGGGCCGTCACTGCGGGGGCGCTGGCCACCCTGGTGCCCGGCGCCGGGGACTGCGCGCCGCGCGACGAGACCATCGAGGACGCGCTCGCCGACGGGTGACACGCGCGCGCCCATCCCGAAGGTTGACCTTCTGACACCGTCGCCGGAAACGTGTTCAGAACCCGATTCTCGGCGGGAAGTTGGAAGTTATAGTGCCCCACCATGACTCCCCGACCCCCGGACGGCGACTGGCTGGGTACCCCGTATCTGCGATTCGACCGGGAAGGCCCCTTCGGGGTCGTGACGCTGGACCGCCCGGAAGCCCGCAACGCGATGACGCCGGCGATGTACTTCGGGATCCGCTATGCGGTGGGACTGGTGGAGGCCGACGACACCCTGGCCGGCTTGTTGATCACCGGCACCGGAGACGTGTTCGCGCCGGGCGGTGATCTTGGTGGCGGCGACGGGTCGGACAACTGGCTCACCGCCGTGGGCCGGGCACTCGACATGGATGTCACCCCCTTCGAACGACTGCGTCAGTCGGCCAAACCTGTGGTCAGCGCGGTCAACGGACTGGCGCAGGGCGGCGGCCTGCAGATCGCCATGTGCAGCGACATGGCCGTGGTCAGCGACCGGGCTACGTTCCGGGTGCCGGAGTTGTACCGGGGCATCGCCGACACCTACTACAGCCAGACGCTGGCCCGGGTGATCGGCCCGGTTCGCACGCGCGACCTGATGTTCACCGGCCGGGTGCTGACGGCAGAGGAAGCCGTCGACTGGGGCATGGTCGCCCGGGTCGTCCCGCATGACGAACTGATGGGCGCCGCCAAAGAGGTTCTGGCGCAGTGCTGCCGAACCGCACCGCGAGCACGGGCGGTGGTGAAATCCAGCCTGGACAGCTACCTGGGCCTCTACGACCGAATCGGTATGAAGGCCAGCTACAGCGGCGAGGAAGCCGCGCAAGGTTTCGTCGCATTCAAGGAACGCCGGTCCCCGGACTGGGTGCACCCCGATCTGCGTACCGACGGACGGCTCTAGCCCACGGCAGGCGACTGCCTGGGCGGGCGCCGACAGCGCGGGACCATGCGCGGAGAGCGAGTCGGTTGCACACAGGACATCATCGCCGCACGCGGTGACGCAGCTAGCGCCGAGTGCACGCTCTGCGGTTGGCGGTGGAAACATGCCCGGAACTGGCAGAATGTAGCTCGACACGGTGCACGTTTGGGTTACAGTACTGACAATCACCAAGCTCGAGGGGACTCCAGCGTGGCGCAAGTCGAAGCCGTGTCGCAGTTCGTCGAGGTCCGAGGTCGTCAGCAATTCGATGCAGCGCGACCGCCGCGCGACGTATTGGCACCCGATTCCGACAGCGCGCCCACCAGTCCCGGACTAGTTGCCGTACTGGCATGGGAAGGGCGCAGACGGCGACAAGCTCAATGCACCTGCGGGTGGCAAGCCAAGTCGCGACTGCTCCTGCCGAAAGCCGCTGTCGTCGACGCCCTGGAGCACGCAGCCCGCAACCGCTGCATGCCGGCAGAACCGCTTGTGGTCTCGATAAGGCCGCGGTGACACGCGCCGGGAATGGCTCACGCCGAGACCGAGTCGGCCATGACGACCTCCCGACGCGCTACCGCGGTGGCAACGCCGACGTCGCCGATCGGCGGCTGGATGCGCCCGCCAGGTCAGCTCTCGGGCACCTCGCGCTCGATCTCGTCGAGCCAGATCCGGGCCGACATATCGGACGGGGCGCGCCAGTCTCCACGTGGCGACAGGGCCCCACCCGAGGACACCTTGGGTCCGTTGGGCAGTGCCGAGCGTTTGAACTGGCTGAACGAGTAGAACCGCTGTACGAACACCTGTAGCCAGTGTCGAATCTCGGCGAGCGAGTAGGCGGGCCGCTTGTCCAGCGGGTACCCCAGCGGCCAGTGTCCGGTTTCGGCGTCATGCCAGGCATGCCATGCCAGGAAAGCGATCTTCGAGGGCCGGAAACCGTGGCGCAACACCTGGTACAGCGAAAAATCCTGCAGCGCATAAGGTCCGACCTTGGCCTCGCTGCTCTGCACCGGTTCGCCCGCGGTCGCGGGCACCAACTCCGGGGTGATCTCGGTGTCCAGCACCGACTGCAGCACTTCCCCCACCGCCAGGTCGAACTCACCGGAGGAGATGACCCAACGAATCAGGTGCTGGATCAGCGTCTTCGGCACGCCACCGTTGACGTTGTAGTGCGACATCTGGTCACCCACACCGTAAGTGGACCAGCCCAGCGCCAACTCGGACAGATCCCCGGTGCCCAGCACGATCCCGCCACGCTGATTGGCAAGCCGGAACAGATAGTCGGTACGCAGTCCGGCCTGCACGTTCTCGAACGTGATGTCGTAGACCTCTTCACCGCGGGCGAACGGGTGGCCCATCTCCCCCAGCATCATTCGCGCGGTGTCGCGGATGTCGAGTTCTTCGAAGCTGACGCCCAGGGCCTTGCTCAGCGCTATGGCGTTGCTCTTCGTCCGGTCGCCGGTTGCGAAACCGGGCATGGTGTAGGCCAGGATGTCGCTGCGCGGCCGGCCTTCCCGATCCATGGCGCGCGCGGCGACGATCAGCGCATGTGTGGAGTCGAGGCCGCCGGACACGCCGATGACCAGCTTCGGATAGTTCAGTGCGCGCAGCCGCTGTTCCAGGCCGGATACCTGGATGTTGTAGGCCTCATAGCAATCCTGTTGCAGCCGTGCGGGATCCGACGGAACGAACGGAAAGCGTTCGATGGGGCGCCGCAGGCCGATGTCTTCGGTCGGCGGGTCGAGGGTGAATTGCACCCGTCGCGCTGACGTGGCGCCGTCTTCATCGATGCCCAGGGTGCGACGGTTGTCATCGAATGTCCCCATCCGAATGCGCTCGGCGCGTAGCAGTTCGGTGTCGACGTCGGCGATGCTGCGGCGAGCGCCCTTGGGGAATCGCTCGGATTCTGCAAGCAGCACACCGTTTTCGTAGATCATTGTCTGGCCGTCCCAGGCGAGGTCGGTGCTCGACTCTCCCTCACCGGCGGCGGCATACACGTAAGCCGCCAGGCAGCGCGCCGACGCCGAACGCGCCATCAGCTTGCGGTCATCGGCCCGCCCGACGGTGATCGGGCTACCCGACAGGTTTGCGAGCACCGTCGCCCCGGCCAGCGCGGCACGGGCACTCGGCGGCACCGGAACCCACATGTCCTCACAGACCTCGACGTGTAACACGAAACCGGGATAGTCGGCGGCGGCGAAGAGCAGATCGGGGCCGAACGGAACCTCGCCGCCGGCGACGGTGATGGTGCCGTGGACGTCATCGCCGGGCGCCATCTGCCGCCGCTCGTAGAACTCCCGGTACGTCGGTAGGTAGGACTTGGGCACGACGCCGAGCACCGCACCGCGGTGGATCACCACCGCGGTGTTGTAGACGCGGTTGCGGTGACGCAATGGTGCGCCGACGACGAGCACGGGTGTCAACACCGCCGAGGCGGCGACCAGTTCGGTCAGCGCGGTGTGCACCGCTTCGGTGAGGGTGTCCTGGAGCAGGACGTCCTCGATGGAGTAGCCAGACAGCGTCAGCTCCGGGAACACCACCAGCGCCACACCGTCGTCGTGACACTCCCGAGCCGCTGCCAGCACAGATTCGGCGTTCGCGGAGGGATCGCCGATCGCCGTATGCAGGGTGCATGCGGCGACTCGCACGAAGCCGTGCCGGTACGCGCTGTAGAAGTCCACGGCTCAATTGTGACAAAGCGACCTAGTCTGGGTGGGATGCAAGGCCCAGAAGCTCCGGAACTCGTCGCGGCGCTCGTCGGCCGCCGGATCGCGGTACTCACGGGGGCCGGCGTATCCACCGACTCCGGCATTCCCGACTACCGCGGACCGGACGCGCCTCCGAGCAACCCCATGACCATCCGCCAGTTCACCTCGGATCCGGCATTCCGGCAGCGGTACTGGGCACGTAATCACATCGGCTGGCGGCACATGCACGCAACGCAGCCCAACGCGGGTCACCGTGCACTGGTCGCACTCGAACACGCCGGTGTGGTCGACGGTGTCATCACCCAGAACGTCGACCTGTTACACACCAAGGCCGGCAGTCGCACGGTGATCAACCTGCACGGCACCTACGCGCGGGTAGTGTGCCTGGGTTGCGGCTTTGTCATCAGCCGCGCGGAGTTGGCCGACGAACTCGAAGCCTTGAATCCGGGCTTCCTGCAGCGCGCCGAACGGATCGGCGGGATCGCGGTGGCCCCGGACGCCGACGCGGTTGTGGCCGACACGCAGTCGTTCCGTTACGTCGACTGCGCCCGCTGCGGCGGGATGCTCAAACCCGACATCGTCTACTTTGGCGAAAGTGTCGCCAAAGAAGTTGTGGAACAAGCGTATTCAATGGTCGAAGGGGCCGAGGCGCTTCTGGTGGCGGGCTCGTCGCTGACGGTGTTCTCCGGCTATCGGTTCGTCCGGCACGCGGTGAGCCGTGGCATTCCGGTGGCCATCGTCAACCGGGGCCCGACCCGCGGCGACGAGTTGGCCACCGTCAGCATCGGTGGTGGCTGTTCGGAGCTGCTGGCACTGTTGGCTTCGGAACTGACCCCGATAGCGGAGTCCGCGGTGTCGGCATTGCCGCCCGTGCTCCGGTGACGTCGCGCGCACTCTGTTTCGAACGGCCTCGGGTTTCCTGAGGCCCAACACCGGAGCTGCTAGACGGCAACCAGATCGTCGGCGTGCACCGCGGGTCGGCGCATGTCGGCGGGAAGCTCCGGCGTCGAACGCCCCAGCATCTGCGCCAGTTCCGCGGCGTCGTAGGCGACCACGCCGCGGGCCACCACGGATTCGTCTGGCCCCCGCAGTTCGACCACGTCACCGCCGAAGAATGGGCCCGACACCGCGGTGATGCCGGCCGGCAGCAGTGACCGGCGGTTGCCGACGACCGCCCGGACGGCGCCTTCGTCGAGCGTGAGCGACCCCGACGTCTCGGCCGCGTAGCGGACCCAGAAGCGGCGGGCCGACATGCGGGCCGGCCGCGCCGCGAACACCGTGCCCACCGAGGCATCCGACAGCGCAGCGGCGGCATCCGCAGCGGCGGCCAGCAGCACGGGCACCCCGGCATCGGCAGCCAGCAGCGCCGAGGACAGCTTGGAGACCATGCCACCGGTCCCGAGGTGGCTACCCTGGCCCGCAGTGACTTCGGCCAGGTCCTCGGGCCCGCTGACCTCGGGGACAAACCGCGCGGGGTTGGTCTTCGGCGCCTTACGCGGGTCGCCGTCGTAGAGCCCGTCGATGTCGGACAGCAGTATCAACGCGTCGGCGCCGACGAGATGGGCAACCAGCGCCGAAAGCCGGTCGTTGTCGCCGAAGCGGATCTCGTTGGTCGCCACGGTGTCGTTTTCGTTGACGATCGCCACGGCATGCAGCGCCCGCAACCGGTCGAGTGTGCGCTGGGCATTGGTCGCCTGCGCTCGCATCGCGATGTCGTGCGCAGTCAGCAGCACCTGGCCGACCGTGCGCCGATAGTGACCGAACGCCGCGTTCCAGGAGTTCACCAGCGCAACCTGCCCGACACTGGCCGCCGCCTGTTTGGTGGCCAGGTCAGTGGGACGCTTGGACAACCCGAGGGGTTCGAGACCGGCCGCAATGGCACCTGAACTCACGATCACCACATCGGAGCCGGCCCGCATCCGGGCCTCGATGGCATCGACGAGCTGTTGCAGCCGGCCCGCATCGAACATTCCCGTCGGCGTCGTCAGCGCCGTGGTACCGACCTTGACGACGACACTGCGCGCGGTGCGGATCGCCTCACGATTGGCGCTGGTCACTCGGCGGACTCGCCGTCCTCGACCGGGTCCGAACTGCGGCGCGCCTTGCGTGCGACCTTGCGTTCCGCGGCGCCGATGCGGTCGTTGCGCTCCAACCGGATGTCGGTACCGCGACCCGTCATGGTGACATCCACACCCGCGGGCGTCTGCGGCTCCCAGTCGAATGTCATGTCGCCGATGGTGACCGCACAGCCGGGTCGGGCTCCCCGCTTGAGCAGTTCGTCCTCGACGCCGAGGCGGGCCAACCGGTCGCCCAGGTAGCCGACGGCCTCGTCGTTGTCGAAGTTGGTCTGCGCGACCCAGCGTTCCGGCCGCACACCGCGCACCAGATAGCCCCCGTATCCGTCGGCCTCGACCGAGAAGCTGGTCTCGTCGACCGGGATGGGCCGGATGATCGGGCGGCGCGGCGCCTGCTCCGGCTGAGCCGCACGGTACGCCGACACCATGTCCCACAGTCCGAAGATCAACGGCCGCAGACCGGTGCGACTGACGGTGGATACCTCGAACACCGGCCAACCGCGCGCCTCGACATCGGCCCGGACGAAGTCGGCCAGTTCCTTGGCGTCCGGGATGTCGATCTTGTTCAGCACCACCACGCGGGGACGCTCAGCGAGGTCGCCGAGCGTGGAATCGCCTTGCAGCGTCGGCTGATAGGCCGCGAGCTCAGCCTCCAGCGCGTCGATATCTGAGATCGGGTCGCGACCGGGTTCCATTGTCGCGCAGTCGATTACATGCGCCAGCACAGCGCAGCGCTCGATGTGGCGGAGGAATTCCAGACCCAGCCCGCGGCCTTCGGAGGCGCCGGGGATGAGCCCGGGCACATCGGCGACGGTGAAGGTGTGCTCACCGGCGGAAACCACGCCCAAGTTGGGCACCAGGGTGGTGAACGGGTAGTCGGCAATCTTCGGTTTGGCCGCCGAGATCGCCGACACCAGTGACGATTTCCCGGCCGACGGAAAGCCGACCAGACCCACGTCTGCAACGGTTTTCAGTTCGAGGACGAGCTCGCGCTCCTCACCCTTTTCGCCCAGCAGCGCGAAACCGGGTGCCTTGCGGGCGCGCGATGCCAACGCCGCGTTACCCAGGCCGCCACGACCGCCGGCGACCGCTTCGAATCGGGCACCCGCACCAACCATGTCCGCCAGGAGCCGACCGCTCTCGTCGAGGACGACGGTGCCGTCGGGAACCTTCACCTCATGGTCGGCGCCCGCGGCGCCGTCGCGGTTGCTTCCCGCGCCCTGCTTGCCGTTGGGTGCACTGACATGCGGGTGGAAGTGGAAGTCCAGCAGCGTGTGTACCTGCGGATCGACGACGAAGACGATGCTGCCGCCGTGGCCACCGTTTCCGCCGTCCGGACCGCCTAGTGGTTTGAACTTCTCACGGTGCACCGACGCGCAGCCGTTCCCACCGGAACCGGCCCGCGCGTGGATGACGACACGGTCGACGAACCGGGGCATCGGACAACCTTTCTCCTCGAGCGTGAAGCTAGTGCGAGTATTCGCTCAAGAACTCGCAACAGCTTCACATTCGCGGCGTTGTCCTCGGCGATTAAACCTCTGCCGGAGCGACCGGGACGATGTTGACCGTCTTACGGCCGCGCTTGACGCCGAACTCGACGGCGCCGGGCGCCGTGGCGAACAGCGTGTCGTCACCGCCACGGCCGACGTTGACGCCGGGGTGGAAATGAGTACCGCGCTGGCGGACGAGGATCTCGCCGGCCTTGACGACCTGGCCACCGAACCGCTTGACGCCGAGCCGCTGGGCTGCGGAGTCCCGACCGTTGCGTGAGCTGGAAGCGCCCTTTTTGTGTGCCATGTTTGTTCGCTCCCCTGCTACTTGATGCCGGTGACCTTCAGGACCGTCAGCTGCTGACGGTGACCCTGACGCTTGTGATAGCCGGTCTTGTTCTTGAACTTGTGGATGCGGATCTTGGGGCCCTTGGTGTGCTCGAGCACCTCGGCGGCAACGGCCGACTTGGCCAGCTCGCCGGCGTCGGTGGTCACCTTCGCGCCGTCGACGACCAGGGAAACAGGCAGCTGGACCGTGGCGCCGGGCTCAGCGTCGAGCTTCTCGACCTTGACCACGTCACCAGCGGCAACCTTGTACTGCTTGCCACCGGTCTTCACGATTGCGTACGTCGCCATCGTCTTCGTTCCCTCTGTTCGTCTCGTCTGCGAGCGCGCGCTACCTGTCAGGCTGCGTGCGCGGGTCTGTGGGTTGCGGGCTGTGGCTCCTGCCGTGGACTCTGACCTTCGCCTAGCCTCAGCTGTTGCCTTAGCCGCCCGCCGCTGCCGGCACCGATGGTCACAGTGCCTGCAGACAACTGCTCAAGGTTACGTGACCAGCGGGTAGAGGGTCAAACCGCCTGGCGGCGCAGTGCCGCCGACCCGCGACCGGACCCTCGCGCGGTCACAGCGGCTACCGCGGCGGTCCCGCCGGGCGGGCCGCCGCGCGACGCCGGCGCGGCCTGGCGGCGCTCACTCGGACCGCGTGCTCGTCCTCGCCCCCGTCACCGTTGAACTCGCCGGCGACTTCGTCCTCGTCCTCGTCCTCGTCGTCGCTCTCGTCGACGGACTCTTCGGCGTCTTCGTCTTCGTCTTCGTCTTCGTCTTCGTCCTCGTCGAGGTCCAGATCCTCGAGATCCTCATCCTCGTCGTCATCATCGTCGTCGAGGTCGACCTCGATGGCGTCGTCTTCGGACTCTTCGGACTCGTCCGATTCGGCACCGTCGAAGTCATCATCGAGGTCTTCCTCAGCGGTCTCCTCGGTGACTTCTTCGGCCACCGCGACGAACTCCTCGTCGTGGTCCTCATCTGCGGGACCTTCGGGTTGGAACGCCTCGTCGGGCTCAACCTCGTGCTCGTCGTCGTGGCGCCCGGCCATGGCCTTGAACATCGGGTGCTCGCCCGCGGGATGTGCCGGCACCTTGGCCATCGGTGTGGCGGCGGCGACCACGCCGTCGTCGGTCCTGGCCTTCTTGCCACGTTTGCCGCGACGGCCACCACCGCTACCCGATTCCGCCTTCCGGGCCGGGGCCGGCGCAGCGTCAACCGGATCGGTGTGCAACACGATGCCCCGCCCCGCGCAGTGGGTGCAGGTGGTCGAGAACGCCTCGACCAAACCGGTACCTAGCCGCTTGCGGGTCAGCTGGACCAGGCCCAGCGAGGTCACCTCCGACACCTGGTGCCGGGTGCGGTCGCGGGCCAACGCCTCGGTGAGCCGTCGCAGCACCAGATCCCGGTTGGACTCCAGCACCATGTCGATGAAATCGATGACCACGATGCCGCCGATATCGCGCAACCGCAGTTGACGCACGATCTCCTCGGCGGCCTCGAGGTTGTTCTTGGTGACGGTCTGTTCCAGGTTGCCCCCGGCGCCGGTGAACTTGCCGGTGTTGACGTCGACCACCGTCATCGCCTCGGTGCGATCGATCACCAGCGTGCCGCCAGAGGGCAACCACACCTTGCGGTCCATCGCTTTGGCCAGTTGCTCGTCGATGCGATGCACGGCGAACACGTCCGGTTTGGACGGGCCACCCGACAAAGGCTCGGTCTCATACTTGGTGAGCTTCGAAAGCAGATCGGGCGCAACGGAATTGACGTAATCGTTGATGGTGTCCCAAGCGGTGTCGCCGGACACGATCAGATTCGAGAAATCCTCATTGAACAGGTCGCGGATCACCTTGACCAAGACGTCCGGCTCTTCGTAGAGCGGAATCGCCGCGCCCGCCTTCTTTTCGGCGACTTCTGCGGCTTCGGACTCGATCTGCGTCCAGCGTTCCTGCAGTCGCGCCACATCGCCGCGAATGTCTTCTTCCTTCACGCCCTCCGATGCGGTGCGGATGATCACACCGGCGTCGGCCGGAACCACCTCGCGCAGGATCTCCTTGAGGCGCTGGCGTTCGGTGTCGGGCAGCTTGCGGCTGATGCCGGTAGACGACGCCCCCGGCACGTAAACGAGGTAACGACCGGCCAGCGACACCTGGGTGGTGAGCCGGGCGCCCTTGTGCCCCACCGGATCCTTGCTGACCTGGACAACCACGTAGTCGCCGGGCTTGAGTGCCTGTTCGATCTTGCGGTTCGCGCCACCGAGCCCGGCGGCCTCCCAGTTGACCTCGCCGGCGTAGAGCACGCCGTTGCGGCCACGGCCGATATCGACGAACGCGGCCTCCATCGAGGGCAACACGTTCTGCACAATGCCCAGGTAGATGTTGCCGACCAGGGATGCGGACGC
>DASUGW010000019.1:0-3362 GCA_036273805.1 Mycobacterium sp.
GGCTACCTGCTTATCGGCGATGCCGCTTCGACACCTGCGATCAACGGCATCATCGGTGTGGTCCCGCACGACATCCCCATCGAGTGCTATCTCGAGCAGCACGACGACAACGACGTACTGATTCCGCTGGCAGAGCATCCCAGGCTGCGGGTGCATCGGGTCGATCGCCGGGATGCCACTTCGCTGGCCTCGGCGATCGAGGCTCGGGACTGGTCCAACTGGTACTGCTGGGTGACGCCGGAGGCCGGTTCGCTCAAGCACCTGCGTACCCGGTTGCGCGACGAATTCGGTTTCCCCAAAACGGAAATTCACGCCCAGGGTTACTGGACCGAAGGCCGGCAGATGGGCAGCCGACGCGGGGATAGGCATGAGGGCCAATCCGGGCAGGATTCGGAGACCGGCGCGACCGTCGCGCCGGCGGCGCCCGAACCCGACGCAGCGGTGCGCGGGTGTGCGGGCAAGGGTGACGCGCAGACATCTGAGACACCAACTGCTGCGACCGCCCGTGGGACCTGGCGTTCGCAGGCGGCCGGTCAATTGCTCGCTCCGCTGCGCCGGCAATTGATCGTCGCGGGTGTGCTGCAGGCCGTGATCACGGTGGTGCAGCTGGCACCGTTCGTATTGCTGGTGGAGTTGGCGCGGCTGCTGTTGTCGGGGGCGCAGCCGCACCGGTTGTGGCAACTGGGTCTTACCGCGGCCGGGCTGCTGGGCTTCGGCACCTTCTTAGCCGCCGCGCTGACGCTGTGGCTGCACACCGTCGATGCCCGATTCTCCCGCGACGTGCGCGGCCGTCTGCTGGGCAAGATGGCCCGGCTACCGCTGGGCTGGTTCACCGCCCGCGGGTCGGGTGCCATCAAGCAACTCGTCGCCGACGACACGCTGTCGCTGCACTATTTGGTGACCCACGCCATCCCGGATGCGGTCGCCGCCGTCATCGCGCCGATCGCAGTACTCGTCTACCTCTTCGCGGTGGACTGGCGATTGGCGCTGCTGCTACTGGTGCCGGTGCTGATCTACATCGTGACGATGTCGATCATGACCGTGCAGTCCGGACCTCGGATCGCGCAGGCGATGCGGTGGGCCGAAAGGATGAACGGCGAGGCGGGTGCCTATCTGGAAGGCCAGCCGGTGGTTCGGGCGTTCGGTGGTGCGGCGTCATCACGGTTCCGCCGCCAGCTCGACGAATACATCGGCTTCCTGGTGGCCTGGCAGCGGCCGTTCACCGGCAAGAAGACATTCATGGACCTCACCACCCGGCCCGCCACCTTCCTCTGGCTGATCGCCGCGGCGGGAGTGCCGATGGTCATCTCCGGGTCGATCAATCCGGTCAACCTGCTGCCGTTCCTGTTGCTGGGCACGACATTCGGGGTCCGGCTGCTCGGCATCGGCTACGGACTGGGCGGTATTCGCGGCGGCATGCTGGCCGCCCGCCGGATTCAGGGCGCGCTCGACGAGCCCGAACTCGAGACAGCCCTCGCCGAAAGCGCTTCAGGGGCTTCGGTGTCGGGAGCCGCGGTGATTTTCGACCGGGTCACTTTCGGCTACCGGACCGGGATTCCGGTTCTCCACGACATCAGCCTGACCCTGCGACCGGGCACGGTGACCGCGCTGGTCGGCCCGTCTGGATCCGGCAAGTCCACGCTGGCGGCACTGCTGGCCCGGTTCTACGACGTGGGTGCGGGCGCCATTCGCATCGGTGAGATTGACATCCGCGCGCTGAGCGCCGACGAGCTGTACCAGCACATCGGTTTCGTGCTGCAGGACACCCAGCTCGTGCACGGCACCGTCACCGACAACATCGCGCTGGCCGAGCCCGACGCCAGTGCCGACCGCGTGCGCGCGGCGGCCACCGACGCCCAGATCGACGAACGGGTACGCCGGCTGCCACAGGGCTACGACACGGTCCTGGGGGTGGGCTCCGGGCTCTCCGGCGGCGAACGCCAACGGCTGACCATCGCCCGCGCGATCCTGGCGGACACCCCGGTGCTGATCCTCGACGAGGCCACCGCATTCGCGGATCCCGAGTCGGAATATCTTGTGCAGCAGGCAATCACCCGGCTGACAGCCGATCGCACGGTGCTGGTGATCGCACACCGGCTGCACACCATCACCCACGCAGACCAGATCGTCGTGCTCGACGGTGGCCGGATCGCCGAATCCGGCACCCATGCCGAACTGCTCGCCGCCGACGGCCGTTACCGCCAACTCTGGGACACCGGACACAACGCCTCGGTGTCCGCCGGGCAGGAGGCCAGCCGATGATCCGCACACTGCTCACCCTGATCCCGCGCGATCGCCGCCCCCGGTTGATCGGCTATCTCGTGCTGACCGTGGTTTCGGTGCTGATCCGCGCCGCCGGCACCGTGCTGTTGGTACCACTGGTGGGTGCACTGTTCAGCGACGCTCCCCGAAATGCGTTGGGCCCTTTGGCCTGGTTGACGGTGGTGACGGTCGCGGGCTGGGTAGTGGATACGGTGATCTCGCGAACCGCGTTCGATCTCGGTTTCGCGCTGCTCGACAGCGCCCAGCACGATATGGCCGACCGGCTGCCGACGATCCGGCTGGGGTGGCTGGATGCCGACAACACCGCGTCCACCCGGCAGGCAATCGCCGCGACCGGACCGGAATTGGTCGGTCTCGTCGTGAACTTGTTGACCCCGTTGATATCCGCGGTTCTGCTGCCGCTGGCGATCGCGGTAGCGCTGCTCGCGGTGTCCTGGCAACTGGGGCTGGCGGCGCTCGCCGGTGTGGTCCTGTTACTCGGCGCCCTATGGCTGTCCAACCGGCTGTCCCGGCGCGCCGACACCGTCGCCGGTGAGACCAACACCGCCCTGACCGAACGCATCATCGAGTTCGCCCGCACCCAGCAGGCGTTGCGTGCGGCGCGGCGCGTCGAGCCGGCCCGCAGCATGGTCGGCGACGCGCTGGCCGCCCAGCATGGTGCCACGATGCGGCTGCTGACAATGCAGGGTCCCGGCCAGCTGTTGTTCAGCCTGGCCAGCCAGCTCGCGCTGATCCTGTTCGCCGGCGCGACAACGGCTTTGACCATCGCCCACACGTTGAGCGTGCCGGAGGCGATCGCGCTGATCGTGGTGATCGCCCGCTACCTGGAGCCGTTCACGTCGATCAGCGAACTGGGCCCGGCCCTGGAAAGCACCCGCGCCACCCTCGACCGGATCCGCGCGGTACTCGGCGCACCGGTCATGGCCGCCGGAACCCAAAGCCGTCGTGCCCATGACGGCGCGCCGCTGATCGAATTCGACAACGTCACGTTCAGTTACGACGGCGCGAGCGCGCCGGTGCTGGACGGGGTGAGCTTCACCCTGCAGCCGGGCACCACCACGGCGATCGTCGGACCGTCC
>DASUGW010000020.1:0-3691 GCA_036273805.1 Mycobacterium sp.
CATCCGCGACGCCTCCGGTCGCGGATCGCGACCACGGTGCACTGACCGCTGCCGTCGATGCGGCGTCCCTCCACAGCACAACGTTCCTGCTCGCCATACGGCAGGTGATGCGGCCCGTCCACTTCTGGCAACTGCGGCACTGTGACCTCTCGTCTTCATGGTGGTACTGCCGGCCGCCCGCACCGTGCGGCACGACGGACGGAAACCGTGGTCGAGGTCCCAGCTGCCCTGTTTTCGGGATTCACCATCAGCGGCCCGACTCTGCGTCCTACAGATCGTGGCACCATCCTCGTCCGGGGCACCGCGGTCACCGATCCGGAGGCGCTGACCACGCTCCGACTGCCCGTCGGGGAGGCCGCTGTTGAGATTTGTCTCAGCCGACCCGCAAGCTTGATCACGAGGGAGGGTTCAGCGTGGCGTTCCTCGACCTATCCCAGCTCAAGCAAGTACTAGAGAGCGCCACCCAAGATCTGTTCCGGTGGGAGACTCTCCCGGCCTACGAAGTCGCCTCCGACGGTTCGGACTACCGCCGTTACCTGGAGGGCGCCGACGCGCCTACCCCCGAACGCAAACAACCCTGGCTGGACACTCTGCGCAAGTGGGCCGAGCAGGGCAGACTTCGCCGCCGCGTACGGATCATCCACAACCCGATTACCGAATACGAGCGTTACGCCTGCGAGTGGGGTTACGCGCTCAACTCCCAGGCTGGGGAGATCATCCGAGTCATCGACCTTGCGCAGAACCGACTGTTGCCCGCAGAACTCACCAGCATCGCCGGAGATTTCTGGCTTATCGACGGCCGGGAGGTCGTCGCCATGCACTACCAGCCTGACGGCCAGTTTCACGCCGCAGAGATCCTCCACCCAAATCAGGTCGCTGAATACCGCGCAGCGGCAAAGGTCTCGTGGGAGTTAGGAACAGACTTCACTACATGGTGGAACGACCATCCGCAGCACTATCGCTCGGCACACCGAGTGGCGTATCGACACCGCGCACCGGCTTGAGCGACAGAGACACGCATCCAGAACTCGCGGCGACCCTGCGCCGTCTCCGGCTCGACGCTGGCCTGTCCGGAATTGAGGCCGCACGGCGAGCCGGTTTGTCGCAGTCGACCGTGTCCCGGCTGGAGACTGGGCGCCGTGCGCCCACCGTCAAGGAAATCACCGCACTCTGCAAGGCATACCGAGCACCCGCCGAGCTGCGAGTCGCCCTGCAAGGCACCGCGCGGGACCTGCAAGGAGGCTCCACCTCTGCGCGGATTGTGCTCCAGCGGCCACGGGAGATGCTTTGGAACAGCTCACCCGATCCCGCCAGGAACGACAGGCCGTCCTGGACACCGACCGACAGCTCACTCTCCTGCACGCCGAGGGTGCGTTGCGCTGGCACATCGGCAGCCCCACCATCATGGCAGCCCAGCTCGACCACCTCGCCGGACTCACCCGCCACCCGAACCTCCGGCTCGGAGTCATCCCATGGGACCGACCGCTCACCATGCATGCCCGGCATGCCTTCCACCTTTACGACACCCACACCGTGATCGTCGGCACCGAGTCCGGCACAGCTTTCATCACCGACCCAGCAGAACTGGCCGCCTATGACCGCCGATTCGCGGAGCTTGAAGAAGTCGCTGTGTTCGGTGACGAGGCAGCACAGGTGTTTATGCGGGTTGCCGCCGATTACCGCGACCTCGCGTGACAGGCAAACTCCGCCCGACGCTGTGACATCCGGCTCGGACCGAGCCTCCCGAGGGTGGGAGGATCCGACGTGCTGACCATCACCGAGCTCAACGCGAATGGGGATACACCGCGACCACCGCTGCGGGTTGGTCCCGACATTCCGTCGGTGGACGCGTTCGTCCTGCCCGGTGCGCCACACGACCTGAACCAGGCGCTCAACGCGCAGGAGTACTTCACCGCGGTCAACGGCTGGATCGCCGGGACGCTCGGCAGCTGACGGTTCGCGGCGCGCATTCGCCGTCGCCGGGAGTAACGTGCTGTCCTACGCATACGAGGCTTGGCCTGGGGAGGTCGGGATGACGCAATACACCAAGGGGACCGTGCTGACCTGCGCGCACGAGGGATGTGGCTGCCGGGTTCAGATCGACGAGGAATGCCACTGCCCGTCCGGCGACGGTGTTTACACCTGCGCTTGTGGAGCGCCCCTCGTCGAGCCAAGTGAGGTCGGCGCCGCAGCCGGCTAGGACACCGAGCAACCGGAGCTGGAGGGGATCACTACGACCACGGTTGCCCGTCCCGCGCCGACTGCGCTGCGGTGCTACGAGATCCTCGTCGGTGGGATGACCTGCGCCGCGTGCGCGGCGCGCGTTGAGCGCAAGCTGAACAAGCTCGACAGCGTCACGGCCACGGTCAACTACGCGACCGAGCGGGCTCGGGTGCAATGCCCCGGCGACACCGACCCTCGGACGCTGATCGATCTCGTGCAGCGCGCGGGGTACACGGCTCGCCGGGTCGAGGACGTCCCCGCGGTCGACGACGACGCCGGGCACGCGGATCGCGTCGCAGACCTGCGTCGGCGGCTGGCGGTGGCCGCGGTGCTCGCCGTGCCGATCTGCGACCTCTCGCTGGCCCTGTCGCTGTTCCCGGAGCTCCGGTTCGCCGGTTGGCAGTGGGTCTGCCTGGCGCTGGCCGCACCGGTGGTCGGCTGGTGCGCGCTGCCGTTTCACCGCGCTGCTATCACCGGTGCCAGGCGCGGCACGTCATCGATGGACACCCTGGTGTCGGTCGGCATCCTGGCTGCCTCGACGTGGTCGTTGTGGATCATGTTCAACGGCGGCGCCGTCTCGCCGGGCCTCGGCCAGGGTCTTTCTGTCCTCACCGGCAGCGATCACGCCCTGTACCTCGACGTCGCTGCGGGCGTTACCACTTTCCTGCTGGCCGGGCGCTACTTCGAGGCGCGGGCCAAGCGGTCGGCCGGCGCGGCGATGCGGACGCTGCTCGCGCTAGGCGCCAAGGACGTCGAGGTGCTGCGCGACGGCGAACCCTGCCGAATCCCCGTCTCCGAGCTGGTCGTCGACGACCTGTTCACCGCGCGGCCGGGCGAGAAGATCGCCACCGATGCGGTGGTCGAGCAAGGCAGGTCTGCGCTGGACGTCAGCATGGTCACCGGCGAACCGGTACCCCGGGAGGTGGTTGCCGGCGACGACGTGGTCGGCGGTGCGATCAACACCAGCGGGCGGCTACTGCTGCGAGCCACCCGGGTGGGTGCCGACACCCAGCTCGCCCGGATGGCCCGGCTGGTGCAACGCGCCCAGGAAGGAAAGGCCGGGGCGCAACGCTTGGCCGACCGGATCGCCGCGGTGTTCGTCCCAGCCGTGCTGGTAGTCGCGCTGCTCACGTCGCTCGGCTGGCTATTCGCCGGACAACCGGCCGGCCTGGCGATCACCGCGGCGGTCGCCGTGCTCGTGGTGGCCTGCCCCTGCTCGCTGGGCCTGGCCACGCCGACCGCACTGCTGGTCGGCACCGGCCGCGGGGCGCAGCTGGGCATCTTCATCAAGGGTCCACAGGCTTTGGAGTCGACCCGCAACGTCGATACCGTCGTGCTGGACAAGACCGGAACGCTGACCGAGGGACGCATGCGCCTGGTCGACGTGCGCCACGCGGCGGGAGTCGAACGCTCCCGGCTGCTCGCGATGGCCGGCGCCGTGGAGGCTGCCTCCGAACATCCCATCGCC
>DASUGW010000021.1:0-2751 GCA_036273805.1 Mycobacterium sp.
GGACGCGACCGGCCACGGCCACTACGTCGGCTGCGTGCTCAACATCCACAATCTTCGCGACACCACCGAGTGGAACTGGTACGGCGAGGGCGACGACATGATCTTCATCGACGGTGAGGCGTGGCCACCCACCCTGCACGGGACCGGCACGGAAGACTATTTCAACACCGCGTGGTGCCCGACCCAGAGCTACCACGCGCCCTATCACGGCATCACCTTGCCCGGCGGGGACAACTGGAGCGGGCAGATCAGCCTGTACCGCTTCCACATCGAAGACCCCGTGCCATTCGAACGGTCCATCCGGGTCAGCATCGAACACGGCCACGCGAACAAACGCAGCGACGACTACTCCTCAGTCGCCTACTGGTACCAAGCCGAACCCCACCACCCCTTCACCCTCGACCCCGTCGACCAGCGCGTTCCACGAGCACGATGACTGCGCCCAGGTCCTCGGACAGAGATCTCCATTCGGAGCCGAATAGCGGTCAGCCGGTTCGCGGAAGTCGCGATTCGGCTCCGAATGGCTCTGCGCTACTGCTGCCTTGCGACGGTGAGCTCACGCGCCTGCGCGTAACGGGCCCGAATGGACTCGACGACGTTACCGTTGTAGGTCTCGACCCCCGCGCGTGTCCAGCACGGCGGCTCGGTGTTTCCACTGAGGGCCCACGCGGCCTGCCGAGCGGCCCCGTCGGCGACGTACTCCCCCGGCGGCGGCACCCGCACTGAGCGGCCCAGCACGGTGGGCGCGATCCGCCGGACCGCACCGGACCGCGCGCCGCCGCCGATAAGGAACACTCGCTCGACCCGGGCACCGGCGGCGACCAGGGCGTCGATGCCGTCCGCGAGTCCGCACAACAATCCCTCGACGGCAGCGCGCGCCAGGTGCGCCGCGGTCGCCGTCGCCAGGCGCAGCCCGTGGACGGCCCCGGTGGCGTCCGGTCGGTCCGGGGTCCGTTCACCTTCCAGATACGGCACGACCACGACACCGCCGGCACCGGGTGGAGCCGACAGCGCGAGCCGGGATAGCTCCTCGTGGTCGACGCGGAGCATTGTGGCGACGGCATCGAGGACTCGGGCCGCGTTGAGCGTGGCCACCAGCGGGAGGAACCGGCCAGTGGCGTCGGCGAATCCGGCTACCGTGCCTGATGGATCGGCAGTGGGGGCATCGCTCACCGAGCAGGCCACCCCGGAGGTGCCGATCGAGACGACCACGTCGCCGGGGCGGGTGTCGAGTCCGAGGGCCGCTGCGGCGTTGTCACCGGTGCCCGGACCTAGCAGGGAACCTTCGGCCATCGTGCCGGCCGGCTCGGACGGCCCGAGCACCCGCGGGACGGCGACGTCGTGGCCGAGCGCGCGGATGAGCAGATCGTGACGGTAGGCGCCGCTCGCGGCGGACCAGTAGCCGGTTCCGCTGGCGTCCCCGCGGTCGGTCCGCAATGCCTCCAGGGCCGGGGTGGCGCCGAGGCGCCAGGTCAGCCAGTCGTGTGGCAGGCAGACCGCCGCCGTCTGGGCCGCCGCGGCGGGTTCATGCTGGGCGAGCCAGCGCAGCTTGGTCACGGTGAAAGACGCGACCGGAACGACGCCCACCGCCTGCGCCCACGCCACGCCGCCGCCCAGCTCGGCGATCAGGTCGAGGGCCGCACCAGCGGATCGGGTGTCGTTCCACAGCAGAGCCGGCCGCACCACCCGGCCGGTCTCATCAAGGCACACCATCCCGTGCTGCTGGGCACCCACGGCCACCGCGGCGACGCCAGCCAGCCCACCAGCCCGCTCCAGCGCCGTCTGTAGTGCGGTCCACCACGAGTCGGGGTGTACCTCGGTGCCCTCCGGGTGCGTGCCACGTCCGTGCCGGACCAACTCGCCGGTCTCCGCGTCCCGGATCACCACCTTGCACGACTGCGTCGAGGAGTCGACACCCGCAACGAGTGTCACGATATCGCGACCTCCTTGGCGAGCTTTGGTGGTCAGAATACCCGGGACTTGACCTTGACCAAGGGGCAAGCCAGAGCCTCATGGTTGCCGAGCATGGTGCTCGACGACGAGGAGGATCTCGGCTATGGCGCTGTTGACGATGCCAGTGCCCCAGTGGTCTGGTCTCAGTACGTCTCGAATGCCCGCCGCAGCCCCAGCTCGGCCAGGTATGCCAACGCCCGCTTCCGGTCCGTGAACCCATGCGTGCCCACCGGCTCCAGTGACGCGAGCGTGCGCCCAGCGTCGAGTACGCCGAACCGCAGTGTTCCACTCAGGCTTCCCACACTGAACTCGACAGTCCGCATATCTGCCCACGCGTCGAAGCCGCGGTCGTCCACCAGCTCTCGCCGAGCCACCACCGGCAACCATGCACCATCGACCAGAACCCGGGCGCGATAGATGATCGCCGGTCCGTCCACCGACACCCTGCCGTCGGCCAGCAGTACACGTTCGCCCCATGGCTGGTAATCAACGTGACCCACCAGACGAGCTCCAGGCGAAGTACCGTCGCGAGGCAGCGGCAGCTCGACGGTCACCTGTAACGTCAGATCTGAACCATCAATCTCACCCCGCAGCCGCTCGGTGAAGCGGACTCCGCGCAACGGTTGCGTCATCGCGGTGCACGTCGCATCGTGGGCGACCCCGCCCGGCTGCCGCTGCGCCAGATAGTCCCACCCGTCGCGGTAACCCATGTCGATCAACGTGTCAGCCGATATCCGACCGATGAAGAACTCCGGGTCCAACGGCAGCGGGTACCTCGGCTTCACCACATGCAACACA
>DASUGW010000022.1:0-22585 GCA_036273805.1 Mycobacterium sp.
TGGGTACGGACTCGCTGATGGCGATCGAGCTTCGCAACCGACTGCACAGCCAGTTCGGCGGCAAGTTCACGCTGAACGCGACCGCGGTGTTCGACTATCCGACCATCGGCGGTCTCGCCGAGTATCTGGTGGGTCAGCTTCCCGACGCGGAAACGCCACCGGAAGATCCGGAAACACCGCAGACAGACGGCGCATCACTGCAGACAGAGGCGTAGTCCGTTATTTGCGGGTCTCATCAACGGGGGACGGCAGCGCGGCGGGCGGAAGGAACGGCGCTGCCTCTCGACCAGGCGTACGATTTCGGCCTTGGCCCGGGGTCCCGGTGCATCCTGCCCAGCGCCCCCGGCGCGCTTTCGTGGCGGACATCACATTTTCACAAAATAGCAGGTCATGGCCCCAACCAACCGTTTGGACACCCCTGATCAACCACCTGGTTAGTTAGCTGGCAGAAATTTGCTCGAGATCGCTTTGCGGGAAAGTTACCGGCCGGTATAGTTGATCGTGTTACTGGTGGGTAACTTATCCGATTGGTACCCAACCACAAGAGTGGCACTTTCGCTGAGGAGGAACCGTGAGCCACTACAAGCCCAACGTGCGCGACCAGGAATTCAACCTGTTCGAGGTACTCGGCATCGACAAGGTGCTGGGCTCCGGCAAGTACGCCGATCTCGACGAGGACGTCGCCCGCGAAATGCTCGGCGAGGTGGCTCGCCTGGCCGAGGGACCCGTCGCCGCATCGTTTGTCGACGGCGACCGCAATCCCCCGGTCTTCGACCCCGAGACGCACACCGTGACGTTGCCGGAGTCATTCAAGAAGTCGATGCGAGCCATCTTTGACGGTGGCTGGGACAAGGCCGGCCTCGATGAGGAACTCGGCGGTACGCCGATGCCCAAGGCCCTGCAGTGGGCACTGATCGAGCACACTCTCGGCGCCAACCCGGCCGCGTACATGTATGCCATGGGCCCGGGAATGGCCCAGATCTTCTACGACATCGCGACCGAAGAGCAGAAGAAGTGGGCTGTGCTCGCCGCGGAGCGCGGATGGACCGCCACCATGGTGCTGACCGAGCCCGACGCGGGTTCCGACGTCGGCGCCGGACGCACCAAGGCCGTCCAGCAGCCCGACGGCAGCTGGCACATCGACGGCGTCAAGCGGTTCATCACCTCCGGTGACGCCGACGACCTCGGCGAAAACATCATGCACCTGGTGCTGGCTCGCCCCGAGGGCGCCGGACAGGGAACCAAGGGCCTGTCGCTGTTCTTCGTACCGAAGTTCCTGTTCGATCCCGAGTCCGGCGAGCCCGGCGAGCGCAACGGCGTGTTCGTCACCAACGTCGAGCACAAGATGGGCCTCAAGGTCTCCGCCACCTGTGAGCTCTCGCTCGGCCAGCACGGCGTCCCGGCCAAGGGCTGGCTCGTCGGCGAGGTTCACAACGGCATCGCCCAGATGTTCAATGTCATCGAGTCGGCCCGAATGATGGTGGGCACCAAGGCCATCGCCACGCTGTCAACCGGTTACCTCAACGCGCTCGAGTACGCCAAGAGCCGTATCCAGGGCGCCGACCTGACCCAGATGATGGACAAGGGCGCCCCGCGCGTCAGCATCATGCACCACCCGGATGTGCGCCGGTCGCTGATGACGCAGAAGTCCTACGCCGAGGCCCTGCGCGCGCTGTACCTGTACACCGCGTCGTTCCAGAACGCCGACGTCGCCCAGGCGCTGCACGGCGTGGACGCCGAGCTCTCGGTCAAGGTCAACGACCTTCTGCTGCCGATCGTCAAGGGTGTCGGCTCGGAGCGGGCGTACGAGAAGCTGACGGAAAGCCTGCAGACCTTCGGTGGTTCGGGCTTCCTGCAGGACTACCCGATCGAGCAGTACATCCGCGACGCGAAGATCGACTCGCTCTACGAGGGCACCACCGCTATCCAGGCGCAGGACTTCTTCTTCCGAAAGATTGTTCGCGACAAGGGGCAGGCGCTGGGTTACGTCGCCGGCGAGATCGAATCCTTCATCAAGAACGAAGGTGGTAACGGACGGCTCAAGGCCGAGCGTGAACTGCTCGCGACCGCGCTCGCGGACGTGCAGGGCATGGCGGCCTCGCTGACCGGTTACCTGATGGCCGCGCAGGAAAACCCCGCCAGCATCTACAAGGTGGGTCTGGGTTCGGTCCGGTTCCTGATGAGCGTGGGCGACCTGGTCCTCAGCTGGTTGCTGCAGCGTCAGGCCGCCGTCGCGATCGAGAAGCTCGACGCGGGCGCGACCGGTGCCGACAAGGCGTTCTACGAAGGCAAGATCGCCGCGGCGTCGTTCTTTGCGAAGAACTTCCTGCCGCTGCTGACCAACACGCGCACCATCATCGAGAACCTCGACAATGACGTCATGGAACTCGACGAGGCGGCCTTCTAAGAGGCACGACCAACAACAATGGGCCCCCGGTCACCCGGGGGCCCATTGCGTTGTCGGGGAGATGTGAACGCCGCCGCTGGACTCCCCTCTCTCCAGCGACGGCCTTTGCTCCCGGTCCTCTGGCCCAAAAGCAAAGAGGACGCCCCGCATGCCGTCGGGTCGGGGGGTCAGACGGCACGCGGAGCTGTCCGGTACATCGATTACCCGCGGGAGCCCGTTACAAACCGCAGGAACCGAAACTTTTGTGCAGACACCTCTGCAGCGCGCCGCTCACGCCTCCAGGATGGCGGTCACGCCCTGGCCACCAGCAGCGCAAATCGAGATCAGACCCCGGATCGGGCCCCCGTCGGGCCCGGCCTCGGCACGCTTGGCCGCGAGCTGCTTGGCCAGTTGCGCGACGATTCGGCCGCCGGTTGCCGCGAACGGGTGCCCGGCCGCCAGCGATGATCCGTTCACGTTCAGCCTGGAGCGGTCGACGGAGCCCAGCGCTGCGTCGAGACCGAGTCGCTCTTTGCAGTACTCGTCGGATTCCCAGGCCTGCAGGGTCGCCAGGACCACCGATGCGAAGGCCTCGTGGATCTCGTAGAAGTCGAAATCCTGCAGGCTCAGACCGTTGCGGGCCAGCAGCCTGGGCACCGCGTACGTGGGCGCCATCAACAGACCGTCCGCACCGCTGACATAGTCGACCGCCGCGGTCTCGGAGTCGACGAAGTACGCCAGTACCGGCACATCGTGGCCGGCGGCCCACTCTTCGGAAGCCAGCAGCACCACCGACGCTCCGTCGGTCAACGGAGTGGAGTTGCCCGCCGTCATCGTGGCGTCGCCGCTTTTCACGCCGAACACGGGTTTGAGGGTGGCCAGCTTCTCCGGTGAGGAGTTCGGCCGCAGGTTGTCGTCGCGGTAGAGACCCAGGAATCCGCTGACCAGGTCGTCGAAGAAGCCACTGTCGTAGGCGGCGGCCATGTTGCGGTGGCTGGCGACGGCCAGCGCGTCCTGGTCGACCCGCTTGATGCCCATCTTCTTCGCGGTGATCGCGGCGTGCTCGCCCATCGACAGGCCGGTCCGCGGCTCGCCATTGGTGGGGATCTGGACGCCCAGGGATGCGGGCAGCTTCCCGACGAGCTTGAGGCGTTCGAGGTTGGATTTCGAGCGGCGCAAACCGAGCAGGGTGCGGCGCAGGTCGTCACCGAATGCGATGGGCGCGTCGGAGGTGGTGTCAACGCCACCGGCCGCGGCCACCTCGTACCGGCCCGCCGCAATGCCGTCGGCCGCGGCGATCGCTGACTGCAGCCCGGTTCCGCAGGCCTGTTGTAGGTCGAACGCCGGCGTGTACGGGGACAGCGCGCTACCCAGCACGCATTCGCGCATCAGGTTGAAGTCCCGGCTGTGCTTGAGCACCGCGCCACCTATGACCATGTCCAGCCGCTCGCCCGCCAGGCCGAAGCGCTCCACCAGTCCGTCGAGGGCCGCCGTGAACATGTCCTGATTCGAGGCGTTGGCATATGCGCCGTCGGAGCGCGCGAAGGGAATCCGGTTGCCGCCGACGACCGCGACCGGCCGGCGCGTCCGAGGGGTTCCTGAGGTGGTAGAGGCCACGGTCTTCTCCGGTTCTGCGTATGTTTCGGTTTGGGGTTGGTCTCCTCTGTAGGCCATACTACCCACCGTTCTTACTCCGGAGTAAGTTCGAGTTCGACAGCTGACACCGCGATAGGAGAGGCAAGCTCGTGGCCCCAGCGCTTCCGTCCGATCTGTACTCCACCCTGGTGGGTTCTGGCCCGGGATCATTCCTGGCCAAGCAACTCGGTGTGCCCCAGCCCGAAACTCTGCGCCGCTACCGCGCGGGTGACCCGGCACTGGCCGGTCCCCTGCTGATCGGCGGCGAAGGCCGCATCACCGAGCCGATGCGCGTCGCACTCGCCGAGGACTATGACCTCGTCGGCGACAACCTCGGCGGCCGGTGGGCCGACAGGTTCGGCGGCCTGCTGTTCGACGCCACCGGAATCACCACACCGGCCGGGCTCAAGGCCCTGCACGAGTTCTTCACACCGCTGCTGCGCAATGTCGGCCCGTCCGGTCGCATCGTGGTGGTCGGCACGACGCCGGATCAAACCGGCAGCGTCGACGAACGCATTGCGCAACGGGCGCTCGAGGGGTTCACCCGTTCGCTCGGCAAGGAGATGCAGCGCGGCGCCACGGTCTCGCTCGTGTACCTGTCCCCCGAGGCCAAGCCGGGGGCCAGCGGTGTGGAATCCACATTGCGGTTCCTGCTGTCGGCCAGGTCCGCCTACGTCGACGGCCAGGTGTTCTACGTCGGTGCGGCTGACGCGAGCCCACCGCCCGACTGGGACCGGCCGTTGACCGGCACGGTCGCCGTCGTCACCGGTGCGGCCCGCGGCATCGGCGCCACCATCGCCGAGGTGTTCGCCCGCGACGGAGCCGCCGTGGTGTGTGTGGACGTTCCGCAGGCGGGCGACGCTCTGGCAGAGACCGCATCAAAGGTCGGCGGCACGGCGCTGCCACTCGACGTCACGGCCGACGACGCAGTGGATCAGATCACCGCGCATGCCAAGGCGCACCACGGCGGCCGGATCGACGTCTTGGTCAACAATGCCGGGATCACCCGCGACAAGTTGCTGGCGAACATGGACGACGCGAAATGGGATGCCGTGATCGCGGTGAATCTGCTTGCCCCGCAACGCCTTGCCCAGGGTTTGGTGGACAACGGGACGATCAGCGCCGGCGGCCGGATCGTCGGGCTGTCCTCGATGGCGGGCATCGCGGGCAATCGTGGGCAGACCAACTATGCGGCCACCAAGGCCGGCATGATCGGACTGACGCAGGCGCTGGCTCCGATATTCGCCGAGAAAGACATCACCATCAACGCAGTGGCCCCGGGTTTCATCGAGACCAAAATGACGGAGGCCATCCCCTTCGCCACCCGGGAGGTGGGCCGCCGGATGAACTCACTGTTCCAGGGCGGACAGCCCGTGGACGTGGCCGAGACCATCGCCTACTTCGCCAGCCCGGCGTCAAATGCCGTCACCGCCAACACGATCCGGGTCTGCGGCCAGGCCATGCTGGGGGCCTGATGAACCAACCAAATGGATTGTTGAACCTGCTCCGCGCGGCGGCGGGTGCCCTGCCGTTCATCCCGCGCGGAGACACCCTTCCCAACCGCGCGCTGGCGGTGACCGAGTTGGCAATCGACCGTGCCAACGTGGCCGACTACGCGGCGGTCACCGGCCTGCGCTTCGGCGACACCGTTCCGCTGACCTACCCGTTCGTCCTGACGTTCCCGACGGTGATGAACCTCGTCAGCGGGTTCGACTTCCCCTTTCCCGCAATGGGATCGGTACACGTCGAGAACCACATCACCCAGTACCGCCCGATCGCCGTCACCGATACGGTCAACGTCAAGACCCGTTCGGAAAACCTGCGCGAGCACCGCAAGGGCTTGCTCGTCGACGTTGTCACCGACGTCAGTGTGGGCAATGACGTGGCCTGGCACCAGGTGACGACCTTCTTGCATCAGCAGCGCACCAGCCTGTCGGACGAGCCCAAACCGCCGCCGGTCAAACAGGCCAAGTTGGCGCCGCCGAACGCGATCCTGCGTATCACGCCAAGCCAGATTCGGCGGTACGCCTCGGTCAGCGGCGATCACAACCCGATCCACACCAGCTCCATCGGCGGCAAGTTGTTCGGTTTCCCGTCCGCGATCGCGCATGGGATGTTTTCTGCCGCAGCAGTTCTGGCTAATATCGAAGGGCAGTTGCCCGCCGCCGTCGGCTACTCGGTGAAATTCGGCAAGCCGATCGTCCTGCCGGCCAGTCCCGGGTTGTACGTCGACCGGGTGGCGGACGGCTGGAACCTGTCACTGCGCAATATGAAGAAGGGCTATCCGCATCTGACCGGCGAGGTCAACGCACTGTAGTTCGCACTAGGCGGGCTTGCCCTTGAGCCCGCGCCAGAACAGGTTGATCAACAATTCGGCAGCGTCCGCGACGTCCACGTCGCCGGAGCTGACCTGGTTCGCCACCGCCTCCCCGGCTCCCACCAGGGCGATCGCTATCATGTGAAAGTCGGTGCCGGGTACAGGATTTCGAGTTCCCGCCGCCAGCATGCGAGCGACAAGGTCGATGATGCGCTCACGCCCTTCCCGCACAGTGTGCGCGAACGCCTGCGAACTGATGGCCTGGGTGTACAGCACGATCCAGGACGCCCGGTTGGCATCGATGTAGCTGAGGACCGCGCCGATGGCAGTGCGCAACATGTCGCGGGGCGGCAACTTGAGATCGATGTCGGCGCGCACCGCTTCGATGAAGCGTGCCAACTCGCGATCCAGACAGGCGCCGAAGAGGTCCTCCTTGGACCCGTAGTACAGATAGAGCATCGGCTTGGAAATCTCGGCCTTCGCTGCGATCGCATCCATCGACGTCTCGTGGTAGCCGTTCACCGAGAACACCTGGACGGCAGCGTCGAGCATCTGCTGCTCACGGACAGCGCGGGGCAACCGCTTGGTACCGCCGGCCATGTGTGCGCCGCACCTCCTCTCGGGCCGTCAGGCCGTCACAGACTCCCCGACTTTCGGGCTGTCGGTCGCTCAGGTCTGCGCCAAGGGTATGCACTCGAGCGCTCAGCAGCGCTGAATCGTCCCTTTAGCGGTCACCAATTTCCCGAACGCGTCGTCCACCCGCTGCTGAGGCAGTTCGCCGGAGTTGACCGCCCGCTCCAACCGGTCAAGGACCGCCGGAACCTCCGCGGTAGTCACCCACAGCGCCACGTCGGCGCCGGCCTGCAACGCCCGCAACACCGCATCGGGAACGCTGTAGCGCTGGTTGATGGCGCCCATCGAGGACAGGTCGTCGGTGAACACCAGACCGTCGAACGGCGGGCCGCCGTAGCCACCGCTGCGCAGCAGGCCGTAGGCATTCGCGCTCAGACTGGCCGGATCGGTTCCGGTGAGCCCCGGAACCTGCATGTGGCCGACCATCACCGCGACCGGCGCCTGGGTCGTCAGCGTCTGATACGGGACGAGGTCGTTGGCTTTCAGATCAGCCAGGGGCGGGGTCGTCACACCGCCGGTGTGCGAGTCACCCGAGGCATGCCCGTGCCCGGGGAAGTGCTTGAGCACCGGCAACACCCCGGCGTCGCGCAATCCCTGGGCGTACGCCCCCGCGTAGTCGGTCACCGTCGCGGGATCGGATCCAAACGATCGGTCGCCGATCACCTCGTCGTCTGACTCCGTCGTGACATCGGCGACGGGAGCAAAGTCCACGGTGATCCCGAGCCCGTGCATCTTCTGGCCGCGGTCGAAAGCGATGTCGTGCACCTGCGCGGGTGTCATGGTCTGCGCCAGCACCCGCGGCGACGCCTGGCTGCCGATCAGCCCGGACAACCGCGATACCCGGCCACCCTCCTCATCGACGCTGACCGCCAGCGCGACCGGTCCAGACGCCGCACGGATGCCGTCCAGCGAACCATCCGTCAACCTCGTGCGGTCGGTCCAGCTACCGATGAAGATCCCGCCGACATGCTGGTCGGTGACCACCGCGCTGGCGTCGGCCCCGTCCTTGACACCCACCATCAACAGCTGGGCCAGCCTGTCGCGAAGCGGCATCGACGCGACGTCACAGGCGGGCGGCGTCGGCGCGGACTTCACCAGCGGGGAGACCTTCGATGAGGACGTAGTGCGGGACGCCTCCGGGCCAGTCGTCGCAGGTGAACAGGCCACCAGCAGTGTGGGCAGGGCCAGCGCCGAAGCCACGGTCCGAGTCAGGGCTCGTGTGAAAGCCATGGGCCCACTCTGTCATGTCCGGCGACGCGTTCTGCAGACCCTTCGGCGCCGATGGGCAAGATTGACCACATGACGGTCATCCTGATCGCGTACGACGGCACCCCGAACGCCCGCCGTGCCGTCGAGCACGCCGGCGCATATCTCAGCGTTCGGCGCGCATTCATCCTCACCGTGTGGTCCCCCATGCGGACCGGCCTCGATCCGGTGTCGATCGACCTCGACGGCCCCCCGGATCCCGTCGACCCCGACGAATCCGAAGACCCCGACATCGCGTTCACCGACGCCGAGCGCACCAACTTCGAAGGGACCGAACTGGCCCGCTCGGTCGGTCTGGCCGCTGAACCGATGTGCATTCCGGTGTCGGGCACGGTGTGGCGGACCATCATCACCGTCGCCGACAACATCAACGCGGGGCTCATCGTCACGGGCACCCGCGGGACCACCGGACTGCGGTCGTTGATGCAGTCCAGCGTCGCCGACCGGGTGCTGCGGCACGGGCGACGGCCCATGCTGATCGTGCCGCCGGGCGTGTGAGCGATGGAAAGCTTGCGACAGCAACCGTGCTAGGTTGGCGACGATCCACATTCCCGCGCTGAGGAGCCCACATGACCCGGTTCGTGATGCCGGCTGCCGCCAGCATCGTGGTTGGCCTGCTGCTGGGCGCAGCCGCGGTGTTCGGAGTGACGCTGATGGTCCAGCAGGACACCAAGCCTGCGGTCAATCCCGGCGATCCGGCGTCCTCGGTGCTCAACCGGGTCGAGTACGGCGACCGCAGCTAGCCTGAGCGCGACCTCCGCGCCGACTCTTCCGGGCGGGTCGGCACCGCGGGTGCCCGCGCTCTCGCGCCGCTGGCTATGGCTGGTCGGCACGCTTTCACTGATCCTGACGCTCGTCCAGGAACCCGGCCGCATCTCGCCGGACACCAAGCTCGACCTGACGGTCAACCCGCTGCGCTTTTTGTCCCGCGCCGCCAATCTGTGGAACAGCGACCTCCCTTTCGGCCAGGCCCAGAACCAGGCCTACGGCTACTTGTTTCCGCACGGCGCCTTCTTTCTGGCAGGCCATCTGCTGGGTCTGCCCGAATGGGTGATCCAGCGGCTGTGGTGGACGGCGCTGCTCACGGCCGGGTGCTGGGGGGTGCTGCGGGTCGCCGAAGCGCTCGGCATCGGCACCACCTCGTCACGGGTCGTCGCGGCGGTCGCATTCGTGCTCGCACCGCGGGTGCTGACCACGCTGGGCTCTATCTCGTCGGAGACCCTGCCGATGATGCTGGCGCCGTGGGTGCTGCTGCCCGTCATCCGCGCGTTGCGGGGTGGCGACCCGAGGTCGATACGCATCCTGGCGGCGCAATCGGGGATCGCGGTGGCGCTGATGGGTGCCGTCAACGCGGTCGCCACACTGACCGGTTGCCTGCCGGCACTCATCTGGTGGGCGTGTCACCGGCCGAACCGGCAGTGGTGGCGGTTCTCGGCGTGGTGGGCGCTCGCGGGGGCCCTGGCCATCACCTGGTGGGTGGTCGCCCTGGTGATGCTGGGTCGGATCAGCCCCGACTTCCTGGATTTCATCGAGTCCTCCGGGGTGACGACCCAGTGGACATCGCTTACCGAGGTGCTGCGCGGCACCGCGACGTGGACACCGTACGTGGCACCGAACGCCACCGCCGGGACCCCGCTGGTGACGTCCGCATCCGCGGTGTTGGGCACAGCGCTGGTGGCGGCGGGCGGGCTGGCCGGTCTGGCATTGCGGTCGATGCCGGCCCGCGGCCGGCTGGTGACGATGCTGCTGATCGGTCTGGTGGTGTTGACGCTGGGCTATTCCGGCGCACTGGGTTCACCGCTGGCCGGGTATGTAAAAGCGTTCCTCGACGCCGGCGGCGCCCCGCTGCGCAACGTGCACAAGCTGGAACCGGTGATCCGGCTGCCCATCGTGCTGGGACTCGCACACCTGCTCGGGCGGGTGCCGCTGCCCGGCAGCGTGCCCCGCCCGGCGTGGCTGCACGCCTTCGCCTACCCGGAACGGGACAAGCGCGTCGCGGTCGCCATCGTGGTGCTCGCGGCCCTGGCGGTCAGCACATCGATCGCCTGGACGGGCCGGCTGGCTCCGCCGGGGACGTTCAGTGCCATCCCGCGCTATTGGCACGAGGCCGCGGACTGGCTGACCGAGCACAACACCGGGACACCGACACCGGGCCGGGTCCTGGTGGCACCCGGAGCGCCGTTCGCCACCCAGATCTGGGGCACCAGTCACGACGAGCCGCTACAGGTGCTCGGCGAGAGCCCATGGGGCGTACGCGACTCGATCCCGCTCACACCGCCGCAGACCATCCGTGCACTCGACTCGGTTCAGCGGCTGCTGGCCGCCGGACGCCCCTCGGCGGGACTCGCCGATACCCTTGTCCAGCAAGGGATTTCCTATCTCGTGGTGCGTAACGACCTGGATCCGGAGACCTCACGATCGGCCCGACCGATCCTGGTGCACCGCGCGGTCGAAGGCTCACCGGGCCTGACGAAGGTCGCGCAGTTTGGCGAACCCGTCGGCCCCGGGACGCTCGAGGGTTTCACCACCGACGGCGGGCTTCGACCGCTATATCCGGCGGTGGAGATCTATCAGGTGCGCACCGACAGAAACCCGGGCGCGCCGTATGTGGCCAACACCAACGACATGCCGATGGTCGACGGCGGCCCCGAAGTGCTATTGCGGCTCGACGAACGCCGTCGACTGCTCGGCGAGCCCGAACTGGGGCCGGTCCTGCTCACCCAGGACGCCCGGGCCGCCGAACAGCCCGTTTCCCAGGTGACAGTGACCGACACGCCAGTGGCCCGGGAGACCGACTACGGCCGGGTGGACGACCACTCGTCGGCGGTCCGCGCCGAGGGCGACACCCGCCACACCCACAACAGGGTCGCGGACTACCCGGCGCCGGGGGCGCCGCTGGTCTACGGAGCCTGGACCGGGGGACGGTTGAGCGTTTCGAGCTCCGCGGCCGACGCCACCGCGCTGCCCAACGTGGCGCCGGCGACGGGGCCCGCGGCGGCCATCGACGGCGACTCGGCGACGAGCTGGGTGTCCAATGCACTGCAGGCCGCAGTGGGCCAGTGGCTGCAGATCGACTTCGACCACCCGGTGACCAACGCGACGCTGACCCTGTCACCGGCGGCGTCGACGATCGGCGCGCAGGTGAACCGGATCGAGATCTCGACGGCCAATGGCACCTCCACCGTCGTCACCGATCAGCCCGGAAAGCCACTGACAGTCGCGCTGCCCTACGGCGAGACACCATGGGTGCGCATCACGGCCAAGGGCACCGTGGACGGCTCCGGCGGAGTGCAGTTCGGCATCACCGACCTCGCCGTGACCCATTACGACGCCAGCGGGTTTGCGCATCCGGTCAGCCTGCGACACACCGTGAAGGTGCCTGCACCACCGGCGGGTTCGACGGTGGCGATGTGGGACCTGGGCTCGGAGCTGCTCGGCCGGCCCGGGTGTATCGCGGGGGCCGACGTGGTGCACTGCGCGTCACCGCTGTCGCTGGCACCCGAGGAGTTGGCCAACCTGAGTCGGACACTGGCTGTGCCGCAGCCCATTTCGGTGACCCCGACGGTGTGGGTGCGCCCGCGCCAAGGGTCGGCCCTGGCCGATCTGGTCCGCGATCCCGGCACCACGCACACCGATGGTGACTCCGATTCGTTCGACGTTCTGGGCACGGCGTACGCCGCCGGTGACGGTGATCCGCGCACGGCGTGGACCGCACCCCAGGGAGTGGTGCAGTACCGGACGGCACCCACATTGACGGTGACGCTGCCCGAGCCCACGGAGGTGGCGGCACTGCGATTGACGCCCAGCGCCGCCCCGCTGCCCACCCATCCGAAGCTGGTCGCGATCGACCTCGGCGACGGCCCGCAGGTGCGTCCCATGAAACATGATGGCACCCAGACACTTTCGGTGAAGCCGCGCGTCACCAAGACCATCACGCTCAGCGTGCTGGACTGGGACGATGTCATCGACCGCACCGCCCTAGGGTTCGATCAGGTCAAACCGCCCGGACTGGCCGAAGTGGTGGCACTGCGTCCCGACGGGACCGCGATCGCCCCCGCCGATGCGGCCCGCAACCGCACGCGCGCGGTGACAATCGGCTGTGATGCCGGACCGGTCGTCGGCATCGCCGGCCGCTTCGTGCACACCTCGATTCACACCACGGTCGGCGAACTGCTCGACGGCGGCCCGATCGCCGCCACGCTGTGCGAGCACGACCCCATCGCGATCCCGGCCGGCCAACAGGAACTGGTGGTCAGCCCGGGCGCTGCGTTCACCGTGGACGGCGCCCGGCTTACCAGCCTCAATGCCGGGAAATTGCCCACCGCCACAACAACTCCCGTGCAGACCGGCAGCTGGGGTCCGGACCGCCGCATCGTGCATCTGCAGGCCTCTCCGGCGGCCCGGGTCCTGGTGGTGCCCGAGAGCAAGAACCCCGGCTGGATCGCACACACCGACAACGGGGCAGCGTTGACGGCCATCGCCGTCAACGGCTGGCAGCAGGGCTGGCTGATACCCCCGGGGACCGCCGGCACCATCGCACTGACCTTCCCCTCGAATGCGGTGTACCGCGCGGGCCTCACCGGTGGCCTGGCGCTGCTGCCGGTGCTGCTGTTGTTGGCGCTGGTCCCGGCACGGCGCCCGGCGGCCTCAGCGCCGGTGATGCCGTGGCGGCCGGGCGGCCCGGTGGTGGCGGTCGGTGCGGTGTTGATCGGAGCGCTCATCGCGGGAGTGGCGGGAGCCGCGGTGTTCGGCGTCGCAGCGCTGCTGCTGTACCTGGCCCGCGACCGGTCGCGGGCCGACAAAGTAGTGCTGCTCGGCGGAGTCTCGGGTGGGCTGATCCTCGCCGGAGCCGTGTTGTCGCGACACCCGTGGCGGTCGGTGGACGGCTACGTCGGCCACACCGCGGGCCCACAGTTGCTGGCGTTGATCAGCGTGGCCCTGCTGGCCGCTTCGCTGATACCGCGCGGCGGCGAGACCCACGGTTCGACCGCAGCGCCCCGGTCGTTGCGTGCACGGCTGCGTCGACCCGGCGAAGACCAGGATGTGGAGCGAAAGGCGGAGTAACACCGGGTATTTCGCCGATTTCGATATCGCAGGCGAAGGCCGCCCCTAGCATCGGCCTGTGGTACAGGTACAGACAGCACGCGGCGCGGTCGAGTCCGCCGACCTCGGCGTCACACTGATGCACGAGCACGTGTTCGTGCTCTCGCCGGAGATACAGCAGAACGCGCCGGAAATCTGGGGTGACGAACAGAAGCGGCAGGATGACGCGGTCGCGCGGCTGAACGAACTCAAGTCCCGCGGCGTCGACACCATTGTCGACCTGACGGTGATCGGGTTGGGCCGCTACATTCCGCGGATCGCCCAGATCGCGGCGAGGACGGGCATCAACATCGTCGTCGCCACGGGGTTGTACACCTACCACGACGTCCCGATGTACTACCACTTCCGCGGCCCTGGTACCGCCCTTGAAGGTCCCGAGCCAATGACCGAATTGTTCGTCCGCGATATCACCGAGGGCATCGCCGGAACCGGCATCAAGGCTGCAATCCTCAAGTGCGCCACCGACGAACCGGGGGTGACGCGCGACGTCGAACGGGTGTTGCGTGCCGTCGCCCAAGCCCACCGCCAGACCGGCGTACCGATCTCGACGCACACCCACGCCGCGTCCCGCCGCGGCCTGGACCAGCAACGCATCTTCGCCGAGGAGGGCGTCGACCTGACCCGCGTGGTGATCGGCCACAGCGGCGACAGCACCGATATCGACTACCTCGAGGAACTCATCGCCAACGGCTCCTACCTCGGCATGGATCGCTTCGGCGCGGACGTGTACCTGCCCACCCCGGAGCGTGTCGACACCGTCGTGCGGATGTGTGAACGTGGGCACGCCGACAAGATGGTGCTCTCCCACGATGCGGCCTGCCTGATCGACTGGCTGCCGGAGGAAGTGGTGCCCGTGGTGCTGCCGAACTGGCATTACCTGCATATCCACAACGACGTGCTGCCGGCACTGCGGGAGCGCGGTGTCAGCGAGGAGCAGATAACCACCATGCTGGTCGACAACCCACGGCGGATCTTCGAAGCCCAAGGCGGGTACTGAGCCATGACCACGCCCATCCCGCCGATCAGCACCCAGATCTCGGAAATCGCCCGACACTTCCCGAGCGATCCCGCCATCACCTGCGCCGGCCACACCATCACCTGGGCCGGACTCGATACGTCGACCAACCGGCTGGCCCGCGCCTACGCCGACCGGGGAGTGCGCCAGGGCGACTACGTGACGATCGCGCTGCCCAACTCGATCGAGTTCCTCGAGTCCGCCATCGCCTGCTGGAAGCTGGGCGCAGTGCCGCAACCGCTGCCCGCCCGGATGCCGGACGCCGAGTTCGCGGGCATCCTGGCGCTGCGTCCCCGCGCTCTGGTGGTCGGCCGAACCGATCCAATGGGCCAAACGCCCAGTGTTCCAGCCGGTTTCGATCCCGGTACGGAGTTCTCGGCCAACCCGCTGCCCGAGACGGTCTCGCCGGCCTGGAAGTGCATGGCCTCCGGCGGCAGCACCGGCCGACCGAAGCTGATAGAGGTCGGTGGCGACAGCCGTTATGCCGGAACGTTTTTCGGCCAGGCGCTGGGCGCCCAAGACGGCGACGTCAGCCTGTGGTCAATCCCGATGTCGCATAACACTGGCATGGTCGGGGTGACTGTCTCATTGCTGATGCGTCAACACCTTGTCGTCATGCCACGCTTCGACCCGGTGGAGTTCCTGCGCCTGATCACCGAACACCGGGTGACCTATGTGTGCACCGCGCCGACGATCATGCACCGGGCACTGCAGGCGTACCGGGAAGACCCGCAGGCCTACGACCTGTCGTCGGTGCGGCGGATGTGGCACGTCGGGGCGCCCTGCCCGCCATCGGTCAAGGAGGGCTGGATCGAGCTCGTGGGCCCCGAAGCACTCTGGGAAATGTACGGCGGCACCGAGTTACAGGCACTGACCGTACTCAACGGCGCCGAATGGCTGGCGCACCGCGGGTCGGTCGGACGCGTGGCGTTCGGCGAGATGAAGGTGCTCGACGACGACGGCCGCGAATGCGCGCCCGGCGAGGTAGGCGAGATCTACATGCGCCCGGCACCGGGAAGCCCGCCCACCTACCGGTACATCGGTGCCAACGCCAAGACCCGCGACGGATTCGACTCGCTGGGCGATTTGGGACATTTCGACGCCGAGGGGTACCTGTATCTGTCGGATCGACGCGTCGACATGTTCACCGTGGGTGGCAAGAACACCTATCCCGCCGAGATCGAGGGTGCACTACTGGGCCACCCCGATGTGTTGTCCTGCTTGGCGATCGGCGTACCGCACGAAGATCTCGGCCAGGTTCCCTATGTACTGGTACAGGCCCGCCCGGAGGCCGGGCTGACTGCCGACCAGGTTCAGGAGTACTTGCGCGAGCGGTTGGAGAACCACAAGGTGCCCCGCACCGTCGAGTTCGTGAACCGGCCGTTACGGGACGAAGCCGGCAAGGCCCGCCGCACCGCGGTCAGAGACGACGTGGTCGCGAAAATCACCGCGCGACAGCAGGCTCCGGAGCATCGGTGATCGAGCTGTCCAACGGTGACGGGGCATTGCGGCGCTCCCACCTCCGCAGTGCCTGCCGGCACGGGTTCTCCACCAATGCGTAACTGACCGCCGCCATCGCAAAGCCGAACACCAGCGTCAGGATCAGCACCACGACCATGTCGCCGTTGAACGCAAACCGGCCGACGACGGGGAACACCATCGCCAGCGCCGCCAGGTGCCAGACGAACAGCCCGTAGGACCACCGCCCCAGCGTCACCATGGTGGTACTGCCCAGCAGCCGGTGTGCAGTGCCCGGCGGATCCAGCACCAGCGGCGCAAGCAGCGCACCGGCCAGGATGGCACCCATCGCGGTGCGGACCACGAACTGGCTCAGGGTGGCCGACACCAATCCTTCCGGCCCGGCCAGCGGTGAGGCAGCGATCAGGTAGGCGATCGCCACGACCGCCGCCATCAGCCAACGGTTGCGGACCAGCCGGTGCACCAGGCCGACCGGGCTGACCGTCCACTCCGCGATCAACATGCCCGCGCCGAACCAGGACGCATACGCCGGCGGCCAGTTGAGAAAGTTCACACCGGTGGCGGTGTGGATAGGCAGAAAGCCCCACGCCAGGCTGGCCACGGCCACGGCGGCGATCACCGGCACCCGCGCCCGCACCGGCAGCCGTCGCGCGAAGAACGCCAAGAACGGCAGCACCAGATAGAACGTCACCTCGACGGACAGGCTCCACATCTGGGTCAGCCCGGCAGTCAGCGTCAGCGGCACATATATCTGGGTCAGTGTCAGGTTGGCCCACCAAACAGTGGCGCTCACACCCTGGTTGTCGGGCAGCAGCAGCAGGATCACCAACACCGCCACCAGGTATCCCGGCATGATCCGGACGATGCGTGAGCGCAGGTAGTGGCTGGTCGGCGGAGTCTGCCGTAGTCCCCGCGCCGCGGCGGCGTGCCCCCGCCACAGCAGGAACCCCGACAGCGCGAAGAACACCGCAACGGCCATGTCGAACCGGCTCAGCAGCCGGCTCCCGACGCCGTGGTGCTGACCGGTCTGGAACGCGACGTGAGTGAGGACCACCCCCATGGCCGCGCAAGCGCGCAGACCCTCGACGGCAGGCAGGAAGCCGCGGGTGCCGCTCACCTGGCTGTGATCCACGCCTTCAGTGTGCCGGTAGCGGCGGCACAACTGCACAGCCGCCTTACTTTGTGCTGTTAGGGTCGTCCGTTGAAGTTGCTGACGGATTCTCACCGAATCTGCACGTAGCCGGGACCGGAAGAAGGGGTACGCACAAGCGTGAACCGAGCCGTCATGTTGCGTATCGCCGCCTGCGCTCTGATGGGCCTGGGCGCCGCCCTGCTGATCGCCGCGCTGCTGTTGTCCACCTACACCGCGGGCAAGATCAAGCGGATCCCGCTGGACACCAACACAACCCTGGTGGCCAACGGCACCGGCACGGCCCTCGACCCGGCGTCTCTGACGGCTCAACACTTCGTCATCGACAAGAACGTCCCGCTGGTGTCACAGCAGCAGATCAGTGTGGAATCACCGGCGAACGCCGACGTGGTCACCCTGCAGGTCGGCACCACGGTTCGTCGCTCAGACCGCCAGCAGGACAACGGCCTGCTGCTGGCCATGGTCGACACCGTCACGCTCAACCGCTCCACGGCCATGGCCGTGTCCGACGACACACACCCCGGCGGCGCCGTGCAGAAGCCGCGCACCATCGAGGACAACAAGCCCTCGACGAACATCGCGCTGCCGCATGACGGCCTGTCCTACCGGTTCCCGTTCGGCACCGAGAAGAAGACGTATCCCTTCTTCGACCCGATCGCGCAGAAGGCCTTCGACGCCAACTACGAAGGTCAAGAGGACGTCAACGGGCTGACCACCTACCGGTTCACGCAGAACGTCGGCTACGACGCCGACGGCAAGCTGGTCGCGCCGGTCAAATACGCGTCGCTCTACGACAACGACGTGGACGGCGAGGTGACGGCCCGGGCCGAGCTGTGGGGCCTGCCCGGCGACCCGTACGAGCCGGTCACGATGACGCGCTACTACGCGGCGCAGCGTTCCTTCTGGGTGGACCCGGTCTCCGGCACCATCGTCAAGGAAGAAGAGCACGCCAACCACTACTACGCCCGGGACGCGCTCAAGCCGGAGATGGCACTGGCCGACTACAAGGTGACGTCCACCGAATCGACGATCGAGTCGCAGGTGGCGTCGGCGCGCGACGAACGCGACCGGATCGGGTTGTGGTCGCGCGTGCTGCCGATCAGCTTCACTGCGGCCGGCCTGGTAGCCCTGGTCGCCGGGGCGCTGCTGGCGTCGTTCAGCCTGCGGGTTGACGCCGCGCTCATCGACCCCGGGCTCGACGGGTCCGGCGGCAGTCTGTTCGGACGTCGCGATCCCGACACCGGTCCGATGCCGGCGGCCGAGGCTGCCACCGAGAAGCTGCCCACGCAGCGCCCCGATCTCGCCTCCCCCGATGCCGGACCGCCGGACCGCGCATCTGACTGATCAGGCCGGGGCAGCGCCCGTCGCTGACTGGGTGCGCCGGTGGTGCGTGCCCGGGTATGCCCTCGTGCTGGCCGTGCTCATCACCGGTCCGCTGCTGCCTCCGGGTTACCTGTTGCTCCGCGACGCAGTGTCGACACCGCGTTCGTATCTGTCCGACGCCGCGCTGGGGCTCAGCGAGGCGGCACCGCGCGCGGTACCGCAGGACGTCGCGATCGCCTGGGCCAGCCACCTGATCGACGGCGGGCTCGTGGTGAAGGCACTGCTGCTGGCCGGACTGTGGCTGGCCGGCTGGGGTGCGGCCCGGCTGAGCGCGACGGTGCTGCCCAACGCCGGACTCGCGGGCCAGTTCGTCGCGGCCACCGTCGCGGTATGGAACCCGTACGTGGCCGAACGCCTGCTGCAGGGGCACTGGAGTCTGCTGGTCGGCTACGGCTGCCTGCCGTGGGCCGCCGGTGCGATGCTCCGTCTGCGCACCGATGGCACGGGTTGGCGCGCGCTGGCGTTCTGGCTGGCGCTGGCCGGACTCACTCCGACCGGCCTGCTGCTCGCTGCCGTGGTGGCTCTGGCGTCCGTGGCGGCGCCTGGGCCCGGACGCCCACGGCTGGCTTGCGCGTTGGTGACGGTGGTGCTGACGGTGGTGGCCGCGCTGCCATGGCTGACAGCCTCGATGATCGCCGGTTCTTTGTCGTCCTACCAGGCGGCCGGCGCCCCGGGGCTGCAGGCGTTCGCGGCCCGCGCGGAGCCCGGGCTGGGCACACTGGGCAGCCTGGCCGGCCTCGGGGGTATCTGGAATGCCGAGGCGGTACCCGTCTCCCGCACAACAGCTTTCGCCGGTTTGGCGGTGGTCGCAACGGTGGTGTTACTGGCTGTCGTCATCCTCGGACTGCCGGTGGCCGGTCGCCGGCCGGGTGCCCGTCCACTGCTGATCCTGGCCGCGGTGGCCGTGATCGGGCCCGCGCTGCTCGCCACCGGCCCGGGGCTGACGGTGCTGCGTACCGTCATCGACACGGCACCCGGACTCGGGGTGCTGCGGGACGGGCAGAAATGGGTGGCCGCCGCGATGCCCGGTTACGCATTAGCCGCCGCGGGGTCGGTCCTCGCCGTGCGCGCGGTGCGTCCGGCCGTTGTCGGCGCGGTGGTGTGCGCCGCCGTCCTGGCGGTGCTGCCGGACCTGGCGTGGGGGGTCGGCGGCCAGGTCCGCGCGGTGCACTACCCGTCGGCTTGGGCAGCGGTCGCCGCGAAGATCAACGAGGATCCCCGGCCGGTCGCCGTACTGCCCGCCGACACGATGCGCCAGTTCGGCTGGGCCGGCGATGCGCCCGTCATCGACCCGGTGCCCCGCTGGGTGCGCGCCGACGTCCTGGCCACCGGAGACCTGGTGATATCGGGGCGGCCGGTGCATGGCGAGGGCAGCCACGCGCGGTCGGTGCAACGATTGTTGTTGTCCGGAGCCCCGGGCGCCGAGCTTGCCGCCGCCGGCGTCGGCTGGGTGGTTGTTGAGCGTAGCCCCGGCGAAATAGGAAGTGCAGCAAGAACTTTGGCCACACTTCCGGTGGCGTTCCACAACGACGAGCTGACGCTGTACCGCGTCGGCGGGGATGGCGCCGGCGCCACGGCGGGTGCCCGCCGGGCGATGCTGATTGTTCACGCGGTGTGGCTGGCAATGCTCATCGTGGGGGCGACAGGGTTGACGACGGCATTGGACCGGGGCGCTGGGCTCAGACGACACCGCTGACGCGCCGACCGTCGTGCACGGCCTCGAGCACGACCCGCATCGCCTCGGCACTTTGACGCCAGGAGAATTCCGCGGTGCGGGCCTGCGCCTTTCGCCCTAATTCGTCGCGCAACACCGGATCGGTCAGCAATTCCTCGAGGCGGGCGGTGAGATCCTCGAGGTCGTCGGCGAGGACGCCGGTAACCCCGTCGACGACGGAATCCGTCAAGCCGCCCGAACTGCGGTAGCCGATGGTCGGTACCGCGTGCTGACCGGCTTCGATGACCGCAAGCCCCCAGCCTTCCTTGCGTGACGGCAGGATCTGCACCCAAGAGCGTTGCACCACTTTATGTTTGGTGACATCGTCGACGTGGCCGTGAAAGGTCACGGCATCAGAGATACCGAGCGCGGCGGCATGATCGACCAGCTGCTGATGCCACCAGCCGCCACCGACGATGTCGAGGTGCACGGCAGGGATACGCTCCCGCAGGACGGCCACCGCATGCAGTGCGTCTTCGAGTTGTTTATGCGGCACCAACCGGGACAGCACCACCACCCGAGGAGTCGCCGACCGCGGCAGCGCCAGCGTGTGGGCAGGCGCCTCATCCAGGCCGTTGCGCACCACCGCGATCTGCCCGGCGCCGACGCCCAGGTCGGTGAGATCACGTGCCGAGGGCAGCGAGACAGTGACGTACTGGTTGCGGCGGTGCAACCGCGGCGACAGCTTCGACTCGACGAACCATCCGAAGCGGCCGGTCCACCGACCCGCCACCGGCCACTGCTCGCGGTGACAATGGTGCACCAGCACCACCGCACGCCGGCCGTAAGCAAGCCGCGCCAGGAATGGGACGCCGTTCTGGGTGTCCACTACGACGTCGGGCCGTACCTTCCGTAATGGTCCGAGGCCCAGCCGGGCCGCGACCATCGCCAACCCGGCGTTGATGTACACCGAATACGGGCCGCCGCCGCGGCTGATGCGCACGCCGTCGATCACCCCCCGGCGGGACGCTCCGGGATAGCGCGCGGTGCGCAACGTGACCTCGATGCCCGCTTGCGCCAGTTGCGCGCCGATGCGCTGCACGTATGCCTCGCTGCCACCGCCCTGCGGGTGACCGGTATCGCGCCAGCACAACAGCAGCACTGAGCGCACGCGGTGGTCGGACATGATCGGCTTCAGACTAGCCTCCGGCGGCGACGCGGAGCGAGGGTCGAATCAGCAGGCGGAGCCGGGCCATCGGGCGCGGCCCGGCCGGCGGCGTCATTCGCGACTGTCGTCGCCACGGCGCTGGAGCGCCGCCACACCCATGGTGAACGCCAAAGCGAAGACGAAGATGAAAACCGCGATGGCAATACCGTTCAACAACGTGGGGTACCTCTCGATTGCGCCAGAAATAGACCATCCCCTGCCTGATCGCAGGGTCGGCGCGGACAGACTGACTTGTTAGCTAGGGATTCTAACGGTCGCTGGAACATGGCCCTAATCGCTCGGTGCGCGCCCGAGCATCGGCACCTGCTGACCGCGACGTAGGGTCGTCAAGATGCGCGCCACGGAGCCCTTCGCCCACCGGGCCACGCTGGCCCGCTCAGTGCGTTTACTCTCCGAATTCCGGCACGAACAGGGCGAACCGGCCCGCTTTTACGGCGCTTTGGCCGACGACACCGCGATGATGGTCGCCGACCTGTGGCAGGCCCACCGCGGGCTGGCGCCGACCGGATGCACGTTGCTGGACGTGGGTGGCGGCCCCGGCTACTTCGCCGATGCGTTTGCCGGCCACGGGGTGGCCTACATCGGCGTCGAGCCGGATTCCCGCGAGATGCACGCCGCGCCCGCCGGCATCCGTCGCGACGGCGCCTTCGTCCGCGCCTCCGGGATGGCACTGCCGTTCGCCGACGACTCCGTCGACATCTGCCTGTCCTCGAACGTTGCCGAGCATGTGCCGCGGCCGTGGCAGCTGGGCAACGAAATGCTGCGGGTCACCCGGCCCGGCGGCCTGGCGATCCTTTCCTACACGGTGTGGCTGGGACCGTTCGGCGGCCACGAGATGGGTCTGACGCACTACTTCGGGGGCGCCCGGGCGGCGGCGCGCTACACGCGCCGCCATGGTCACGCACCCAAGAACAACTACGGATCGTCGTTGTTCGCAGTGTCTGCGGCCGACGGCCTGCGGTGGGCGGCGAGCTCCGGCGCACTGGTCACCGCTTTTCCCCGCTACCACCCGCGATGGGCCTGGTGGATGACGTCGGTACCGGTGCTGCGGGAGTTCCTGGTGAGCAACCTGGTGCTGGTGCTTTCGCCCTAGGCAATAGCAGACTGGAACCTGTTCTCGTTTGTCGCGGCACTAGGTAGGGTGTGCGCTATGACACAGACTGCTGCCATCAAGACCGAATACGACAAGCTGTTCATCGGCGGCAAGTGGGTTCAGCCGGCCTCATCGGAGGTCATCGAGGTGCACTCACCCGCCACCGGCGAGCTGGTGGGCAAGGTGCCGCTGGCGACCGAGGCCGACGTCAACGCCGCATGCGCGGCCGCGCGTAAGGCCTTC
>DASUGW010000023.1:0-3043 GCA_036273805.1 Mycobacterium sp.
CGAGATTCTAGTTTAGCTGCAAGCGTTGCGCCGACTCGCCGCCCAGTGCGCAATTGCACAACCGTGGGCGAGTCGCTGACGAGCCACTCGTGGGCAACCCGCAAAGGGTCATCTGGCGGCCCCTGCAAAAATTCGGTAGGAACGTTGAGCGCCCGGCCGTACGCCTCCACATGCTCGGGTTTAATGGTCCGCCTTCCCGTCTCTAGCAGGCCGATCAATGATTTGCTGTAGTGCGTTCTAGTGGCCATCGCCGCCAAGCTGACACCCGCCGCTTCGCGAGCCGCTCGCAGCGCCGCACCGAGATCGGTCATCGCATCCCATCTGTAGACGCTTGTAGACCCTGCGGTACTTCCCTTACCAACCCGGTTGCCAAAGGCTACTACCAGCGGGCCGACGACTACGGCTCGCGGACGAGCCCACCGCGGTACCGGGCTTGGAGACAGCCGGAGAGGAACGGTCGATGGCGACGCAAACCGAGACACGGGCGATACCGGGTCCGGTGGTGAGCCGGTTATGGGACGCACTCGCGCTTGGGAGGCCAGCATGAGTACGAGCGTGCGTCAGGTCAGCTATGACCTCATGTGCCGGATGTTGCGTAGTGTTCTGCGGAACGGTGTCGAGTGCGGCCCCGTTGGTGCGGACGGGATTGGGTCAATTCAGTTCAGGGCCAGTGTCGCGCTGTACGGACTGTTGCTGGACCATCCGATTGACCGACTGGGCCGGTGCCGGTCCTGCCGACGTCCTGGTGCGGTGCTCGGGCGACCGAGCCGACGTTGCCGGGTGTACATGAAGGCCCAGCACTGGCTGCACCACCCCGACGGCCAGTTTCTTCTGACGCAACTAGCCGGCGAGTTGCGACTGGCCGTCGCCGGCACGGTGGCGACCGATCGGAACACCACCTATGCGTTGCCCGGGATGGAATCGGAGCCAGGCGACCCTCCCGCTGATTCCCGCGGACACCGACTGTTCCGCCGATTTCTCCAGCACCAGCGGGACGGCCGGACCAAGATCACGACGGGGTCGGAGCGTCTACTACTCACCCCCGGCCTCGTCGTGGCCCATCCGAGAGCCAGCCGTCCGGTCCTGGACGACCGCTGCTGCTCACTGGGGGAAGGCCGTAACACGGCGAAGAGAACAATGGGAAAGGACCGCGACTGTGGGTAAGCACGATCCAACACGTGATGGCGATGTTCACCGCGACACCGGTAAGCAACTCGACCCGAAAGATTTCGAGAAGTCGGGTCAGACCCCGACCGACGATGACGACAATGGCAACGACGATGACGATTGAGCAACTCGCCGCGGAGCTGGATGAGGCGGACGCGATACCGGTGGCGTGGCGGGCGGCGTTTCTGGCCGTGGCCCGACACCAGTTCCTGCCACCGCAGGTGTGGGTAGATGACGAGCGAGGGACGCCGCAGCCACTCAGCCGGGACGATGATCCCGTCCGATGGCTGGAGTGCGCCTATCGCAATGTGCCGATTTTGACCCAGTTCGATGACGGCCAAACCGCATGGCCAGAAACCGACGGCGAGCTGTGCACCAGTTCAGCCAGCAAGCCGGAGCTGGTGCTGAGCATGCTGGCTGCCCTCGACGTACAAGACGGTCACAAGGTGCTGGAGATCGGCACCGGAACCGGTTACAACGCCGCGCTTCTCGCCAGCCGCCTCGGAGCGTCCAAGGTAACCACGATGGAGATCGACCCCGTGTTGGCTGACCGCGCGCGGGCGGCACTGCGCGCCGCGGATCTTCCGGTGTCCTTGGTGACCGGCGATGGCGCTCAGGGCCATCCGGCCAGGGCTCCCTATGACCGGGTGATCGCTACCGCCGCCGTCCGGGTCGGCGAACTTCCCTACTCCTGGGTCGCTCAGACCAGACCAAGTGGGGTGATCGTAACTCCGATGCGGACCGACTTCGGCGGCAGCGTGCCCCTAGTGCGCTTTACTGTGCGGGACAACGGCACTGCGACGGGCAAGCCCGTCGGCCGGGTCGGTTTCATGGCGCTGCGTTGCCAGCGCACTCCGGACTGGACGCTAGATCACCTCGACCCCGAGGACCCCGTCGCAGAGGTGTCCACCACCACCCTCAAACCCTGGCGGGTCGCGGAGAACCATGACGTCCGATGGGCTATTGGCACGCGAGTGCCCAGCTGTCTCTGGGAACACCAGCCACCCGCTGATGACCGCGAACACCACCTGCTGTGGCTGCTCGACCCCGTCGGCGGATCATGGGCCGTGGCCCGCTACGACGACTCACCTGGACCCCGCAAGATCCGGCAGCACGGTCCCCGCCGCCTGTGGGACGAGGTTGAGGCGGCGTTCCGCCGCTGGGCAGCGGAGGGCAAACCGACTTTGGACTGCTCACAGATCACCATCACCCCAAATTCCCAGAAGGTCTCGCCAGGTAGGGCCGCCATCCCCCGTATGAAGTGATGTCCTCGGCGGATTCGGTGCGCAGCGAGTCGCCGACGAAGCCGGTCACCCACCTGCCGTCGTCCAGCTCGATCTGGCCCAGGCTCAACGGCGGCGAGACGGTGGGTAGTAACAAGCCCAGGCCTTGATGCGGGAGATGCCAGATCTCCAGTTCGATCCCATCGGTCGGGCCGTCGCCGGTGCGGACCAGTCCCGGCCGCGGAATCGGCCCGGGCACCGCGTACATCCGGTATCCAGCAGCGGTCCGCGCCCGGCGGTGCAGCCGTCCACCGAGTTCGACCAGTGCGGCGTTCAGCGGTTGGCCGGTGAGGTGCGCCCCGGCCACGGCGAGCAGCGTGCGGTGTGCGCCGAGCGCCGGATCGGGTACGAGTTCGCCGCACCAGCGCGAGGCCAGCTGGAGTAGCGGGCGATCGGCGAAAGCCGGGGCGATCAGCTGCACGCCGAAGGGGAGTCCGTCCGGGCGGGCACCTGCCGGTACCGCCACCGCACAGAGGTCGAGCAGATTGACCATGTTGGTGTAGGTACCCAGCCGCGAGTTCACCCCGGCCGGGTCGGCGGCGGCCTCCGCCAGCGTCGGGTGCCCCGGGGTGGCCGGCAGCATGATCGCGTCG
>DASUGW010000024.1:0-12559 GCA_036273805.1 Mycobacterium sp.
GCTGGCGAACTACAACCGGGTGCTGGCCGCGGTGCGGCACATCATCGAGGCGCCGCCGAACGGTTTCGGCATCTCGGCGCGGTCGGTGACGGTGTCGACCGTCGGGTTGGCGCCCGCCATCCGGCGACTGGCCGACGAGCAATTGGGTGTGACGCTGGCGTTGTCGCTGCACACCCCTGACGATGAATTGCGCGACACTCTGGTGCCGGTCAACAACCGCTGGACCGTCACCGAAGCCCTTGAGGCAGCACGGTATTACGCCGACCAGACGGGCCGGCGAGTGTCTATCGAGTACGCCCTGATCCGCGATGTGAACGACCAGCCATGGCGCGCAGACCTTTTGGGTAAGAAGTTGCACGGGGCGTTCGGCCCTCTGGTGCACGTCAATCTGATTCCGCTGAATCCGACGCCCGGCAGCGAGTGGGATGCCAGTCCCAAGCCGGTGGAACGCGAGTTCGTCCGTCGGGTTCGCGCAAAAGGTGTGTCCTGCACGGTGCGTGATACCCGCGGACGTGAGATTGCGGCCGCCTGCGGCCAGCTAGCCGCCGACGGAGGAGGCGGATAGCGGGTGCACAGGCGTTTGGACCGGGCCTGCGGCCAGTTAGCCGCCGACAGTGCAGGCGCTTAGCCCGCTACCTCGCTCAGCGAAGCCAGCCGCGGTGGCGTCCCCACATGTCGCGGATCAGGAAGATGGCCGCAAGGCCGGCGAAGATGAGCAGGAAGATGTCCTCGACCTTGCCCACGTGATTGCCGTGCAACATCATCAGCAGGAACACGATGATGAACAGGCCGACGCCGTGCCACGTGCGGTGGTTGATCTTGCTCCAGCCCCACTTGGCCGACGGGACGTCGGCGGTGTCGACGTCGGTGTGACGCTCCACCTCGGTGCTGACCACGGCGACTCCTCTTAGTCGGGCTGACAATTACCGACATTCTGGCATACCGGTTTCAACGGATCTCTGCGTACCGGCGCAGCGCCTCGGCGCGCTCGTGGGCGTGGTCGACGATCGGTGCGGGGTAGTCCACGGTGTCGAGTTCGGGAACCCAGCGGCGTACATATTCGCCGTCGGGATCGAAGGTGCGCGCCTGCGCATCGGGATTGAACACCCTGAAGTAAGGGGCCGCATCGGTCCCGCAACCGGCCGCCCACTGCCAGCCGTGCTGGTTGCTGGCGATATCGGCATCGACAAGCTGTTCGAGGAACCATCGGGCGCCCCATTGCCACGGCAGATGCAGGTCCTTCACCAGGAACGAAGCGGCGATCATCCGCACGCGGTTGTGCATGAATCCGGTCTCGCGCAGCTGGCGCATCCCGGCGTCGACGATCGGGAATCCCGTTCGGCCCTCCTTCCACGTCTGAAACGCCCGGTCGGCACTAGGGCCTTCATCGACTGCTATCGCGTCGAAGCTCGGGTTGAAGTTCCGCCACGCGCTGCTCGGCCAGTTGGCCAGCACCGCCGCGTAGAAATCGCGGAAAGCAAGTTCCCGCAGATAGGCCTGGGGCCCTGGCCGCGCCACCTGCAGATCGATTGCCATCGTGCGCGGGTGGATGTTGCCGAAATGTAGGTACGCCGACATCAGGCTGGTGGCCTCGTGGTCGGGGCGGTCCCGGTGGTCGGCGTAGCCGTCGAGGTCAGACGCGACGAAGGCCGCCCAGCGCCGACGGGCAGCGTGTTCACCGGCCGGCAGCGGTAGTTCGGTCCCGGGGTCGGGAAGGACATGTGCAGCGACTGTGTGGGCGAGTCGGGGCAGTTCGCCGGGCTCGATCCAGCGAGCCGACTGCGGGCCGGTGGCGGCCGGGGAACGCCAGCCGTGGTCCTGCCAGCGGCGGTAGTACGGCGTGAACACTTGATAGGGCGTGCCGTCGGCCTTTGTCAGACGCCCGGGCGACACCAGGTACGGCGACCCGGTGGCGACCAGTTCCACGTCGCCGAGCGCTGCCCGCACGGCGGTGTCGCGGCGCACACCGTACGGCGAGAAGTCTGCCGAGATGTGTACCGCGGTGGCCCCGATGGCCTTGGCCAGCGCCGGGATCCGCGTTTGCGGTCGCCCCCGGACTACCAAAAGGCGCCCGCCGAGACTGTCGTGCAATTCGCGCAAAGAGTCGCCGAGGAACTGCAATCGTCGCTGGTTGGTCGACGCGGTCAGCTGCGGATCGAGCACGAAGCATGCGAGTACGTCCGCGCCGTCGCCGCCGGCATCCGCCAGCGCCGGGAGATCGGCCAGGCGCAGATCCCGGCGAAACCACAGCAGCCGCGTGCTCATCGAGATTGCGCCTGCCCGTTTCGCGCCGCCGTGAAACCCGTGCAGAGCTGCGAGAAGGCGCCCATGGTTGGCGATTATCCGCGCGCGTTGACCGGCGCTGGGCCCAACCCGCCGCAGCCACGCGGGCCCAGTGGGCGCCGGAGGGGCCGCGCGGCACAATGGACTGGTGACCACGGTGACCACAAGCGGCGAGCGGTTGCGCGTATTGATCCTGGGCAGCACCGGCTCGATCGGCACCCAGGCCCTGGAGGTGATCGCCGAGAACCCCGATCGATTCGAGGTCGTCGGCCTCGCGGCCGGTGGTGGCAATGCCGAGCTGCTGGCGGCGCAGGCCGCGCAGACCGGGGTGGACAACGTCGCGGTCGCCGATGAGGCCGCTGCGCAGCGGTTGGATCGGGTGCGTTTCGCCGGCCCGGATGCCGCGACCCGCATCGTCGAGGAGACCGACGCCGACGTCGTCCTAAACGCGCTGGTCGGCTCTCTGGGCCTGAAGCCGACGCTGGCCGCCCTGCATAGCGGGGCCCGGCTGGCGCTGGCCAACAAGGAATCGCTGGTGGCCGGTGGTCCGCTGGTGCTCAAAGCCGCCGCGCCCGGGCAGATCGTGCCGGTGGATTCCGAGCATTCCGCGCTTGCCCAGTGCCTGCGATCTGGGCGCGCCGAGGAAGTCGCCCGGTTGGTGCTCACAGCCTCGGGTGGACCGTTTCGCGGTTGGAGCGCTGCAGCGCTGGAGTCGGTGACTCCGGAGCAGGCCGGGGCCCATCCGACCTGGTCAATGGGGCCGATGAACACGCTGAACTCGGCATCGCTGGTCAACAAGGGCTTGGAGTTGATCGAGACGCACCTGCTGTTCGGGATTGGCTACGACGCCATCGATGTGGTCGTGCACCCGCAGTCGATCGTGCACTCGATGGTGACGTTCGCCGACGGGTCGACCATCGCCCAGGCCAGTCCGCCGGACATGAAGCTGCCGATCGCACTGGCTCTGGGCTGGCCGAATCGGGTGGCGGGCGCCGCGCTGGCCTGCGATTTCAGCACGGCCTCGACGTGGCAGTTCGAGCCGCTGGACGCCGAGGTGTTTCCGGCGGTGGATCTGGCCCGCTACGCCGGGACCACCGGGGGCAGCATGACCGCGGTGTACAACGCCGCCAACGAGGCGGCGGCCGAGGCGTTCCTCGCCGGCCGGATTCCGTTCCCGGCGATCGTGCGCACTGTTGCCGACGTGCTGCACGCCTCAGACCAGTGGGCCGCACAACCCGCTACCGTGGAGGAAGTACTTGCCGCCGATGTCTGGGCCCGTGCGGAGGCCCGGAAGGTGATGCAAAAAACGGAGGTAATCCCCGCCCGATGATGTTCGGTATCGGCATTGCGCTGTTCGCCCTGGCGATTTTGGTGTCGGTGGCACTGCACGAGTGCGGCCACATGTGGGTGGCCCGTGCCACCGGTATGAAGGTGCGACGCTACTTCGTGGGTTTCGGTCCGACGCTGTGGTCGACGTTTCGGCCCAACAAGCTCGGTTCCACCGAGTACGGCCTCAAGGCCATTCCGCTCGGTGGCTTCTGCGACATCGCGGGCATGACGCCGGTTGATGAACTGGCCCCCGAGGACTCGCGGTATGCGATGTACAAGCAGAAGACCTGGAAGCGCGTGGCGGTGCTGTTCGCCGGGCCGGGCATGAACTTCGTGATCGGCCTGGTGATCGTGTACGGCATCGCGATCAGCTGGGGTCTGCCCAACCTGCATCCGCCCACTACCGCGGTCGTCGGTCAAACCGCTTGTGTGGCACCGCAAATCAGCAAAACGGGTGACAACCCGTTCGGCCCGTGCCCGGTGGCCGGACCCGGTCCCGCCGCGCTGGCGGGCATCAAGTCCGGTGACGTCATCGTGAAGATCGGCGACACCGCCGTTGCCAACTTCACCGACATGGCCGCGGCCGTGCGCAAGCTCAACGGTCCGGTTCCCGTCGTCTATGAGCGGGACGGGCAGACGCACCACACCGTCGTTGACGTCGCGCAGACCCAGCGCTTCACCACCAAGGACGCCGAGACGCCGGCCACGGTGGGCGCCATCGGCATCAGCGCCGCAGAATTCGGCCCGACCCACTACAACCCCGTGGCGGCGGTACCCGCGACGTTCACCTTCACCGGCGACCTGGCCGTCGAACTGGGCAAGTCGCTGGCCAAGATTCCCAGCAAGGTGGGCGCGCTGGTGCACGCCATCGGTGGTGGTCAGCGTGACCCGGAGACGCCGATATCGGTGGTCGGCGCGTCGATCATCGGCGGCGACACCGTTTCGCATGGGCTGTGGGTGGCGTTCTGGTTCTTCCTGGCCCAGCTCAACTTCGTCCTTGGCGCGGTCAACCTGTTGCCGCTGCTGCCGTTCGACGGCGGACACATTGCGATCGCGGTGTACGAGAAGCTCCGCAACATGGTGCGCGGTGCCCGCGGGCTGGTGGCCGCCGCGCCGGTCAATTACCTCAAGCTGATGCCCGCCACCTACATCGTGCTCGCCGTGGTGGGCGGCTACATGCTGTTGACGGTCACCGCCGACCTGATCAACCCGATTCGTCTGTTCCAGTAAGGAATCACCATGACTTCCATCGGTCTGGGCATGCCGGCTCCGCCGGCTCCCACTCTGGCACCGCGCCGCAAGACCCGTCAGCTGATGGTGCGCGACGTCGGCGTCGGCAGCGACTACCCGATCTCGGTGCAGTCGATGTGCACCACCAAGACCCACGACGTCAACTCCACGCTGCAGCAGATCGCGGAGCTGACCGCGGCGGGCTGCGACATCGTCCGGGTGGCGTGTCCTCGGCAGGAGGACGCCGACGCGCTGCCCGAAATCGTCCGGCATTCGAATCTGCCGGTCATCGCTGATATCCACTTTCAGCCCAAGTACATCTTTGCGGCCATCGACGCAGGGTGTGCTGCCGTGCGCGTCAACCCCGGCAACATCAAGGAATTCGACGGCCGGGTCAAGGAAGTCGCGCAGGCGGCCGGCGCCGCGGGCATTCCGATCCGCATCGGCGTCAACGCCGGCTCGCTGGACAAGCGCTTCATGGACAAGTACGGCAAGGCCACCCCGGAGGCGCTCGTCGAGTCGGCGCTGTGGGAGGCGTCGCTGTTCGAGGAGCACGGGTTCGGCAACATCAAGATCAGCGTCAAGCACAACGACCCGGTCGTCATGGTGGCCGCCTACGAACAGCTTGCGGCGCAATGTGATTACCCGTTGCACCTCGGCGTCACCGAGGCCGGCCCCGCGTTCCAGGGCACCATCAAGTCGGCGGTCGCCTTCGGCGCCCTGCTGAGCCGGGGTATCGGCGACACCATCCGCGTCTCGCTGTCGGCGCCGCCGATCGAAGAGGTGAAGGTCGGCAACCAGATTCTGGAATCGCTGAACCTGCGACCGCGCTCGCTGGAGATCGTGTCGTGCCCGTCGTGCGGACGCGCGCAGGTGGACGTTTACACGCTCGCCAACGAGGTGTCCGCTGGCCTGGAAGGCATGGAAGTGCCGTTGCGGGTCGCCGTGATGGGCTGTGTGGTCAACGGCCCGGGTGAGGCGAGGGAAGCCGATCTCGGCGTGGCGTCGGGCAACGGAAAGGGTCAGATCTTCGTCAAGGGCGAGGTCATCAAGACCGTTCCCGAGGCGCAGATCGTCGAGACGCTGATCGAGGAAGCAATGCGGCTCGCCTCTGAAATGGGTGATGCGCGTGCCGGGGAAGGAAGTTCCAGCGGTTCACCGGTCGTGACCGTAAGCTGAACGCAATTCCCCTGCTTTAGAGATTGAGTCCCCATGTCGGCTCCGCCGCTGTTTCGCCTGGTCGATGAGCGCCGGGTGTCGGTGGTGCGCGACGCCGCCGCGGTGCAGCGGGTCTTCGACGACGACCCGGTCGGTTCGTGCATGGTCGCGGCCCGGGTGGCCGATCACGGCATCGACCCGCACGCGATCGGCGGTGAACTGTGGACGCGTAAACGGCCCGGGGAATCGCTGTGCTACGCCGGTGCCAACCTGATTCCGCTGCGCGGCACGCATACCGATCTCGATGCGTTCGCCGACAAGGCGATGAGTGCCGCCCGCCGCTGTTCATCACTGGTCGGTCACGCCGATCTGGTGCTGCCGATGTGGCAGCGGCTGGAAAGCGCATGGGGCCCCGCGCGGGATGTGCGAGAGCAGCAGCCGCTGCTGGCGTTGTCGAGCGAGCCGCGGTGTGACGTGGACCCGCTGGTTCGCCGGGTGCGGATGGACGAGTTGGACGCCTACCTCGTTGCGGCGGTCGACATGTTCATCGGCGAGGTCGGTGTCGACCCGCGGATCGGTGACGGCGGTCGCGGCTACCGCCGCCGGGTCGCAGGATTGATCGCCGCCGGCCGTGCCTGGGCGCGCTTCGACCACGGCGAGGTGATCTTCAAGGCCGAGGTGGGTTCGCAGTCCCCGGCGGTGGGCCAGATCCAGGGTGTGTGGGTGCATCCCGATCGACGTGGCCATGGCCTGGGTGCGGCTGGGACGGCGACGCTGGCATCGGCGATCGTGTCCGGCGGCCGGATCGCCAGCCTGTACGTCAACAGCTTCAACGCCGTCGCCCGAGCGGCGTATGCGCGGGTGGGATTCACCGAGGCGGGCACGTTCGCCACCGTGCTGCTGGACTGATTTCGGCGCGCATCGTCCGATCGCAACCGGATACCGGTTTGATCTCGGTGTGGCGTCGACACTCGCACACTGAACAGATCTAACATCTGCCTCAATGGCAACGATGACCTCATCCGTAACACGGGCCGGGGGGCTGCTGGGCGCGGCACTCCTGGCCACCGCGCTGTCGCTGACCGGATGTACGCCCAAGCCTGACGGCCCAGAACCGGCCGCCCAGCAGTTCTTCGCCAAGATGTCGACCGGCGACACCACCGCGGCCTCGGCGCTGACCGATCGCCCCGACGACGCCCGCGTCGCCCTGAATGCCGCCTGGGCGGGGCTTCAGGCCACACACCTGGACACGCAGATCACCGGCTCCCGGTGGACCGAGGACACCGGCTCGGTGAACTACCGCTACACCTGGCATCTGCCGAAGGACCGGCTGTGGACCTACGACGGCCTGATGAGCATGGTTCGCGAAGAGGGTCACTGGCAGGTGCGCTGGGCCGCGTCCGACCTGCACCCCAAGCTCGGCGAGCATCAGACCCTGCAATTGCGTGGTGCCCAGCCGCCGCGCGCGGCCGTCAACGAGGTCGGCGGCACGAATGTGCTTGCCCCGGGCTACCTGTATCACTACGAACTCGACGCCGCCCGCGCCGGCGGCGCGCTGATGCCCACCGCACGCACGGTCGCCGACGTGCTGCGGCCCTTCGACAACGCGCTCGATCCGCAGCGCCTGGCCGAGCAGGCCAGCTCGATCGGTGGCCGACTCGACCTCATCACGCTGCGCAAGGACGACAACGACAAGGTGGCACCGGCGATCGCCAACCTGCCGGGCGTCGTCGTCACCCCGCAGGCCGACCTGCTGCCCACCGATGACCGTTTCGCGCCGGCGATTCTCAGCGAGGTCAAGAAGTCCGTCGTCAACGAACTCGACGGTGAGGCAGGCTGGCAGGTGATCAGCGTCAACCAGAACGGCGTCGAGCTCGAAGTCCTCAACGACGTCGCGCCCAAACCCGCTCCCTCGGTGTCGATCACGCTGGACCGGGCCGTGCAGGACGCGGCGCAGGAAGCCGTCAACGCGCAGGGCCGCAAGGCGATGCTGGTTGTGTTGCGTCCCTCCACCGGAGACATCCTCGCGGTGGCCCAGAACTCCGCCGCCGACGTCGACGGCCCGACGGCGACCATGGGTCTGTATCCGCCGGGATCGACGTTCAAGATCGTCACCGCCAGCGCGGCCATCGACCGTGACCTGGCCACTCCGAACACCTTGCTGGGTTGCCCGGGCGAGGCCGAGATCGGGCAGCGAGTTATCCCTAACTACAACAAGTTCGACCTCGGTACGGTCCCGATGGCAAAGGCGTTCGCGAACTCGTGCAACACCACGTTCGCGGAACTGGCCAGCCGCATGCCGCCGCGGGCGCTGAACCAGACCGCAGCGCTCTACGGCATCGGCACCGACTACGTCATCGATGGCCTGCCCACCGTGACCGGTTCGGTGCCTCCGACCGTCGACCTGGCCGAACGCACCGAGGACGGTTTCGGACAGGGCAAGGTGCTGGCGAGCCCGTTCGGGATGGCGCTGGCCGCCGCCACGGTGGCGGCTGGCAAGACGCCGGTGCCGCATTTGATCGTGGGCCGTCCCACACAGGTGAACGCAGATCAGTCGCCCAACCCTCCGCCACCGGCAATGCTCGACGGGCTGCGCTCGATGATGCGGCTGGTGATCACCAACGGCACGGCCAAGGACCTCAACGGCAGCGGCGATGTGCATGGCAAGACCGGGGAGGCCGAGTTCCCCGGCGGTTCGCACGCGTGGTTCGCCGGATACCGCGGTGACATGGCCTTTGCGGCGCTAATCGTCGGGGGTGGCAGCTCGGAGTACGCGGTGCGGATGACCAAGCGGATGCTCGACCACCTGCCGTCGGATTATCTGACCTGACCCGGGTCGCCGGCATCACAGCCGCTGCCGGCCGCGCGACGGTAAATTGGTGGTTGCTATGTCTGGACTCGACGACCACGTCACCGTGCTGCGGATCTCCGATGCGGACCGCAACGGCACCCTGCGCCGGTTGCACAACGCCGTGGCGCTGGGTCTGCTGGACATCGACGAGTTCGAGGACCGCTCGACGCTGGTCGCCACCGCGCGTATCCGCGAGGAGCTCGACGCCCTGGTCGAAGACCTGCCGGGGCCCGGTGCGATCGTCACCTCGGCCACTGACCATCTGATGCTGCGCGGGGTGATGGGATCGTTGCGACGCAGCGGCGAGTGGACTGTGCCGACCCGGCTGACGCTGGTGCGGCGGATGGGTTCTGTCGAACTGGATCTGACACGTGCCAGGTTCGCCGGCCCGATCGTCGTCATCGAACTGGACATGATGTTCGGCTCGCTGGATCTGCGGCTGCCCGAGGGGGCCAGCGCTTCGATCGACGATGTCGAGGTCAACGTCGGCAGTGCGCGCGACCATCGGGCCGGTGTGCCCGCCGACGGCAGGCCACATGTCGTCCTCACCGGCAAGGTGGTGTGCGGATCGGTCGACATCCGTGGGCCGCGAAAGCCGCTGCGCCGGTTGATCACCGACCGCGCGTTGCGCCGTAAGGGCTAGCGCAGTTCTTCGCTCGGCACCCCGTAGCGGTCCTGGTACGAACACACCCGTTCCCGGACCTCGTCTGAATTCAGCCCGGTGTCCGACCACGTGTAGCGGCCTCCGCCACCGTCACTCGGGTGGCTGGCCAGAAATTCACGCATCTTCGCTTCGGTGTCGGGGTGCAGCTCGCGGCCAAGCTGCTGGTAGATCGAACCGATGGTCGTCCACGGATCTGCCATGAAGTCGGCAAACAGCACATCGGTGACGCGGCCCTCGGGAAGCTTGTCCCGCAATGCCATTGCCCGGTCCAAGCCGACGGTGATCTCCTCATAGGACTGGGCGGCACACTCGGCGATGTCGACCTCGTCGGAGGCCATCCGGCGCAGGTGCGCGGTCAGCGCGGTGATCGACGAGAGCACGTTGAGCGGATCGCGATGTGTCTGCACGATCAGCGCGTCCGGGTATTCGGCGAGCAGGGTGTCGAGCTGCCACAGATGCGCCGGCGACTTCAGCAGCCAGTGGCCGGGTACGCCGGACTGCAGGTGCTGCAGAAACATTCGGTGAAACCGGTAGGCCGGTGCGTGGTCTGCGTCGTACAGCAGCCAGCGGTAGTAGTCGGGCAGGCGATACTGCACGCTGAAGATCATCGAGCAGAATTCGCTCGCGAAGATGCGTACGCACTCCTGACCGACCAGTGCACCCATCGGGTGGAACTTCAGGAAGCCTGGGATGATCTGCTCGGACATCTCCAGTGTCGCCTGGGTCTGCGCGATGCGGGGATCGTCGTGATAGGTGCTGGATTGTGGTGGGGGACAGGGGTAGTCGACCTCCCACGTGAGCGGCGGACGCAGTTCCGGGTCCTGGGCGAGCAGGTCGTAGAGGATCGTCGTGCCGGTGCGGGGCTGGCCGATGATGACGATGGGCCGGCTGATCGAGGCGGAAGTAAGTTCGGGATTCTGGCGGCGGTATTCGACAATCTGCAGCCGGTTCACCAACGCGCGCAGGATGTCACCGCACGCGACCTCGACACCCAGTGGTGAGAGCTTTGCCTGCGAAACCAATCCGTCGGTCAGCAGGGCCAGCCCGTCGCGCCAGGCGCCGCCGGTGTCACCGAAGTCCTCGGTGCCGGCCAGTTCGGTTGCCTGGTCGATCAGCTGGTCGGGGTTGAAGCGCGCGGCCGTGGTCATCAGGATGCTCCGTCGTCGAGGACTGTTGCCGTCACGGCCGGGGGTTGCGGATTGTCGAGCCATCGCAAGACCACGAAGCCGCGTTCACGACCACCGGTGTCCAGCCAGTGTCCGTGGCCGAAGTCCTTGTCGGAGATAGCTATTCGCAGCTTGCCATCCGCGGCGGGTTCGACGCCACGGTTTGTCACCGAGCTGTGCCGGCGCCGTGGCTCGATGCACTCGTGCCAGATGTTCTCCAGCGTGACGTTCCAGTACCGCGTATTTGGGGGTTCGATCTCCAGCAGCAGCGTCTGCCCGGGTGCCAAGCCGAAGGTCCCAATCATGTATAGGTTGTCCGGTGTGGTGTCGGCGGATCCGAGGTCAGCGGCCTGCGCCGTCAGCAGGACGTTCGGCGTCGTCAACAACTCGGGCTTGATGGTGCGATGCAGTGTCGACAGTTTGAGCAGTGACCACGCCATTGCGGTGAGCTGATCGGCCAGCTCAGCATCGGCCAGCGGTGTCGGTGGCGCGGCATCGTCGACCTCGATGTGCAGCGCTGCGGGGTGTTCGGTGCTGGCATCGCCGATGTACTCGCGTACGACGATCGAGCACGCATCGTCGGGGATCTGAACCCATTGCGCACCAGCAGTATTCGATGGTTCGCGGGCCGACAGGATTAGTGAGAAGTCACCCTCTGCGTCGAGCGGCAGGGCGGTGTCGCTCACATAACCTGCCATCCGCCGGGGCTCCAGGCCCGCACCGGCGAGGATCTGAAAGCCCAGATATGCGGTGCTGCCACGGTTTCCGGTGACGCGGTAGGTGCGGTCGCCACGGATCATCGCGATGTAGTAGTTGCCGTCAGGGTTGGGGCCGCCGACCATACGCCCCGGCGGGCACATGTCGAAGAACGCCGGATCGTCCGGATCGGCCTGCACGGACATCTCGGCACACAGGGCCGATACCCGGGCGATCATCCGCAAGCCCTCGAGCAGTTCCCGTTCGGACTCGGCGTCGGCGCTGATCACGCCCGTGACGTCGGCGAGCATCTGCGCGAATAGCTGCCAGGCTTGCAGGGATTGCGGTGCGCGAGTCTCGGCGGGGGAGGTCACGAGCACACATGCTGACAGCCGGGTGCCCGGCGCGGGGCCGATTGCGTGGACTGTGTTGCCGGCGTCAGGTTTCTAGGTGCGTCGGTCGAGGACGGCGAAGCTCAGTGTCGAGCGGGCCGCCAACCGGTCGCGCGCCACGTCGATCACGTCGACCGCTGTGACAATCAGCCGCTTGCCTGCCCGCACGATCGTCGCTTCTGCGCGGGCCGGGCCCTCGACGACCGGCGCCAGATAATGGATGTTCAGGTCGGCGGTGGTGACGTCCTGATCCGGTCCGACGTGCCGGCCGGCCAGGATGCCCGCCGCGATGTCGATGAGAGTCGCTACCAGTCCGCCCTGAAGCGCGCCCCGCACATTTGTCAGGTCGGGGCGGTTGTCCAACTCCATCACCACACGGTCGTCGGTCTCCTCGACAGTGCGGTAGTTGAGCAGTGACAGCAGGTGGACAGTCTCGGTCATTGCGATAACGGTAGCAGTGTTCTCTGATTACGAGAGTGTGATTCTCGCTACGGCGACGTGAGCCCGATCATCCGTACTGGCGCTGTCGGATCGCGGGTGACGCTGTCGGCACGGGATTGTCTCGAATGGTCTGTGGTCGGGTCCCGCACCGTGCCGCGTGGTTGCGAGGATCGTCGCCCGGGGATCGATGGCCGGGTTCCGCACCCCGCTCCTTCGTCGCGGGGATCGTCGCCCGACTACCCTGAAACCCATGGCCGTACGTACTGCACTGCGCGCAGGCACGCTGTCCCCGACGCTGCCGGTGCCTACCTCGATACCTCGCCCCGAATATGCGTGGAAGTCGACGGTC
>DASUGW010000025.1:0-6816 GCA_036273805.1 Mycobacterium sp.
TGCCGAGCTGGCGACGTCGCACCGTAGGGCTGGAGCCAGCCATCGTGTCCTCCGTGAGCAGGTAGTAGCCCACAGTATGCCGCACCACGCAAACTTGCCGCTCTACAGGGGGGAAGTCAAGCAGTTGCGTATCTTCACTTGCATAAGCTAGCGTGCCAGATTAAGCAGGTGCCAACGGTACCGGCCCGGGCATGGCTTAGACCGAGCAGAGGGGTTGGCACTGGTGACCCAGGTAAGCCCGCTCACCGACGACTGGATGACCGACCCGGCGGTGCTGGAGCGCGTCCTGGCCCGACTGCGCGAGTGGAACCCAGAGCCACGGCGGCGAACGCCCAGCGCTCCGCGATTCGGGGTGACCTGCCGCAGGGCCAGACCCGGTGATCCGCCCAGTGACATATCGATGCCCCCTAGCCCCGACAGGCCGCCGGTCGCTTGCCCACCGCCGCTGTTCCAGCGGCCAGTCGAACCCACCACACCGACCAGCGAAAGCGGGTCATCCCATGGCTAAGCACCGGCTGGTACCGGACACCACCGGACGGCGGCGCCCGGTGCGCACGCTCGATCTGGTGGACGTGCGCGACGGTTTGATCCATCTTCTGACACCTGACGCGCTCGCCGCCGGGCTGCGACCAGCCGCCGATTACGTGGCCCTGTGTGGCGCGACCATCCTCCCCGCGCCCCTAGTCGAGCCGGGTGGGCGTTCCTGCTGGGGCTGTAAATCCGCCACCGTCGCCACCGTCCCGAGTCAGAGGTCGCGATGACCGACGACGCCGGCTCGGGCAAGCCGACCCGCCGCGACCCGAACCGCAGAGTTATTGACGCCTATTGCTCCGCGCACGGCGGTCCACGCGGTTTCACACCACTGGTATGCACAAAGGTCGATGGCACCATCATTATTGATCCGCACTCGACGGGTAGTTGCGTTCTCTATCTCGATGAGAAAGCGGGCCGCGAATTGTTCGACCTCTTGAGGGAGTGGCTCGGATGACCACGCCGCCCACCGATCGGCCCCTCACTCCCGGTGAGGCGCTGGCCAAACTGTTTATGGACAACGCCGACCGGGGCGCTAACGCCGCGAACGATGACCTGATCGAGCAACTACAGCAGCGAATCCGGGCGCTCCGCAAGATCCGTAAAGACCCCGACCGGCCGCCGGTTGAGCGCAGCCCCCGTCATGCTCCTGGCGGCCGGTCGGTCCCATCTCGTCTCGTTGACCGCCCGCCACACCGGGAGGACGGTATGCACCAGGAGGAGGAAAGTTACATGGGCTCGAACCCGTTGTCGTCGGCAGCGCTGCGGCTGGAGTTCCCCACCGGGCGGTGCTCGGTGGAGTCGGCGTCGCTGGCGCGGCCTTTCGTGCTGCGTTTCGCTCAGCAAATCACCTCACGGCAGCGCCCCGAGTATAGGTATTCACCCGAGTTGCAGATCGCGCTGGATCCGGATGGTCGCCCGCTGGTCGAAACGATGGACAAAGATGTGCGCACGAAGCGCCATAGCGACGGGGATGAGGGAGTCGAAGAGGAATACGACTGGGAGGAACTGTGACCGTCGTTATCCTCGCTCAGGATTGTGACGCGCCGGTAGACCAGGTGATCCGGCAGCTCGCCGATCGGGGAGTTCCAGTGTTCCGGGCGGACGCGTCATGGTTTCCGCAGCGCTTGACCATTGATGCGCGACTAGAAGGCGATCGGTGGGTGGGCTGGCTTTCAACGGAGCATCACCGTGTGGACCTTGATGGTATTCGCTCGATCTGGTATCGGGACCCGACCGCGTTTGACTTCCCGGCGAACCTGTCAGCACCGGAGCGCCGGTTTGCGTTCCGGGAAGCACGGCTGGGGTTCGGTGGTGTGCTGGCGTCATTGGACACGTTGTGGGTGAACCATCCCAACCGGGCTAGCGATGCCATCTATAAACCCTTGCAGCTCATTACGGCCGCCCGGTGTGGACTTGCCGTCCCGCGCACGCTGGTAACAAACGATGCGACCGCCGTGCGCCGCTTCCACACCGAATCCGGGCCGGGGCTGATTTGCAAGGTCTTCGGCTCGAACACCATCACCGAAAACGGAAACACAAACGTCGTCTACACCCACCGGCTCGACACCGGCGACCTGACCGACCTCGACAATGTGGGCAGCACCGCCCACCAGTTCCAGGACTGGGTGCACGATAAACACCACGAAGCCCGCGTGATCGTGGTCGGTGACCGGATATTCCCGGTCCTCATTCACGCCGGTTCCGCGACGTCGCGAATAGATTGGCGTACCGACTACAACGCGCTGCGGTATGAACTTTGCGAACTCCTGGTTTCCGTTGCGAACGGTGTCCGCCGTTACATGACAGCATTCGGTCTAGTTTATGCGGCCTTCGATTTCGCCATTGACGCCATCGGGCAATGGTATTTCTTGGAGGCCAACACGGCAGGCCAATACGGTTTCTTGGAAACTCATACCGGCGCAGCCATCGGTAATGCGTTGGCGGATCTGCTCGCTGGGGGTGTTTCGTGACCGACTGGACCGCGCACGCCGCGCGCCTCGCTGACGAACTCACCGCATCGGGAAAGCTGTGGTCCCCGCAATGGCAGGACGCGGTGCGGGCCGTGCCACGCCACGAACTCGTACCCGTTCGCTACCAACGAACCCCCGGCACAGACCAGTGGAGTGGCACTAATACGGCTGACGATTTGGACCTGGTCTACTCCAATAAGGCGCTGTTGGTGTTGCCCGACGGGTTGTCTTCGACCAGCATGCCGTCGTTGATGACCCGCATGCTGGAATCCCTCGATGTTCACGACGGCCACGATGTGCTCGAAATCGGCGCCGGCACCGGCTACAACGCGGCCCTACTGTCACACCGACTCGGCGATCAGCACGTGTTCGCAGTGGACATTGAACCCTCCCTGATCCAATTGGCGCGGGAACGTCTCGCCTGGATCGGCTACCACCCCACCCTCGTCACCGCCGACGGCGCGTGCGGCCTCCCGGAGCACGCCCCCTACGACCGGATCATCGCCACCTGCTCGGTACCTCGCATCCCCTGGGCCTGGGTGGAGCAAACTCGCGAACGGGGCCTGATCCTCGCCGACCTCAAACCCGCTCAATTAGCCGGGAACCTGGTGCTGCTGCACCGGACCGCCGACGGTGCCGAAGGCCGATTCGACCGCACTTACGGCGGCTTCATGGCGATGCGCCGCGACGGCGAGACCTACAGCACGCCACGACCACCCCGCGGCCGGCGCGACCGCACCACCGCTCGCACCCGCACCAGCACCCTTGCTGTCACCCGACCGTGGGAGCATCCCGTGCTGTGGTTCCTCGCGCACTTCCACCTACCCCCCGGTATCGACTTCGGGCTCTCCGGTAACGACACCAGCGGACCACCCACCACCACGTTCCTGTCCGCAGCGGACAGCTCCTGGTGCGAGATCGATGAACCACGCCCCGACGGCACGCTCCACATCTGGGAAGCCGGACCCCGCGACCTGTGGCGCATCATCGAAGAGACCCACGCCACCTGGCGCACAATGGGCCTACCTGGGTGGGAACGCTTCGGGCTCACAGTGACCGAAACATCTCAGCGGGTCTGGCTCGATAAACCCGACAACGTCCTCCACCAACTCACCGAAACCGGACCACACCGCTAAACGCTGCCCCCGACCGCTTCGGCCGGGTTGCCGGTGGTTGTGCGTAACCGCGATATAAACGCGCGACCCCATTGTCACGGAATGGCGGAATGGCGCGCGAGGAATGGTGAATGGCGCCTGGGAGAGACCGATCCCGGTTCCAAGATCATCCAGACTCGCGCTTGTCGAACTGGGTCGTAGGTCTCGGGGGCCTGGTCGAGGGGCAGTTCGCAGAGACTCATGCGTCAGGACCAAGGAGGTTCGCCAGGGTCGCCCGGACGCTGCGCTACTGCTGCCTTGCGACGGTGAGCTCACGCGCTTGCGCGTATCGAGCCCGAATGGACTCGACGACGTTACTGTTGTAGGTCTCGACCCCCGCGCGTGTCCAGCACGGCGGCTCGGTGTTGCCACTGAGGGCCCACGCGGCCTGCCGAGCGGCCCCGTCGGCGACGTACTCCCCCGGCGGTGGCACCAGCACTGAGCGGCCCAGCACGGTGGGCGCGATCCGCCGGACCGCGCCGGACCGCGCGCCGCCACCGATGAGGAACACCCGCTCGACCCGGGCACCGGCGGCGATCAGGGCGTCGATGCCGTCCGCGAGGCCGCACAGCAATCCCTCGACGGCAGCGCGCGCCAGGTGCGCCGCGGTCGCCGTCGCCAGGCGCAGCCCGTGGACGGCGCCGGTGGCGTCCGGTCGGTCCGGGGTCCGTTCACCTTCCAGATACGGTACGACCACGACACCGCCGGCACCGGGCGGAGCCGACAGCGCGAGCCGGGACAGCTCCGCGTGGTCGACGCGGAGCATCGCAGCGACGGCGTCGAGGACTCGGGCCGCGTTGAGCGTGGCCACCAGCGGGAGGAACCGGCCAGTGGCGTCGGCGAATCCGGCTACCGTGCCTGATGGGTCGGCTGTGGGGGCATCGCTCACCGAGCAGGCCACCCCGGAGGTGCCAATCGAGACGACCACGTCGCCGGGGCGGGTGTCGAGTCCGAGAGCTGCTGCGGCGTTGTCGCCGGTGCCCGGGCCTAGCAGGGAACCTTCGGCCATCGTGCCGGCCGGCTCGGACGGCCCGAGCACCCGCGGGACGGCGGCGTCGTGGCCGAGCGCGCGGATGAGCAGATCGTGACGGTAGGCGCCGCTCGCGGCCGACCAGTAGCCAGTTCCGCTGGCGTCCCCGCGGTCGGTCCGCAATGCCTCCAGTGCCGTATCGGCGCCGAGGCGCCAGGTCAACCAGTCGTGCGGCAGGCAGACCGCCGCCGTCTGGGCCGCCGCGTCAGGTTCATGCTGGGCGAGCCAGCGCAGCTTGGTCACGGTGAAAGACGCGACCGGAACGACGCCCACCGCCTGCGCCCACACCGCACCGCCGCCCAGCTCGGCGATCAGGTCGAGGGCCGCGCCAGCGGATCGGGTGTCGTTCCACAGCAGAGCCGGCCGCACCACCCGGCCGGTCTCATCAAGGCACACCATCCCGTGCTGTTGCGCACCCACGGCCATCGCGGCGACGTCGTCCAGCCCGCCAGCCTGCCCCAGCGCCGCCTGTAGTGCCGTCCACCACGCGTCGGGATGAACCTCGGTGTCCTCCGGATGCGTGCCCCGTCCGTGCCGGACCAACTCGCCGGTCTCCGCGTCCCGGATCACCACTTTGCACGACTGCGTCGACGAGTCGACACCCGCAACGAGCGTCACGTGCTCGGCTGCTCACTCATCGGCAACTCTCCCTACTCACTCCTCAGACAGCCTCATCTCGCCGACGATGCGCTCGATATCGCGAGCCAGCCGCGGAACGTCGATGGTCACGGCGACCCACAGGATTTCCAAGTCGACCTCGAAATAATCGTGCACAACGCGAATTGCGCATGCCGATAATCTGTCGCCACGGAATCGTTGGGTATCGCGCGGTGGTATTGGGTGAGACACGCGCGGCCGCTTCCCCGATGACCTGTACGAGATGGGCGAGGGCGATCTGCATATCCTCATCTTCATCGAACCGTTCGCGGCCACGGTCCACTCGAGACTGGATCTTCTGCGCCGCCTCCAGGATGTCGGCTAACCGCTCACGGTCGTTCCTCACACCGCAACGGCCTCGCCCAGAACCCGGTCCCGGATCCGGGCCTTGAGGCCGCCCACCGTGGCGACCTGAGTGAAGACCCCGAGCAAATCCTCGACCTGCAGTGCGAACCCGGCCATGTCGAAGTACCCATGACCCGGATCCACATCGATCAACAGATCCAGATCGCTGTCCGCGTCCGCCTCGCCGCGTGCCACCGAACCGAACACTCGGATGTTACGTACGCCGTAACTCTCGGCGATTGCAAGGATCTCGTCCCGGCGACGGCGGACGTCGTCGAGGCACACCACGCGACGGGGCCTGTCCACCGACATCGCGACCTCCTTGGCGAGTTTTGGTGGTCAGAATACCCGGGACTTGACCTTGACCAAGGGGCAAGCCCGAGCCTCGTGGTTGTCGAGCATGGTGCTCGGCGACGAGGAGGATCTCGGCTATGGCGCTGTTGACGATGCCAGTGCCCCACCGGTCTCGTCTCAGTACGTCTCGAATGCGCGCCGCAGCCCCAGCTCGGCCAGGTATGCCAACGCCCGCTTCCGGTCCGTGAACCCATGCGTGCCCACCGGCTCCAATGACGCGAGCGTGCGCCCAGCGTCGAGTACGCCGAACCGCAGTGTTCCACTCAGGCTTCCCACGCTGAACTCGACAGTCCGCATATCTGCCCACGCGTCGAAGCCGCGGTCGTCCAGCAGCTCTCGCCGAGCCACCACCGGCAACCATGCACCATCGACCAGAACCCGGGCGCGATAAATGATCGCCGGTCCGTCCACCGACACCCTGCCGTGAGCCAGCAGTACACGTTCGCCCCACGGCTGGTAATCAACGTGACCCACCAGACGAGCTCCAGGCGAAGTACCGTCGCGAGGCAGCGGCAGCTCGACGGTCACCTGTAACGTCAGATCTGAACCCTCAAGCTCACCCCGCAGCCGCTCGGTGAAGCGGACTCCGCGCGACGGTTGCGTCATCGCGGTGCACGTCGCATCGTGGGAAACCCCGCCCGGCTGCCGCTGCGCCAGATAGTCCCACCCGTCGCGGTAACCCATGTCGATCAACGTGTCAGCCGATATCCGACCGATGAAGAACTCCGGGTCCAACGGCAGCGGGTACCTCGGCTTCACCACATGCAACACA
>DASUGW010000026.1:0-19612 GCA_036273805.1 Mycobacterium sp.
CGGGGCAGCGGGCGGTGCGGCCTCGACCGGCGGTGGGGCCGCGGCCAGTGGGACGGCGGGCGCGGCGGCCGGGGGCGCTTCGACGTCGGCTGCCGCGAGGGGAGCGGGTACGCCGACCGGTGCCACGGGCATATCGGCCGGGGCGGGAAGTGGGACGGGGACGTCGGCCGGGGCCGCCAGTGGAACCGGTACGGGTGCCGCCACGGGTAGGTCGGCCGGGGCCGCGAGGGGGACGGGTACTGCGCCCGGTGCGGCGAGCGGAACAGGTATGCCTGCCGGCGCTGCGAACGGCACGCCTATCCCGACCGGTGCCGCCACGGGCACGGCAGCCGCCACGGGCACGGCAGCCGCCGCGGGCACGGCAGCCGCCGCCGGCGCTCCGGTCGCAGCCAGCGGCGCAACCGCGGACGGTGCCAGGGCCGACGCCAGCGCCGGAGCCGAATCGGCCACGGCCGCAGCGGCTCCCGCGGCATCGGCGAATGGTACCGGCGCGACAGCAGCGGCGTCGGGCAGCGTGCTCAGTGCCGAGGCGGCGCTTTGCAGTAACTGCGGCACGTCCGGCGGTGATTCGGCCAGTTGTGCCACCAGGTTTGCGCACGGTACGCCGGGACTTGGTTCTGGCTCGGCGCGGGCGGTGGTACCCCAGAACAGCATCGTCGCCGAGATCAGCACCATCGCCGCGGCCGGCGTCAGTACAAGGCGGTTCACCGCGCGTGACAAAGTAATCCCCGATCAACAATCAGACTCGAAAGAAACTTATCGGGTCGGGCGCACGCCTCAAGTCAAGGGCGAGTCTGTTATGCAACCGTAGTGCGGCAGAGTTCTATTGGTGACCGCGTGCCCCGCGGAACGCGGATCTGGTTGCAGCGGAATGGCTTCCGTGATATCAGGTCAGGTCGGCGTCGCTGCGCGGGAAGCCGCCTTGCGGGAACAGCGGGAAGACGACGTCGTCGAGCTTGTCCGCGTCGCCGGCGGTACGGTTCACGGTCGCGCCCCACACGTTGCCGTCCGGCGAGACCTTCAACGCCCACACGTGGCCGTGTTGGTCCTGGCGCATGACCTCCGGCTGGCCGGTGACCGCACCGGTGTCCGGGGCCATCCGCACCGCCACCGTCTGCTTGGTGTTCACCAGATTCACCAGGATTGTGCCCTGCACGGCAGCGCACCCGGCCACCCCGGGCTTGTCGGGCCAGGTCCACACCGTCGAGATCTTGGAGTCTTTGGTCATCCGCTGCAGACGGTCACCGGTCGGGGTGCGGTCGGTGACATACAGCGAGCCATCCGAGGAATCGATGCACATCGCGCCGCCGGCACCCATACCGGACATTGCGGTGGTGATCGGTGCTTGATTGATGGTGGTCGGCTGTTCGATGCGCAGCAACTTGCCCGCGAGCGAGGCGGGGTCGGCGGCCAGCGCGGGGTTGCCCGCATCGCCGGTCTGAACCACCAGTGTGGTGGGGCTGGTGAACATCAGTGAGCCGGTATTGCCGGTCGCGCCCTTGGGGATGCCGGTCAGGATGTCCTTGGGAACGTCGCCGTCGGCGATGCGGATCACCCGATTGTCGGTGGGCGTGCTGATGTAGGCGTACATCAACCGGTCCTGCTGGTAGGTCGGTGACTTCACGATGTCCATCAATCCGCCGTCACCGGACCCGTCGACCGGAATGGTCATCTTCACGGCCGGCTCGGCACTGACGGACACCTGCTTGATGGCGCCGGTGGTGCGTTCGGCCACCAACGCGGACTTACTGTCCTCGCCCATGATCAGCCCGCTGGTGCTCTCCAGGCAGCCCTGCATGACACCGGGCGCCGGGCAGGCTTTGGGGAACGGATTGCCGGGAAGCGGCGGCGGCGGTGGCGGTGTCGAGGGCGGGGGCGCGTGCCGCTCCGGCTCGGTGGTGAACGGCTCGGAGGCGGTGTTGTCGAAGCGTGCGCAACCGGGAGCCGCCATCAGGGCCGCCGAGACCAGTCCAACTGACACCGCGGTGAGGACACCACGAACTGGTCGGCGCATCTGCATGCCAGCCAGGTTACGGATCGATCGTCGTTATTCGCCACGCACGCTGTTTCCGCCGTTTCGTGGTGTCGTGGTGTGTGCTCCGCCGAGGTACGCCGGGCAGTCGGTGTCGACGGTGGATATTGGCCGTCAAAAGCATCGCTCAAATCCCAGAATCCGGTGTTTTTGCACTTACGCTGAGATTTGTGACGAGTCCATCGCATGATCAACGCTGGCAACGGCCGGACGACCTTTCGCCCGGCGCTGCAAGTCCGCGACCGGGCTCGGCAAGCCTGGTCGATCCGGAAGACGACCTGCCCTCGCCGACGTACGCCGGAGACTTCGAGACCACCACGATTCCGCACTACGACGTGGTCGCCGGTGCGGTGCCCAGCAGTCCGGCACCGGAACCGCTGCCGTACGCGCAGCCCGTCTCCGAGCGGCCCGCGGCATCCGTCGGGCCGGCGGAGATCGAAGCTGACGACGACTCCCGCCGCAGGGCGGACAAGCGAGGCACTCAGGATCTCGGCCTGCTGCTGTTGCGGGCCGGTTTCGGCGCGCTGCTGATCGCGCACGGCCTGCAGAAGGTCTTCGGCTGGTGGGGCGGCTCCGGCCTGGGCAGTTTCGGTGACTCCCTGGCCGATGCGGGCTACCAGCACGCCAACGTCCTGACCTACGTCGCCGCGGGTACCCAGATCACCGCGGGCGTGCTGTTGGTGCTCGGCCTGTTCACGCCGCTGGCCGCCGCGGCTGCACTGGCTTACCTGCTCAACGGTCTGATCGCCGGCGTTGCGGGGCAGTCAGACCCCCGCGAGTTCGCCTTCTTCCTGCCCAGCGGGCACGAGTACCAGCTGACTCTCATCGTCGTTGCGGCAACGATCATTCTCGTCGGTCCCGGTCGGTACGGGTTCGACGCCGGCCGCGGCTGGGCCCGGCGACCGTTCATCGGATCGTTCGTCGCGTTGCTGCTCGGCATCGGCGGCGGCATCGCGATCTGGGTGTTCCTGCACGGGGGCAACCCACTGGGCTGAGCCGCCCGGCCGTGGCTACGAATACGGGTTGGGCACCCGGCCGCCGCTGGCTGCGGTTAGCAGCGGAAGCGTCGCGAACGTCACCGCGGGCAACCGCAGTTCACCGCCGTCCCGCAGCTGTGCCCGTGCCCACGCCGACTTGTCGAACCGCAACCCGGCGACGTCGTCCCAGTTCACGGTCGTGCTGCCGAGCAGCGTGCGGGCGGTCAAGGTGTTGCGGTCGGCCACCGTGCGCCAGCGGAGGATCAGGGCCGACAACACTGCGGGGATCAGTAGCACCGGCGCCGTCCACGGCAGGGTGAACACGAAGATCAGCAGGCTCAGAGCGAAGAATCCGACGGCGAAGTGCGCCATCGGCGACACCTTGATCACCACCGGCTTGGCGGTGCGGGCGGTCGGGGAGGAACTGCGTTGAGCCACAGCAGCATCATTGCACCGCTACGGCGCCCCCGCGAACAACCGGTTCCGGGGCGACCGCGAGGGTGGCCGGCCGCACCGGAATTTGACCTTTGAGCTGTGCGGAGACTACGGTCAGCTGTTATGCGGACTTGCTGCACGATGCTCGTAGTACTTCGCCGGCGCGTTGGTGCGTGACCTGGCTAAAGTTCTAGCGTTTCAGCGCTGCCAGCACACCCGACGCGCAACCCTCGTACAGCCATCGAGCTGACGGGGGTTTTTTGTTGCCCAACATGACCAGCTCCACCAATACGCGAACCACAATGAACCAGATGAAGAGGACACCGTGAGCGCACCGACAACGCGACCACCGGAACCGGCCGTCCCCGCCGCCAATCCTGCCGGCGGCTCGGCGGTGGGCAAGCCGTCAGCATCGTCATCGGCCAAGGCTGAGGCCAACCGGGTCGCCCCGACACAGATGACCGGCGCACAGGCCGTCGTCCGGTCCCTCGAAGAACTCGGCGTTGAAACCATCTTCGGCATCCCCGGTGGTGCGGTGCTGCCCGTCTACGACCCGCTGTTCGACTCGCAGAAGGTCCGCCACGTGCTCGTGCGCCACGAGCAGGGCGCCGGTCACGCCGCATCGGGTTACGCGCATGCCACCGGCAAGGTCGGCGTGATGATGGCCACCTCCGGCCCGGGTGCCACCAACCTGGTCACACCGCTGGCCGATGCCCAGATGGACTCCATCCCGGTCGTCGCGATCACCGGCCAGGTCGGTCGCGGCCTGATCGGCACCGACGCCTTCCAGGAGGCCGACATCTCCGGCATCACCATGCCGATCACCAAGCACAACTTCCTGGTGCGCAGTGGCGACGAAATCGCGCAGGCCATCGCCGAGGCGTTTCACATCGCGGCCAGCGGGCGGCCGGGCGCCGTTCTCGTCGACATCCCCAAGGACGTTCTGCAGGGGCAGTGCACGTTCAGCTGGCCGCCGGAGATGGATCTACCCGGCTACAAGCCGAACACCAAGCCGCACAGCCGTCAGATCCGCGAGGCGGCCAAGCTGATCGCCGGGGCACGCAAACCGGTGCTGTACGTCGGCGGTGGGGTGATCCGGGGCGAGGCCACCGACGAGCTGCTCGATCTGGCCGAGCTGACCGGTATCCCGGTCGTCACGACGCTGATGGCGCGCGGCGCGTTCCCGGACAGCCATCCGCAGCACCTGGGCATGCCGGGCATGCACGGCACCGTTGCCGCGGTTGGCGCGCTGCAGAAGAGCGACCTGCTGATCGCGCTGGGAACCCGTTTCGATGACCGGGTGACCGGCCAGCTGAACTCATTTGCCCCCGAGGCCAAGGTGATTCACGCCGATATCGATCCGGCGGAGATCGGCAAGAACCGGCACGCCGACGTGCCGATCGTCGGTGACGTCAAGGCCGTCATCAGCGATCTGATCGAGGCGCTACGCCGCGACGGTGTCCCGGGCAACCTCAAGCTGGACAACTGGTGGGAGTACCTGTCGAGCGTGCGCGCGACCTACCCGCTGAGCTATGGCCCGCAGAGTGACGGCAGCCTGAGCCCCGAGTTCGTCATCGAGAAGCTGGGCGAAATCGCCGGTCCCGACGCGATTTACGTCGCGGGCGTGGGTCAGCACCAGATGTGGGCGGCGCAGTTCGTCAAATACGAGAAGCCGCGCACCTGGCTGAACTCCGGCGGACTCGGCACAATGGGCTACGCGGTCCCGGCCGCGATGGGCGCCAAGATGGCCCGTCCGGAGGCCGAAGTGTGGGCCATCGACGGTGACGGGTGCTTCCAGATGACCAACCAGGAGTTGGCCACCTGCGCCATCGAGGGTGCGCCGATCAAGGTCGCGCTGATCTACAACGGCAACCTCGGCATGGTTCGGCAGTGGCAGACGCTGTTTTACGGCGAGCGGTACAGCCAGACCGATCTGTCCACCCACAGCCAGCGCATACCCGATTTCGTCAAGCTGGCCGAGGCACTGGGCTGCGTCGGATTGCGTTGTGAGCGAGCCGAAGACGTCGAGGATGTCATCAACCAGGCGCGTGCGATCAACGATCGTCCGGTGGTGATCGACTTCATCGTCGGTGCCGATGCCCAGGTGTGGCCGATGGTCGCCGCGGGCACCAGCAACGACGAGATCATGGCCGCCCGCGACATCCGGCCGCTGTTCGACAACGAAGATCAGGTCTGAGGGGCAGGTCCACGTCATGGCAACCACACACACCCTGTCCGTCCTCGTCGAGGACAAACCCGGCGTGCTGGCGCGCATCGCGGCGCTGTTCTCCCGGCGCGGCTTCAACATCGAGTCGCTGGCCGTCGGCGCTACCGAACAGAAGAACATGTCCCGGATGACCATCGTCGTCTCGGTCGAGGACTTCCCGTTGGAGCAGATCACCAAGCAGCTCAACAAATTGGTCAACGTCATCAAGATTGTCGAACAGGACGATGCCAATTCGGTGTCGCGTGAGCTCGCACTGATCAAGGTGCGCGCAGACGCCGGTGTCCGCGGCCAGGTGATCGAGGCCGTGAACCTATTCCGCGCCAAGGTCGTTGACGTTTCCAACGAGTCGCTGACGGTCGAGGCGACGGGCACTCAGGAGAAGCTCGAGGCCCTGATGCGGGTGTTGGAACCGTATGGCGTCCGCGAGATCGTGCAGTCCGGTGTGGTGTCGCTGGCCCGTGGGCCCCGCGGCATCGGCACCAAATAGGCCAGCGCAAAGACAAGCTTGTAACCGAGAAAATCGAGAGAAGGAAAATTCAAGTGGCAGTTGAGATGTTCTACGACGACGATGCGGATCTGTCGATCATCCAGGGTCGCAAGGTCGGCGTCATCGGCTACGGCAGCCAGGGGCACGCGCATTCGCTTTCGCTGCGTGACTCCGGGGTGGACGTGAAAGTCGGTCTGCGCGAAGGCTCCAAGTCCCGCGAGAAGGTCACCGAGCAGGGTCTGGCGGTCGATACGCCGGCCGAGGTGGCCAAGTGGGCCGACGTCATCATGCTGCTCGCGCCCGACACCGCGCAGGCCGAGATCTTCAAGAACGAGATCGAGCCGCATCTTGAGGACGGCAACGCGCTGTTCTTCGGCCACGGCCTGAACATCCACTTCGGTCTGATCAAGCCGCCGGCCAACGTCACCGTAGGCATGGTCGCTCCCAAGGGCCCCGGTCACCTGGTGCGCCGTCAGTTCGTCGACGGCAAGGGTGTGCCCTGCCTGATCGCCATCGACCAGGATCCCAAGGGCGAGGGCCAGGCGCTGGCGCTGTCCTACGCCAAGGGCATCGGCGGCACCCGGGCGGGCGTCATCAAGACCGACTTCAAGGAAGAGACCGAGACCGACCTCTTCGGTGAGCAGGCCGTGCTTTGCGGCGGCACCGAGGAACTGGTGAAGACCGGCTTCGAGGTCATGGTCGAGGCGGGCTACGCGCCGGAGATGGCCTACTTCGAGGTGCTGCACGAGCTCAAGCTGATCGTCGACCTGATGTACGAGGGCGGCATCGCCCGGATGAACTACTCGGTGTCCGACACCGCGGAGTTCGGCGGCTACCTGTCGGGCCCGCGCGTCATCGACGCCGACACCAAGGAGCGCATGCGCGCCATCCTTAAGGACATCCAGGACGGCACCTTCGTCAAGCGCCTCGTCGCCAACGTCGAGGGCGGCAACAAGGAACTCGAGGGCCTGCGCAAGCAGAACGCGGAGCACCCCATCGAGGTGACCGGTAAGAAGCTGCGCGACCTGATGAGCTGGGTCGACCGGCCGATCACCGAAACCGCTTAGTTTCCAGCAGAAGTCCCGGCCACTCTCAGGGGTGGCCGGGACTTTCTCGTCTCAGGGCCGGCTCAGGGCCGCAGGTTCGGCAGCGCCAGACCGAACTCGTGCTTGAGCACCGTTCGCGCCGCGTAGTAACCGGCCATACCGTGTACTCCGCCGCCGGGAGGCGTCGCCGACGAACACAGGTAGGTGTGTGGGATCGGCGTGGTCCACGGATTCAGCCGCAGGGTCGGGCCCGTCAGAGCGCTGAACATGTTGTTGCCGCCGACGCCGATGTCGCCGCCGACCAGATTGGCGTTGTGCTCGGCAAGTCGGGCGGCCGGAATTGCGCGGGCGGCCACCACAACATCACGGAAACCGGGAGCGAACTTCTCGAACACCGCGGCGACGGTTTCGGTCAGGTCGGCATCGGAGCCCGCGGGCACATGGGCGTAGGTCCACAGCGGGCGCCGGCCCGCGGAATCGATGCGGCCGGGATCGGCCAGGTGCGGCAACGCGGCGAGCACCATTGGCCACTCGGCGTGGCGGCCCGCCGCGATCTCACGTTCGGCAAGCGCCATCTGGGTGCGGCTGCCGCCCATATGCAGCGTCGGTGCCTGCGTCAATCGTGTGTCACGCCAGGGTATTTCCCCCGACAAGACGAAGTCCACCTTGGCCACGCCCGGCCCATAGCGGTAGCCCTGCAATTTCTTGGCATAGCGGGTCGGCAGCGCGGCGCCGTAGATGTCCAGCAGGGCCGTGGGTGCGGTGTCGTAGAGCGTCACGCCGCGCGGGGGAGTGCTGACCCGCTCGCCGAGCACCAGTTCACCACCGTGGGCGCGCAGGTCGGCGATCAACGCATCGGAGATGGCCTGCGAACCGCCCACCGGGATCGGCCAGCCCACCGCGTGCCCCAGCGTGGCCAGCATCAGGCCGGCTCCGGAGGACACCAGCGACGGCATCGTCGAAATGGTGTGTGCCGCAACACCGGTGAACAGGGCGCGGGCGTCATCCCCGCGCAGCAGATTCCACGCCCGAGTGCCCTGCTGCAGCAGTCGCAGGCCCGCGCGCACGGCGGTCACCGGAGCGGCCGGCACGGACCGCTTGTCGCCGAGGAACAGATCCAGCACCCCACCCAGATGCGCGCTGAGGGGCTCCAGCAGCGTGCGCCAGGATTCCCCGTCGTCGAGTTCGGCGCAGGTGCGGTCCAGATCTCGGTAGCCGATCGCGGCCGGATGCTTGGGCAGTGGGTTGGCGTAGGAGATTTCGGGCACCGTGAATTGAACTCCGCGCGCCCGCAGGTCGAATTCGGCGAAGAACGGCGACGCCAGCGCCAGCGGGTGCACGGCCGAACAGATGTCATGCGTCACACCCGAAAACTCCGGGTCCACCAGGGTGCGCGCGCCGCCGCCGGCGGTCGGCTGGGCCTCGATGACCCGCACCGACAGACCGGCCCTGGCGCAGATGACGGCGGCGGTGAGGCCGTTGGGACCGCTTCCGACGATGGTGACGTCCACGGTGATATTCAAGCCTATTAGGCTGTCCGGGTGAGTTTGCCTGTTGTACTTATCGCCGACAAGCTGGCCGAATCGACAGTCGCCGCCCTGGGGGACCAGGTGGAGGTGCGCTGGGTCGACGGCCCTGATCGCCCGAAACTGCTGGCTGCGGTGCCCGATGCCGACGCCCTGCTGGTCCGCTCGGCCACCACGGTGGACGCCGAGGTGCTGGCCGCCGCCCCCAAGCTCAAGATCGTCGCGCGCGCCGGCGTGGGCCTGGACAACGTTGACGTGGCCGCCGCCACCGCCCGCGGTGTGCTCGTGGTCAACGCGCCGACGTCGAACATCCACAGCGCCGCCGAACACGCGATCGCGTTGATGCTCTCGGCGGCCCGGCAGATCCCGGCGGCCGACGCCACGCTGCGTGAGCACACCTGGAAGCGTTCGTCGTTCTCCGGTGCCGAGCTCTACGGAAAGACCGCCGGCGTGGTGGGTCTGGGCCGCATCGGTCAGCTGGTCGCGGCGCGGCTGGCCGCCTTCGGCACACACGTCGTCGCGTACGACCCGTATGTGCCTTCGGCGCGGGCCGCGCAGCTCGGCATCGAGCTGCTGACGCTCGATGAACTGCTGGCCCGGGCCGACTTCATCTCCGTGCACCTGCCGAAGACGCCGGAGACCGCCGGTCTGCTCGGCAAGGAGGCGCTGGCCAAGACCAAGCCGGGCGTGATCATCGTCAATGCCGCCCGTGGCGGCCTGATCGACGAGCAAGCGCTGGCCGACGCCATCACCAGTGGCCATGTCCGTGCGGCGGGCCTGGACGTGTTCTCCACCGAGCCGTGCACCGACAGCCCGCTTTTCGAGCTTCCGCAGGTGGTTGTCACGCCGCATCTGGGCGCCTCCACCGAGGAAGCCCAGGACCGCGCCGGGACCGACGTCGCCGCCTCGGTGCGGCTGGCCCTGGCCGGCGAGTTCGTGCCCGACGCCGTCAACGTCGGAGGTGGTGTGGTCGGCGAAGAGGTCGCGCCCTGGCTCGACCTGGTCACCAAGCTCGGTTTGCTTATCGGCGCGCTGGCCACCGAACCGCCGGTGTCGCTGACGGTGACCGCGCGCGGCGAACTGGCCTCCGAGGACGTGGAGATCCTGCGCCTGTCCGCGCTGCGTGGCCTGTTCTCTGCGGTCGTCGACGAGCAGGTCACCTTCGTCAATGCGCCGGGGCTGGCCACCGAGCGCGGTGTCAGCACCGAGCTGGCCACCGCAACAGAAAGCCCCAACCACCGCAGCGTCGTCGACGTGCGTGGCGTGTACTCCGACGGCTCGACGATCACCGTCGGCGGCACCCTATCGGGGCCTCAGCAAGTGGAGAAGATCGTCCAGATCAATGGGCGCAACTTCGACCTGCGGGCCTCCGGGGTCAACCTGCTGGTCAACTACCAGGATGCGCCCGGCGCGCTGGGCAAGATCGGCACGCTGCTCGGCGGTGCCGACGTCAACATCGAGGCCGCGCAGCTTTCGCAGGACGCCGAGGGGACCGGTGCCACCATCATGCTCCGGCTGGACCGCGACGTTCCCGAGGGCCTGCGCGCCGCCATTGCCGCGGCGGTCGGCGCGACAACGCTGAAAGTGGTTGACCTGTCGTGAAACTCGCGATCATCGCCGGCGACGGCATCGGACCCGAAGTGATTGCACAGGCCGTGCGGGTGCTCGACGCGGTGCTGCCGGGCGTCGAGAAGACCGATTACGACCTGGGCGCCAAGCGGTATCACGCGACCGGCGATATCCTGCCCGACTCCGCGATCGAGGAACTGCGTTCGCATGACGCGATCCTGCTGGGCGCCATCGGCGATCCGTCGGTGCCGCCGGGGCTGTTGGAGCGCGGGCTGCTGCTGCGGTTGCGGTTCGCACTGGACCACCACGTCAACCTGCGGCCCGGCCGGCTGTACCCCGGCGTGGCGAGCCCGCTTTCAGCTGTCGGCGCCGGCGGTTCGGATGTCGACTTCGTCGTGGTCCGCGAAGGCACCGAAGGCCCCTACACCGGCAACGGCGGGGCCCTGCGGGTAGGTACGCCGCACGAGGTCGCCACCGAGGTCAGCGTCAACACCGCCTTCGGTGTGCAGCGGGTGGTCCGTGACGCGTTCACCCGCGCACAGGCCCGGCGCAAGCATCTGACCCTGGTGCACAAGACCAACGTGCTGGCGTTCGCCGGCGGTCTATGGTCGCGCGTCGTGGCCGAGGTCGGCGCCGAGTTCCCCGACGTCGAGGTCGCCTACCAGCACATCGACGCCGCCACTATTCACATGGTGACCGACCCGGGCCGCTTCGACGTGATCGTCACCGACAACCTGTTCGGCGACATCATCACCGATCTCGCTGCCGCGGTGTGCGGTGGCATCGGCCTGGCCGCGAGCGGCAACATCGACGCCACCCGGACCAATCCGTCGATGTTCGAACCCGTGCACGGTAGCGCGCCCGACATCGCCGGGCAGGGCATCGCCGACCCGACGGCCGCCGTCATGAGCGTGGCCCTGTTGTTGGCGCATGTCGGCGAAGACGCGGCGGCGGCGCGGGTGGACAAGGCGGTTTCCGAGCACCTGGCGACCCGCGGAGACGAGAAGTTCTCCACGTCAGAAGTGGGCGACCGGATCCTCGCGCTGCTCTGAGCCTGGCCGGCTTCAGCGCGTCACCGCTAGCGGTTTCGGGCTGAAGCCGGGTGCGCGCAGCGCGTCTTGATGTCGGTCGGGGCTCCATCTGCGCGAACCGCTGTCCGGGTAGACAGTCATCCAATAGTGTCTGCCGCCATGGGGTTTCTGAATCCGGATCTGCCGCAGGTCGATCTCGTGGAGTGGCGCAAGGGCGACCGCGCCGAGCGGCTGCGGCCGATGGCCCGCCATATCGCCGAGCGCGGCATGGGCTACCCAGACGTGTTCTACGTGCTCTACGCCATCAAGATCTGCCTGTTCATCGTGGCCGGCCTCGGGTTTGCGTTGGCCACGAAGGGGATCGACGGGTGGGGCAACATCGGCTCGTGGTGGAGCGAGCCGATCGTGTTCCAAAAGGTCGTGCTGTGGTCGCTGCTGTTCGAAGTCCTCGGCCTCGGTTGCGGTTTCGGCCCACTGACCGGCAAGGTGATGCCCCCGCTGGGGTCGCCGCTGTACTGGCTGCGCACCGGCACCATTCGGCTGCCGCCGTGGCCGGGTCGCATTCCGCTGACGTCCGGTGATCGCCGGACCGTCGTCGAGGTGGTGCTATATGCCGCGCTGATCGTGGCGACGCTGTACGCACTGTGCTCCGATGGCACCGGTCCCGTTATCGCTCTGGACACCCAGGTGGGCGTGCTGCCGTCCGCGAAGGTCGCCGTTGTCATCGCGATACTGGCTGTGATCGGCTTGCGTGACAAGCTGATCTTCCTGGCTGCCCGCGGTGAGGTGTACGGAACTCTGGCGCTCACCTTCCTGTTCTCGCCGGTGAACATGATCGTTGCGGCCAAGTGCGTCATGTTGTGCATCTGGTTCGGCGCCGCGGTGTCCAAACTCAACCACCATTTCCCGTACGTGGTGTCGACGATGATGGCCAACAACCCCGTTGTGCGGGTGAAGGCGCTGCGGCGCAAGATGTTCCGCAGCTTCCCGGATGATCTGCAGCCCAGCTGGATTCCCCGGATGTTGGCCCATACCGGTACGGCGATCGAACTGCTGGCGCCGCCGGTGCTGTTCTTCTCACACGGTGGGCCGCTGACGTATGTGGCTGCGGCACTGTTGATCGCGCTGCACCTGATCATCTTGACCTCGATCCCGCTGGGCGTTCCGCTGGAGTGGAACATCTACATGCTGTTCGCGATCGTGACGCTGTTCATCGACAAGGCGTCGTTCGGCCTGTCGGATCTGCAGTTCCCGCAGGCCTGGGGAATCGTGGCGTTACTGGCCGTGGTGCTGACGACCATCGTGATCGGCAACCTGTATCCAAGGCGGGTGTCGTTCCTGCCGGGTATGCGGTACTACGCCGGCAACTGGGATCTGTCCGTGTGGTGCCTGACCGAATCGGCGTGCGAGAAGATCGCGGCCAACCGAATCGGTCTGGGGCTGTTGCCGCACAAGCAGATCGAGAAGTTCTACGCCGCCGAGGGCGAAGGCGCCGCCGATATTCCCAAGGAACTCGCGCTGGCGTTCAGGGTGATGTTCGCCAACGGACGCGGCTTGCTGACCCTGTTGAACCGGGCCATCCCACCGGGTCGTGAAGACGACTACGCGATCATCGAGGGTGAACAGTTCTGCGCGTACGCGATTGGCTGGAACTTCGGCGACGGCCACCTGCACAACGAACAACTCGTGGCCGCCCTGCAGGACCGCTGCCACTTCGAACCGGAGGAGGTGCGGGTCATCCTCCTGGACGGTCAGCCGATTCAGACACCGACACACGAATACCGGCTTGTTGACGCCGCCACCGGTGAATTCGAGCGCGGCACTTTCCGGGTCGCCGACACCTGCGCGCGTCAGCCGTGGCAGGACGACGTGCCCGTGCAGCTGCAGACGGTGAAGAGCCCGCACTGAGTACGCGCTACCCGCGATTGACTGGCCCTCAGCGTGTCTGGTCACCGGGCGGCGACTTGTCTCGCCTCGGCTGGTCCAGATATCGCTCAGGGTGGTGGAAGTCATTGGTGCCACCCGATATTGGGGATCCGGGCGGAGGCAGCCATTCGGTTCGGCCGAACACGTCCTTGCGAGTTGTCCAACCACCGTTGGTGACCAGAGGATGGTGTGCCCAGCAGGCGAAGGTGAGGTCGTCGATGTTGGTCACGCCGCCGTTCGCCCAGTCACAGGTGGCGTGATGCGCCTGGCACTGATAGCCGGGCAGGCTGCAACCCGGGAAAGTGCAGCCGCGATCCTTGTCGTGCAGGACGATTCGCTGTCCGGGGGAGGCGGTGCGTCGGGTACGCCCCAGCCACAGTGGCTGTTCGGTGGCACCGTCGTAGATGACCAGGTAGTGGTTCGCGTGCGAGGCGGCGCGGATGAGGTCGCGCATCGGGAGATGTGTGCCGCCGCCGGTGTGCGCCTTGCCCGCGGCGGATTGCAGCTCCTGCAAGCTGGTGGAGACGATGACGGTGACAGGAAGACCGTTGTGCTGCCCAAGTTGTCCGGAGGCCAGCATCGCACGCGCCACCGCGGACAGGGCATCGTGGCGGCGTTGGTGCGGGCTGCGGGAGTCGCGGTCGGCGACCTGAGGCTCTGGTTCGCCGTCCACACAGGGTGTTTCGTCATCCGGGTTGCATTTTCCGGGGCTGGCCCAAGCTGCGAAGATCGCGTCCAGTTCGGCGCGTAGTGCGGGAGTGGCCCACAGGGTGCCCTTGCTCATACCGTCGGCATCCTGCTGGCTCCAGCTGAATCCGCGCCGGCGGGAGCGGTCGTTGTCGCTGAAATCGTCTTCGTGGCCCATGTAGGCGAGGAGTTGGTCGGCAGCCTTCCTTAGTTCGGTTGGAGTCAACCGCGTTGCCAGATCGGCCAAGAAGGCTTCGGCGCTGTCGCGCTCGTCTGAGGGAATGAGTGCGGGCAGATTGTGGCAGAACCGATGAATTTCGCGGACGTGGGCGCGACTCAATTCGCCACGGCGCACACCAGCAGCGGTGGCCGTCAGTCGGGGATGCAGAGGTTCGCCTGTCATTGCGGTGCGGGTGGCCACGTCCTCGGCATCGCGGACCCGCGCAGCCGCCTCATTGGGATTGATTCGCAACATGCGCGACAGGCATGACGTCAAACCGTCACCGAGCTCAACCGGCACCGCATCCCGTGCCAGGCCCGCGATCAGTTCGTTCTCCACTCCCGCCAACCGCCGTGCGGCACGGGTGATCACCGTCAGTGCGTCCAGCCTGGCCCGCGTATCCAGCATGTCGGAGGGTGCTCTGGCCAGCATGCCGACGGCGTCGTCGAGCGCGATCAGAGCGTCGGCCACCTGCGCAGGTATTGCGGGCCGCTCAGCGATCGAACTCATATTCGAATCATATGACTGCCCTGTGACAAGCAGCGTCCGGTTGCGCCGTCAGTGCGCTACGAGGGCTGCGCGGCCTGACGCAAGGGATCTGAGCGCACCGGAACCAACGGCAGGGCGACCAACGGGAACAAGGCGCAGACCGCGAAAGCGACCGGGAATCCGGCGGCGGTGATCAGCGCACCGAAGGCCGGCGGCACGATCCCGGCGGTCAACAGCTGGCTGGTGTTCTGGGCGCCCAGGGCGCGTCCACTCCAGAACGGTCCGGCGATCTCGGCGATCGCGGTGAACGCCAGTCCGTTGTCGGACACCGTCACGACGGACGCGACCACCATGATGACCACGGCCACCGACCAGTTCAGGACGTCGGTGAGTGCGAGCAGCCCCATCGACACGGCCGCGGCAGCGGCGATCCAGCGCACCGGATGCAAGCGTGACCCGACCACGTCGGACCACCGTCCGGCAGCGATTCGCCCTGCGGCACCGCATAATTGGGCCACCGTCACCATGAGTCCGGCCGATGCGGCCGACCAGCCGCGGTCGGTCATCAGCCACACCAGGGTGAACGTCCACACCAGTACCTGGGGAACCACCAGCAGCACCGAGACCGCGTGGATGCGCCACAGTGTCGAAGAACTGCGGTACGGGTTGGCCAGATGGTCGGGGTGAGCGTCGGAGCGCGGTGGCCGTGGCGGATCCAGCACTCCCGCCGCGGTGACAAGGGCCGCGACGGCGCAGACGATGGCGGGAAACAGCAACGCCGCCGATACCCCGTGGCTTTCCGCCAGGCGCGGAATCACCAAGGCGCCCAAGCCAACCCCGAGCGGCTGTGCGGTCTGGCGGATACCCATCACCAGTCCACGCTGCTCTGGCGGGAACCAGCCCACCACCAGGCGACCGCTGGCCGAGTTGCTGCTGGCCGCGGCCATTCCGCCGATGAGCAACCACGTGCCGATGGCCACCAGAGAATGCGATGAGGCCGCCGCGAAGCCCGCCGCCGCCGTCAGTGCCGAACCGACTGCCAGCACGAAACGTTCGCCGACCAGGTCCACCAGGTAGCCCCAGGCGATCAGGGTGAAGACCATCCCGAAACTGGGCATGGCCGACACCAGACCGGCGTGCGAGAGGTCGAGGCCGCGTTGGGTGTGCAGCGTGGGGATGAGGAACGCGATGCCGTTGATGAAGACGTTGGCGCACAAGGTGGCCCCGAGTGCGATCACCAACATCGACCAGCGTCGCAGGGTGCTTATCTCGGCAACGGGCATATCGCCATGGTGGCACAGCGATCTCAAAATACTGAATGAATATCCCAGATATTGAGATGCTATCCGGTGGGTGCCAGGCCGTCGTGCCGCCGGTAGCTGCGGTCACCGCCGGTTTCGGTGAGTCCGCGGGTGATGAACGCCACTCGCGAGCGCTGGCCCAATTCCTCGCTCAGCCATGTCATTCCGGGAATCAACCGGCGGTACTCGAATACCCGGTTGACCGCCGACGTGGCGAGTACCGCCGCCTGTAGTGCCTTGTTGTCCGGCAGGCCGAGCCGGTCGGCGTTGGAGCGGCCCAGAATCAGCCGGCTGTAGGACGACAGATACGCGCGTGACAACGCCACCGCCCGGGGCTCGTCGCGTCCGTCGTGCAATGCCTGCGCCAACCGGTATGAATCGTCATCGGGCAGGAACTCCGTGTCTGCCTCGAGCCAGAACAACCGCCAGGTGTCGGCCTCGCACGTCGGCACCAATTCGGGATGAACACCCATGAGCAGGCCGACATAGCGCCACAGATGAAACACCGCGTCGCGCTCGGCATCGGAGAACCGCAGTCCCATCGCCTGACAACCGGCGAGATTGGCCAGGGAGAACAACATCAGAGTGCCCGCCAGCTGAACCTGGTTCACCGGAGCATCCCAGCCGCTGTAGTCCCAGTCGTCGCGGCGGTTCATCGCCGCGCGCACCATGGCGTGCATCAGCCGCACCCGCAACGTGCCGGTGAACCCCGGTGCGAACCGGTCCAGGCCACCGGGCGAGGTGACGTCGATGTACCAGGTGGCGGTCTCGTTGAGCCGCCGCGGCGCCATGCGACGCAGATCGCCGGTTCCCACCAGAGGTTTGTCGGCCTTGGAAGCCAGATAGCCACCGGTCAGCGCCAGGCCCGGAAGGGCCAGCCCGATGCCGACGAGCCCGGTGCGCATGCTCACCCGCGCCGCCAGGTCGAGCTTGTCGTAGTCCAGCCAGTACGGCTCGTCGTCGACTTGGGCGAAAAACGCCACCAGTTCTTCGGGTGGGTCATCGAGGCTGCCGATGCCGAAGTCCACCGCGGCCTCGAACATGCGCCGGCCCTCGCCGGCGGGCAATCGTGCGAACAGTGCGACGACGTCGTCGGCCATGGGGTCCCCGAGATCGGCGAACTTCCGAAACGACGCGTGCTGGCCCGTGGTGGCGCGCACGTCACCGGTGGCCAGTAGGCGCATGAACAGGTTGAACGGGAACTCGGTCAACGACGCCGGGTTCGGCAGTTTCTCCCTCACCATGCCCGACAGTGTTACCCGAAAAGCCGACGCCGATAGGGTGAACGGATGCGCCTGGGTCGAATCGCCAGCCCCGACGGCGTCGCCTTCGTCTCCATCGAAGGCGACCCGAGCGAGGCGGTATGCAAAGAGATCGCCGAGCATCCGTTCGGCACACCGACGTTCACCGGACGGTCGTGGCCCCTGGCCGACGTCCGGCTGCTGGCCCCCATCCTGGCCAGCAAGGTGATTTGTATGGGTAAGAATTACGCCGCCCACGCCGAGGAGATGGGTGGCGTTGCGCCGGAGGATCCGGTGATCTTCCTCAAACCCAACACCGCCATCATCGGGCCCGGCGTGCCGATCGTGTTGCCCGCCGACGCCCACCCGGTACACCACGAAGGCGAGCTGGCCGCGGTGATCGGGCGTCCGTGCAAGGACGTTCCGGCCGCCCGCGCCGCGGAGAACATCCTGGGCTACACCATTGCCAACGACGTGTCGGCGCGTGATCAGCAGAAAAAGGACGGGCAGTGGATGCGGGCCAAGGGCCACGACACCTTCTGCCCGGTGGGTCCGTGGATCGTGACCGACCTCGACCCCTCCGACCTGGAGCTGACGACGAAGGTCAACGGTGAGGTACGTCAGCAGTCCAACACCGCATTCATGATCCACGACATCCCGGCGATCATCGAGTGGGTATCGGCCGTCATGACACTGCTGCCCGGCGACCTCATTCTCACCGGCACACCCGAAGGTGTGGGTCCCATCGAAGACGACGACACCGTCAGCATCACCATTTCGGGGATCGGCACTCTGTCCAATCCCGTTGTGCGCAAAGGAAAATAATGGCCTCCTCCAACCTGCCGGTACGCGTCCGGTTCTGCCCGTCGCCGACCGGCACCCCGCACGTCGGCCTGATCCGCACGGCGCTGTTCAACTGGGCCTACGCCCGGCACACCGGCGGCGACTTCGTGTTCCGGATCGAGGACACCGACGCGGCCCGCGACAGCGAGGAGAGTTACAACGCGCTCCTGGACGCGTTGCGCTGGCTCGGCCTGAACTGGGACGAGGGACCGGAGGTCGGCGGACCCTACGGGCCCTACCGTCAGTCGCAGCGCCGTGAGATCTACCTCGACGTGATCGACAAGCTGCTGGCCGCCGGTGAGGCCTACGAAGCGTTCTCCACCCCGGAAGAGGTCGAGGCGCGCCATGTGGCGGCCGGCCGTAATCCCAAGCTGGGGTACGACAATTTCGACCGCGACCTCACCGAGGAGCAGCGCGCCGCCTACCGTGCCGAGGGTCGCAATCCCGTGGTGCGCCTGCGAATGCCCGACACCGATCTGACATGGCAGGACCTGGTGCGCGGGGAGACGACCTTCCCGGCCGGTTCGGTGCCCGACTTCGCCATCACCCGCGGCAACGGGGATCCGTTGTACACGTTGGTCAATCCCGTCGACGACGCGTTGATGAAGATCACCCACGTGCTGCGCGGTGAGGACCTGCTGCCGTCGACGCCGCGTCAGCTCGCGCTGTACGCGGCGCTGGTCCGCATCGGGGTGGCCGAGGAGACGCCGCAGTTCGGCCATCTGCCACCGGTTCTCGGCGATGGCAACAAGAAGCTGTCCAAACGCGACCCGCAGTCCAACCTGTTCCTGCACCGAGATCGGGGCTTCATCCCCGAGGGCCTGTTGAATTACCTTGCGCTGCTGGGTTGGTCGATCGCCGATGACCACGACGTGTTCAGCATCGAGGAAATGGTCGCGGCGTTCGACGTCGTCGATGTCAACTCCAACCCCGCGCGCTTCGATCAGAAGAAGGCCGACGCGCTCAACGCCGAACACATTCGGCTGCTGTCCGAAGAGGAGTTCACTGCGCGTCTGCGTAATTACTTCGCCGTCCATGGACACGACACCGGCCTGGACGACGCCGGCTTCGCCGAGGCGGCCAAGCTGGTTCAGACCCGCATCGTGGTGCTCGGCGACGCCTGGGGTCTGCTGCGCTTCCTCAATGACGCCGAATTCGAACTGGATCCCCGCGCTGTGGCCAAGGAGCTGGGACCCGACGCGGCACCGGTGCTCGACGCCGCTGTGGGCGCGCTGACGGCACTTCAGGACTGGACGACGCCGAACATCGAAGCCGCCCTGAAAGAGAGTCTGCTCGACGGTCTGGCGCTCAAACCGCGCAAGGCGTTCGGCCCGATCCGGGTGGCGGCCACCGGTTCGACGGTGAGCCCTCCGTTGTTCGAATCGCTGGAGCTGCTGGGTCGCGACCGCAGTCTTGCGAGGCTGCGGTCGGCGCCCACGACAGCGCCTCTGGAAGGCCATTAGCAGGCGATTAAAGGCCACGGGAAATCTTTGGTAGTCTGCTCGACGGCCCTGACGGGTTGGTGAGAGCGGCGCTGATCGACGGATATCCATCGCAAAGGCGCTCTGACCAGCA
>DASUGW010000027.1:0-2912 GCA_036273805.1 Mycobacterium sp.
GCAATCCCGCTAAGGGGTGACCGTTCCGCTCCACGTGGTCTGGTGGAACGACTCACCGCTCACGGGCGGCTGCGAGGCGACGCACCAGGCTAGCTGCGCCTGGCCCGCCGTAGCGGCGAGGCCCATGTAGTCACCGAGGAACGCCACCGGCGGCCCGCCCTCGATGGACACCGCCGCGAACTGCAGCTCCGTGGGCGGTCCCACGGTCTGCTCAGTGCGGAACGTAGCGCCACCATCGGTGGAAACCACGAGATTCTCGCTGACATCCGGGGCAGTCCCGTTGTCACCGCGCGTCCGGTAACTGATATACACGTTGCCGCCGTCCGCAGCTACCGCCGGGGTGAACCGGTCAAGCCCGGCAACCTCGGGGTTAACCACGCGCGGTGAACTCCAGGTGGAGCCGCCGTCGGTGGACTCCGACAGCACGATGTCATTCAGGCCGGCGGAGTTGAACCTGGTGTCCTGCCAGACGACGTACATGTTGCCGGTAACCGGGTCGATCGCCGCGGCAGGCAGACCGCCAGTGCGCATGCCCGGCACCTCGGCTCCCTCGAACTGGCCGATGGTCACCGGCTGGCTCCAGGTGACGCCGCCATCCCGGGAAGTCTGCGCGGTCTCGAAGTCCGCCTTCTTAGCCGGCACGAACAGGTCATAGACGATAGTGACCACACCGTCCGGGTGGACCAGCGGCAAGAGGCCCTCTGTGTCCGCTTGCGGGGCGCTAGCGAGCACGAACGGCGACCAGGTCTTGCCGTCGTCGGTAGAGTAGCTGACCGCTCCCGGCGAGTTCGTTTCCGACCGGTTTCCCGTGCCCTTGGTGATGAACCGCGACCACACCGAGTAGATCCGCCCGCGGAACGGGCTGCCCGGGTTGGTGTCGGCCGTGATCCAGTTCTTGTCGTTGAAGATCTGCAGGCTGTTGTCATCGACCACCAGCGACGGAGGGCCGAAGGTGAGGCCGTGATCGGCCGACCGCTGCACGGCGACCCCGCTACGCGCGTCGGTGACGTCGAACGGGATGGTCTGTGCGTAGTCCGAGCCGTCCGCGCCGAACGCGACCACCGTGTCGGAGGCGTGCTGGAACTGACCGCCGGTAGCCGTGGTCAGGTCAGGCAAATTCCCGCTAGTCCAGCTGTGGCCGCCGTTGGTGGAGGTGGCGAAGCCGCCGTCCTGGGCGCCGCCGTTGTCACCGTCGCGTCCCACCTGGAACACCGCGGTCATGATCGCGGCATTATTCGGGTCGATCGAGATGTCGGGCTCGGTCTCGGTGTCGGGCTCGATCGACGGCGCGGCCGGCAGCGTGTCCTGGCTGATCTGCTGGACGCTCGTCAGATTGGGCGGCGCGGTGGTGCTGCTGCGTGCCGTCCCCGCCAGCGAGATGTCCCCCGGGCCCCTGACGGCCTGGTGCGGACGCTCCCTGGCGACCATTCTTGCGTGCAACGCCACCTCGGCGTGGATCGCGGCCAGGTGGGCGGGTGAAAGGGTGAGAGCTGGTAAGCCAGCAGACAGCGACCCGGCCGGGGCCGCGGACGCGAGGGCAGACGTGCCGAGCATGGTCACGCCCACGACTGCCGGGACGAGAAGCATTCCACGGCGCATGCGCACGAAAAACCACTCCTTTCTGAAACAACTCGACTGAGATGATACGCCAATATCCCCTAATTAGCCATGCGCACGCTCGTTCTGATCGGCTATATAGAAGGATTAAGATTCACCTGCTGAGCGAGAATAGTTGTTCTGATCGAATCCGAAGTTCTTGATTGTCACGGACGCTGACGTGGCGGGCGCGGCTGTGCTGGGGTGGTCTGGTGGATGCGGAAGAGCTCGCCCGGCGGTTCGGCCTTGGCAGGGCAGTGCGGCTGTCGGACGGCCCGGTCGCACGAGGCAAGCAGGGAGTGGTGTGGCGGCTGGACACCGCTGATGGCAGCTGGGCGGTGAAGACGCCGCTGCACCGGTCCGGTGGGGATGAGGCGGACACGACGACGCCTTTCCAGGAGGCCGCTTATGCCGCCGGCGTGCCGACTCCGCAGGTGCGGCGAACGACCGAAGGACGCGTGTTCGCGGCCATCGCAGGCCACCAGGTCAGGGTGTACGAGTGGGTTGACCTGATGGCGCCCGATCGCGTGCTTGACCCAGCCCAGGTAGGCGAGGTCCTGGCCGGCATTCACCGCGTTCAGGCCACCGATGCGAGACCGCTGGACCCGTGGTATCACGAACCGATCGGCGCCGACCGGTGGGACCAGCTGGTCCGGCAGCTTACCGCCGCCGGAGCGCCGTTCGCCGGCCAACTGGCCGAGCTGCGCGATGAACTAATCGCGCTCGAGACCTGGATCGAGCCGCCGCTGACGCTCCAGACCTGTCACCGCGACCTATGGGCTGACAATGTCAGGCCTACCGCCGACGGCGGAATATGTGTCATCGACTGGGAGAACAGCGGCCCGGCCGATCCGAGCCAGGAACTCGGATGCGTGCTGTTCGAGTTCGCCCGCGGCGACCCGGGCCGGGCCCGTGCGCTAACCGAGGCCTACCAGCGCGCTGGCGGGCCGGCCACAGTGAACCGACGCGGACACTTTTCCATGCTTATCGCTCAGCTCGGCCACATCACCGAAATGGCCGCCGCCGACTGGCTCACGCCCAATCCCCGCTCACCGGACCGGGCCGACTCCGCCGCCTGGATCGGCGAGACCCTCGACGAACCCCACACCCGCGCCCTGCTCGAAGCCATCCTGGCCGCAGCCACCAGAGGTTACTTGCGGACGCGGATGTAGAGCTGCCCAGTACCGCGACCGGACATGCGCTATCGCGAGCGACGCCTCGTCGGTGACGACCCGGGGGAATCCGGTGCGCCATCGCCTCGGCAGTCGGCTCGCGCGGCGGGAAGGTCTCCCTGATCTGCAGCGCCGCGACGAGCA
>DASUGW010000028.1:0-14297 GCA_036273805.1 Mycobacterium sp.
CCCGATCAAGTTGGCCGAGCCTGATGTCCGACGCGGAGATCGTGCGCAGCTCACCCGAGGACGGCTCATAACACTGGAACCGGGCGTCCGCGTCAACGCCGATCAGCAACACCCAGTGCCGCGGCACGATGCGGCCCACCACCAGCGCGACCGGATATCCGAGCAGCAGCGCCTCACGCACGTCGTGTAAGCCGTCGCGACGGCCCAGGGTCAGCCGCCAGCGGTATGGCACCGCACTGTGCCGCGAAAACGCGACCGCCATCGCGGCCGGGGTGGTGCCGAGCGCGCGGGGCCACAGCACGTTGACTTCGCGGTGGACCCGGCCCTGCTCACGGATGAACCATTCAGGGTCGTGCAGTTGTGTCGCGTATCGCGAATCCAGCAGTGCCGCACCGACTATCGCGACAGTCGGACCACATGTGACACCGTCGCGCTGCCGCAGTGGGCCGTGCCCGGGCTCACCACCGAAGGCGGGCCAGTGCGGCATCGCGATCAGGACGTCTCAGGCGGCGGAAACCCGCCGGTCGCGATCGGTCCCCAGGATCGCGGCGTGATCCGGATCAGGCACTTGCCCTGGTCGACCATCGCCTGCCGGTATTCCGCCCAATCCGGATGTTCCCCCGCGATCGAGCGGTAGTACTCGACCAGTGGCTCGACGGCGTCGGGCAGCTCGATCACCTCGGCGTCACCGTCGACCTGCACATACGGCCCGTTGAACTCCTCCGACAGCACCAGCACGCTGGCCCGGGGAGTACGGCGGGCATTCACGCTCTTGGCGCGCCGCGGGTAGCTCGCGATAACGATCCGGCCCGCGGTATCCACCCCGCCCGACACCGGTGAGCTCTGCAGTCCGCCGTCGGATCGAAATGTGCTGAGCACCATCATGTGTCGTGGCCGGATGAAGTCGCACAAACCGGCGAGGTCCACCCGGTCGGCGCTCGCATACTTCCTTGCCATGCAATCCACTGTAGTGGGGCCGCTCGCCGGTCTAGGCTGCAAACGTGCGACTTTCGACTCGGAATCAGCTCACCGGCACCATCACCGAAGTGACGCTCGGCGCCGTGATGGCGACCGTCAAGGTGCGTCTCGACGGCGGCGATCAGATCGTCACCGCATCCATCACCAAGGATGCCGCGATGGACCTCGGCCTTGAGGTCGGCAAACCCGCCACGGTCCTAATCAAGTCCACCGAGGTGATGATCGGCGTCGACGGCTAACCGTCCGGCAACTGAAGAATCGACGCCCGGCGGGACAACCCGATCCGGTCGTACTCTGCTGCGGCCGTGAGCATCAGCGCGCCCCGCTGACGTGTGCGCCCGCGTCACCGGGCAGACGCAATGACTCGAGCAACGTCAGGCCCATCGCCGCTCCGAGCACCAGGAACGTCACAGGATAGGAGCCTGACTGACTCAGCACCAGCGCCGCTATCGCAATCCCGAGGCCGGCGGCCAACTCCTGCACCGAGGCGTTCAGCGTGTTGGCGTGGGTGAGGTCATCACCGTCCACATCTGAGAACGCGAGACTGTTGTAGGCGGTGAAGCCGACGGAGCGCAACGCGCCGGACAGGTAGAGGATCGCCGCGATCGCGGGGATCGGAGTGCCCGGATGCAGCGTCGCGAGCAGTCCGAAGCAGCCGACCGACGCGAGACCGTTGACCAGCAGTACGGTCCGGATGCCGAACCGGCGCATCAGCGGGGTGGTCAGCGGTTTGATGGTCAGATTTCCGATGAACAGGGCCGCCACCATCAGACCGGCGCTCAGCGGTGTCCAACCGAATTCCAGCTGGAATTGCAGTGGCAACAAGAAAGGGACCGCGGTGATCACCATCCGGTAGAGCGATCCGGCCAGGACCGTGATCCGTAGGGTGCGGACCCGCAAGACCGGCAACCGCACCAGGGGAGCCGCCACCCGCAGCAGGTGCCGCAGGGCAAGACCGAGCAGTCCGGCGGCGAACGCGGCACCGATACCGACGTAGAGCCAGTCGGTGCCGCGCACCCTGACCTTCTCCAGCGCGATCAGCGCGGCGGCGATGCCCGTGCCCAACAGGAACATTCCGCGCCAGTCCAGGGGCGCCACGCGTTCGGCCGGATCGCCCCGGATCAGCTTGAGCGCCAACAGGAATCCCGCGAGCCCGAGTGGGATGTTGACGATGAAGATCCACTCCCACGAGGCGAACGTGGCAATGGCACCGCCCAGCGCCGGCGCCACGACGGGCGCCGCCAGCGCGGGCCAGGTGAGCATCGCGATCGCACGCACCAGGTCGGACTTTTCCGAGTACCGCAGCACCGCCAGTCTCCCGACCGGCACCATCATCGCCCCGCCGATACCCTGCAACACCCGCATCCCGACCAGCATGGGCAGCGATACGGAGGTCGCGCACCCGATCGACGCCAGTGTGAACACCGCGATGGCGGCGATGAAGACCCGCCGGATCCCGAACCTGTCGGCCATCCAACCGCTGGCCGGGATAAGCACCGCGACCGTCACCAGGTAGGCAGAGATCGCCACGTTGACGTCGACGGCATCGACACCGAACGACTCGGCGATGCGCGGGATGGCAGGCGTGATGATCGTCGCGTCGAGGATCTCCATGAAGAACGCCCCGGCCACCAGCAGCGCCATTCCCCGGGGAAACGGAGTGGCATCAGGCGGGTTCGGCTGGGACGGCGACATCGCAGCCAACCTAACCATCCGCCGCACCGACCCGTGCGGCGACGAGGAAGGGGACGAACCGCCGCAAGGTGAGCGTACGGCGACGAACCTGAGGCTTGGTCCCCTAGCGAGCGCTGGATACCAACGACAACCGCGGGTGACCACGCAGCACGGCGAACGCCGCGTCGACGGTCCCCGCCGTCGTCAGTGCCCCGCCGCTGTCGCAGATGCGCAACAACCGCGCCACCGCGGGGCTGGCCACCACCACCTGATGCGCGTCGGCGACGGCACACCGTGCGGCCAGTTGCTCGAGCACCACGAAACCCTCGGAGCCAAGGAATTCCACCCGGCTCAGATCGAATATCAGACGGGCGCCCGAGTGAATCAACGGTGCCGCGCAATCGGCGACGACCACCGCATTCGCTGCATCGACCTCACCGGCGACGACGATGACGGTCGCATCTTCGTGCTGGCGGGTGGCCATACGTATCCGCCCTGACATCGACCGACCGGGCAGCGTGGCCACGGTCGGCGGGTACGCGAAATGTGTTGCGGTAACGGTAGACATCTTCATGACCCCTCAGTCGAACGTCTCGTACTGCGGATCACGCCAAGTGTCCCGGTGCGTTGGGAGCGCAGGCAGTTTCTCGGTCCTGCTCGCCATGTCGACGAAAGTGACGCTTCCAGTCGGCTGTGAACTCAACCTTCGACGAACGTACCGCAGTGGGCTGTGAGGCTCGCCCCGATGAGAACTGTTCTCATACCCGGCACAGCGTGGCCCGGAGACCGGCCGGGCCAGTCGGAGTTGGCCGTCACACACGTTGGCGACCGGGCGATCACCCAGCGCAGCACGCGTGTCGCTCGTACGTTGTGCGAACGGCCCGCGCGGCCCATCTGCGGCGCGGCCAAGCGCGCCACAGCCACCCGGTCTCTCATAGTTCTCTAATCAAAAGTGGGTACCGACGCGGCGCACATGCACACAGAGCCACCCATAAATGGCTAGCTTGAGCGGTGCGCACAAACGAAAAGGAGTGGGTTGCTAGATGACTGTGGCGAGTAGTCCGGCAGAACCGGTTGACACCCCGAACATCGAGGTGTGGCCCGGCAAGGCCTACCCGCTGGGCGCCACCTACGACGGGTCCGGGACCAACTTCGCCGTGTTCAGCGAGGTCGCCGAGCGCATCGAACTGTGCCTCTTCGACTCGGATGCCAACGGCGGGCTCACCGAGACGCGCATCACGCTGCCCGAGGTAGACGGCTTCGTCTGGCATTGCTTCTTGCCGGGAATCGAATCCGGCCAGCGCTACGGCTACCGGGTGCACGGTCCCGACGACCCCGGCAACGGACTGCGCTGCAACCCGGCCAAGCTCCTGCTGGACCCGTACTCGAAGGCCATCGACGGAAACTTCGAGTGGAATCAGTCGCTGTTCGGCTACAACTTCGGCGACCCGGACAGCCGCAACGACGACGATTCGGCGGCAAGCATGCCCAAATCGGTCGTCATCAATCCCTTCTTCGACTGGGGTGTCGACCGGCCGCCCAGCCGTGAGTACGCGGACTCGATCGTCTACGAGGCTCACGTCAAGGGGCTGACTCAGACCCATCCCGACCTTCCGGACCACCTCCGCGGCACCTACGCCGGCGTCGCGCATCCGGTGATCATCGAGCACCTGACGTCCCTGGGGGTCACGGCCGTCGAACTCATGCCGGTGCACCACTTCGCCAATGACTCCACGCTGTTGGACAAAGGGCTGTCGAACTACTGGGGCTACAACACGATCGGGTTCTTCGCACCCGACGCGAAGTACTCCTCATCTACGACCCCCGGCGGTCAAGTGCAGGAGTTCAAAGCAATGGTCCGGGCACTGCACGAAGCCGGAATCGAGGTGATCCTCGACGTCGTCTACAACCACACGGCCGAGGGCAATCACCTAGGCCCGACACTGTCGATGCGTGGTATCGACAATCCCGCGTACTACCGCCTCGTCGATGACGACAAGCGCTACTACATGGACTACACCGGCACCGGTAACAGCTTCAACGTCCGTCACCCGCACTCGCTGCAGCTGATCATGGACTCGCTGCGGTATTGGGTTACCGAAATGCACGTCGACGGCTTCCGCTTCGACCTGGCCGCGACGCTGGCCCGCGAGTTCTACGACGTCGACCGGCTTTCCACGTTCTTCGAACTCGTGCAGCAGGATCCGACGGTCAGCCAGGTGAAGCTCATCGCCGAACCATGGGACGTCGGCCCCGGCGGGTATCAGGTCGGCAACTTCCCGCCGCAATGGACGGAGTGGAACGGCAAGTACCGCGACACCGTTCGCGACTACTGGCGCGGCGAGAACGCCACCCTGGGTGAAATCGCGTCGCGGCTGACCGGTTCGGCCGATCTCTACGAGCACACTGCGCGCCGGCCGGTGGCTTCTGTCAACTTCGTCACCGCCCACGACGGCTTCACGTTGCGAGACCTGGTGTCCTACAACGAAAAACACAATGACGCCAACGGCGAGGACAACAACGACGGCGAAAGCCACAATCGGTCCTGGAACTGCGGTGTGGAAGGACCGACCGACGACCCCGAGATCAATGCGCTGCGCTGCCGCCAGCAACGCAACTTCCTGGCCACCCTGCTGCTGTCACAGGGGGTCCCGATGATCAGCCATGGCGACGAACTCGGCCGCACCCAGGGCGGCAACAACAACGGCTACTGCCAGGACAACGAAATCACCTGGGTGGACTGGGAGCACGCCGACACCGAGTTGCTGGACTTCACCAAGAAGCTCGCGGCGCTACGCAGCGACCACCCGAACTTCCGGCGGCGCCGGTTCTTCACCGGGCACCCGGTCCGCAAGGCCGGCACCACCGGGTTGCCGGACATCTCCTGGTTTCGTCCGGACGGCTCGGAGATGACCGAAGAAGATTGGGACACCGCCCTCGACAAGTCGATCGCGGTCTACCTCAACGGCCACGGCATACCGGGTCTGGATCCGCGTGGCCGGCCGGTCACCGACGACTCGTTTTTCATCTGCTTCAACGCCTACTACGAGCCGATCCAGTTCACGCTGCCCCCGGCCGAATTCGGCGCCCACTGGAAAATCGTGGTCGACACCGCCAACCCGGCAAACGGCCACGGGGACGCGCTGTTTCCACCCGGCGGCACCGGACCCGTACAGGCGCGCACGCTGGTGGTGCTACAGGCCGTCGATGAGCCCGAGGCGGTCGCCGGCCCAGCGTCGTAACCCCGATCACCCGAGCTGCCCTCTGGGCGGCGGCACATCGCGAAATGGCGCGCCGAAACCGACAATTGAGCTATTGCACGGCTTAGGGTGAGTGCCATGAGCGGGTACGAAGCAAAGATGGTCATCTTGTCGACCGACGATCTCGACGAGTCGATCCGGTTCTACACCGAGACCCTTGGCATGACACTGAAGTTCCGCGACGGCGCCCATTTCGCCGCGCTCGACGGTGGGCCGATCACCGTGGCGCTGGCCACGGCCGTCGACCATCCGATCCCCGGGCAGGTCGTCGTCGGGATCAAGACCGCCGATGTCGACGCGGCCGCGAAGGCCATCGAAGCCAGCGGCGGCGGCATTGTGAGGGGCCCCTACGACGACGCCCACGAACGCCGCGCCGTGGTGTACGACAACAAGGGCAACGGTCTGGTGTTCTACAGCCCGCTGTCCCGCTGACGCGACGGCGCAGACCGCCACCGCGCGCCCTGGCACCGCCGTAGTCGTTCGCGTATTACCGTGACGCGGTATCGGCTACCGAACGGGGGGACGGATGACGACTTCACGCAAACTGCTCTGCGGTGCCTATGCGGTCATCGCACTGGCCGCGCTGATCGCGACCTGGAGCCAAAACGTCGCGTATTTCGGAGGCGGTCATGCGTCGACGGGATTGCTGGATTTCTGGCGTGATACCCGCGCCAATCCAGCGACCCAGTCGATCACCGCGGACATCATGTTGTTCGGCCTGGCCGCCTTCGTTTTCATGGTGGTCGACGCACGCCGCCACGGTGTCCGCTTTGTCTGGCTATACGCTCTCGCCAGCTTTTTCATCGCGATCAGCGTCGCCTTCCCGCTCTATCTCATCGCCCGTGAGCGGCGCCTGGCGCAAGCCGGCGATACCCCGCCACGCCTCCCGGCCGTCGACAAGGTGTGCCTGATGCTGCTCGCGATCGGCACCGCAGCATTCACGGTGTGGGTGGACATCGCCTAAGCGGTAGACACTTCTCGCGATCTGTTCACAGCCGGTTGCGTTTCCGCTAGCCTTCAGCGGATGCGCAACCCGCACTCCGGGACACCGTTCACCAGCTCCGACGAGGAGATCGCCGCAGCGCTGGCCGACGTGTCGATACCCGCTCTACTGCTCTCCTGCGTGCACATGGCCGGGCCCCAGTTGCTCGACGGGCCGTTGGCGACACTGCGGCCGGCCGGGATGTTCCTCAACGAGGTACAGGGCTACATGTCCGAGGAGGACAAAGCCGCCGCTCGCACGCTCGCGCTCGAAATCATCCGCGACTATCGCGACCGCGGCTGCCCAGACCCACAACCGGTGGATGCCGCCATCCTCAAGCGGATGATGGACTGGCTGGTCTGCGAGGACGTGCCGCAGGAGTACGTTCCGATGCTGCTCGAGGAGATGGAACTCGGCGGACGCGACGAACGCTCGAGCGCCCTGGAGTCCGATCCCGGGGCCCGGGCGGACTTCCCCGTCGTGGTTATCGGTTGCGGCATGTCGGGATTGTTGGCCGCAATCCGGCTGCAGCAGGCCGGGATTCCCTACATCGTCGTCGAGAAGAACGCCGGCATCGGCGGCACCTGGTGGGAGAACACCTACCCCGGTGCCCGGGTGGACGTCGGAAACCACTTCTACTGCTACAGCTTCGAACCCGACGACCACTGGACGGAATTCTTCGCCCGCCAGCCGGAACTGCAGTCGTACTTCCAGGGTGTAGCCGAGCGGCACCGCGTGACCGAACACATCCGGTTCAACACCCGGGTGCTACGCGCGTCCTGGAACGAGGAGGCTGGAACCTGGTCGGTTGACACCGAGTCGGCCGACGGCGGTGCCGAGACCCTGACCGCGCGCGCGGTGATTTGCGCGGTCGGCCAGCTCAACGCACCCTTCATACCGGAATTTGAAGGGGCGCAAACATTTTCCGGCCCGGCGTTCCACAGTGCCCGATGGGATCACGACGTCGCGCTGGCCGGAAAGAACGTCGCGATGATCGGCGCGGGCGCCTCTGGTTTTCAGATCGCACCCGCCATCGCCGACGAGGTCGCACACCTCACGGTTTTCCAGCGCACCGCGCAGTGGATGTTCCCCAACCCCAACTACCACGAAGCCGTCGGGCCAGGTGTGCAATGGGCGTTGCGGCACTTGCCTTTCTATGCGCGGTGGTACCGATTCCTGCTGTTCTGGCCGGGCTGCGACAAGGGCCTTGCGGCAGCAATTGTGGACCCCGACTGGCCGGACCAGCAGGTCGCGGTCAGCGAGGCCAATGACCTGGCTCGGATGATGTTCACGCAGTGGATCAGCAGCCAGGTGGAAGGCGATGAAGCCCTGCTCGCCAAGGTGATTCCCGATTATCCGGCCACCGGAAAACGCACTCTGCAGGACAACGGCAGCTGGCTGCGCACCCTCATGCGCGACAACGTCGAACTGGTCCGCACATCGATCGAACGTATCGAGCCGGACGCCATCGTCACCACCGACGGCACTCGCTACCCAGCAGACGTGCTGGTATATGCGACGGGATTTCGGGTCAACGACATGGTGTCATCGCTGGAAGTATTCGGCCGCAACGGAGTCGAGCTCAAGAAGTGGTGGGCGGACCGGCCGGCGGCATATCTGGGCATGACGGTGCCGGAGTTTCCGAACTTCTTCCTGCTGTACGGCCCGGGCACCAACCTCGCCAGCGGCGGCAGCCTGATCTTCCACTCCGAGTGCGAGGTCCGCTACATCATGGCGTGCCTCGATCTGCTCATCGCCACCGACAAGAGGTCCATGGAACCCCGTCAGGACCGCTACGACGACTGGTATGAGCGTTGTCAGGCCGAACTGCGGACCACGGTGTGGGCGCATCCCAGCATCAAGCACAGCTTCTACAAGAACCGCGACGGCGTCGTGCACTCGCTGAGCCCGTGGCGGCTGGTCGACTTCTGGGCCTGGACGCGCGGCCCCCAACCCGATGACTTCGTCTTCGGCTGACCAGTGGTGTGATCGTATGCAGAAGCCCAATGGTTCGGCTCCTCCGCCCCGCTCGTCCCTCGCGCGGCTACGTCGACCGAACAAACCCGACAGTTCGGCTCCTCAGCCCCGCTCGTCCCTCGCGCGGCTACGTCGACCGAACGGAGCCAACGAAGGAGCCACATGCGCACAGTCGTGATCGATGCCCCCGGACAGATCCGGGTGGACACTCGGCCGGATCCAGTGCTTCCTGGCCCGGACGGCGCTGTCGTCGAGGTCACCGCGACCGCGATCTGCGGGTCTGATCTGCACTTCTGGGACGGTGACTATCCGCTCATCGAACCGGTCGCGCTCGGTCACGAAGCGGTCGGGACCGTCGCCGAGATCGGTCCCGACGTTCGCGGAGTCAAGGTCGGCGACCTGGTGCTGGTGTCCTCGGTCGCCGGCTGCGGTCACTGCGTCGGGTGCGCGACCCGCGACCCCATCACCTGCCTGTCGGGCCCGCAGATCTTCGGCTCCGGCGGCCTCGGCGGCGCACAGTCCGACCTGTTGGCCGTACCCGCCGCCGACTTCCAGCTGCTACGCATCCCCGACGGCATCGACACCGAAGAAGCCCTGCTGCTGACCGACAACCTGGCCACCGGATGGGCCGGCGCGCAGCGCGCCGACATCCCGCCCGGCGGCACCGTGGTGGTCTATGGGCTGGGCGCGGTCGGGTTGTGCGCCGTGCGCAGCGCGATCGTGCAAGGCGCCGGTCAGGTGTTCGCCGTCGACCCGGTGGAGGGACGGCGCAACCGGGCGGCGCGCCTCGGGGCGACCCCGCTGGAGCCGCCCGCACTGACCGCGGTGCTGGAGGCCACCGGCGGCCGTGGCGCAGCGTCGGTGATCGACGCCGTCGCCAGCGACACCACCATGACCGAGGCGTTGACCGTGGTTCGCCCTGGCGGGACGGTGTCGGTGATCGGCGTACACAACCTCAACCCGTTCCCGTTCCCGGCGACCATGAGCTTGGTGCGCAGCGTGTCCATGCGGCTGACGACCGCCCCGGTACAGCGCACCTGGCCGGAACTGATCCCGCTGATCCAGTCCGGCCGGCTCGACACCGGCGGAATCTTCACCGACTCGATGCCGCTCGACGAGGCCCCGGCGGCCTACGCGAAAGTGGCGTCGCGGTCGGCGGACACCATCAAGGTGATCCTCAACCCCTGAGGCGAAGCACCTCGGTGCGTTGACGTTGCAATGTGGGCGGGATGCCCGCTAAATCGCCGCCACCACTGCAATGTCAACGCTGTTCGTCGTCATCCACGACGTCGTAGAACGAGTCGCCATCCTCCGGCGTGCCATCGATCTGGCCGTAGTGGCGGCGTGACGGCCGCTCGTCGCCACCACCAGGCGGCAGCACGTCGGGTTCCTCGGCCGCCAGCCGCTCGTCGAGGGACTCGTCCTCCTCGGCGTCGATCCATCGCTCCGGCGGATCGACGACGATGTCACCGTCGTCATTGCGGACCTCGTCGGAGTCCAGTGATTCGCTGGGGCTCAACGTGCCGTCGGGGCCCGGATCGTCGTAATCGGCAGAGTCACTAGCCATACATCGAGTCTGCCCTACTCGAAACCCCGGCAGGGCCAAAGGCGTCGCCTCGTTCCCGGTCCAGATAGGTCTCGGCCTTGTTCTTGAGGAAGAACAAGTACACGACGAGTGACACCGCGATGCACACGGTTACATAGGCGATGAAGAGCGGCACCTCGTTACGGGCCTTGAGCGCCTGGTAGATCAGCGGCGCGGTACCGCCGAAGATCGAGTTGGCCAACGCATAGCCCGTCCCGACGCCCAGCGCACGCACATGCGCGGGGAACAGTTCCGACTTCACCAGTGCGTTGATCGAGGTGTAACCGGTGAGGATCACGTAGCCGACGGCAACCAAGAGAAACGACGCCAGCGGCGAGCGGGTCTGCGGCAGGAACGTGATCAGGACGTAGGTGTAGATCAGTCCCCCGAAGCCGAACCACAGCAGCAGCGGCTTGCGCCCGATGCGATCGCTGATGATCCCGCCGACGGGTTGTATCAGCATCAGGAAGATCAGCCCGACGAGGTTGATCCACGTCGCGGTCATGGCCGCGTCCTTGTAGGTGCTCTTCACGATGGCTGGCGCGTTGACGCTGTAGGTGTAGAACGCGACGGTGCCGCCCAGGGTGATCAGGAAGCACAGCAGCAGCTGCCTCCAGTACCGGTTGACGAGGTCGCGCAGCGAGCCCGCAGCCGGGTCCCGGCCCTCCCGGACCGCCGCGAGCGTCTCCGCACTCAGCGACTCGTCCATGCTGCGGCGCAGCCAGAAGACCACGATCGCCGCCAGCCCACCGACGGCAAAGCCTATGCGCCAACCGAATTCGTGTACCTGCGCGTTGTCGAACACCGTCAAGATGATCAGCAGCGTGAACTGCGCCAGCACGTGACCTCCGACCAGAGTGACGTACTGGAAGGACGAGAAGAAGCCCCGGCGTTCACGGGTCGCCGCCTCGGACATGTACGTCGCCGACGTGCCGTACTCGCCTCCGGTGGCGAAGCCCTGCACCAACCGGCACAGGATGAGGATCACGGGTGCGGCCATGCCGATGCTGGCCCGCGACGGCACCAGGGCGATCACCAATGAGCATGCCGCCATCAACGACACGCTGAACGTCAGTGCCGAGCGTCTGCCGCGGCGGTCGGCGAAGCGACCGAAAAACCACGACCCGACCGGGCGGGTGAGAAAGGTGACGGCAAAGATCGCGTACACGTAGATGGTCGAGTTCTGATCGGCCTTGTCGAAGAACTGGCCCTCGAAATACGTTGCGAACACGGTGTAGACGTATACGTCGTACCACTCGACCAGGTTGCCCAGTGATCCGCGGATGGTGTTCCAGATAGCTCGCCGGGTCGCGGCGGGTGTCGACGAGGACAGCTCAGGCCCCCCGGCCGAAATCGTCATGCAGTCATCCTCGCCGATGCCGACCGATAATGGCGGCCGAGTACGCCCTGGCGAGTCGGGCGACCGGTTCAGCCGGTTTGGAACTCCTCGAACGCCTGCACCAGATTTGTGGGCAATCCCGCTGTGCCGCACTGGTTTTTCAAATCCAACAGCGGTGCGGTGATGCCCTTGAGCGCCAGGTATTCGTCCGGGTGGGCGGTGAAGTAGGAACGCACCGATGTCCGGGCCTCATCGGGTGACTGAGTGATCGCGGTACTCAGCGTCGCGTCGGCACCGGGATGGGCGGACAGGAACGCGCTGGCCGCACCGGAGACGGTGCTGATGGTGTTGGTCGCACCGGACGCCGTACATGCGGCGCCGGCGACCGGCACGGCCAGCAAACTCCCGGCTGTCAGCGCGCCGACGGTCATTGCACCCAGCGCCCAACGGCTCATGTCCATAGCGGCTCCCTCACGAAGGTCAAAAACCCTCCACTTCGATGCCAGCTTGATACCCCCCGGGCAAGGACCCGAAACTGCGGGTTAACGGCCCGGCGGCGCCGACGCGCAACCTGTGACCCAATCGTTATCCGGCGAGGTCAGCCGGGCCCTTCGGGGCGGCGGTACACGATCGTGTTACCCGTCGGTAACTTGGCCCGCCCGTCCGCCGCTTATGGTGGTTCTAGCGAACTATTCGATCGCACAGACAAGGAGGCGATACAGATGACCGATATGAGATATGTCGAGGTGAACGGTGACCGGATCGCCTACTACGACGAGGGCGTCGGCGAGACATTGCTGCTGGTGCACGGCATGGCGGGCAGCTCGCAAACCTGGCGCGAGCTGATGCCCCGGCTGGTGACCGACTACCGGGTGATCGCGCCGGACCTGCTCGGCCACGGCGCCTCCGACAAGCCGCACAGCGACTACTCGCTGGGTGGCTATGCGGTGTGGCTACGCGATTTCATGGACACCGTGGGTGTGCCCCGGGCGACGGTCGTCGGCCAGTCCCTCGGCGGCGGCATCGCGATGCAGTTCGCCTACCAGCACCGCGCCCGCTGCGAGCGATTGATCCTGATCGACAGCAGCGGACTGGAACCCGAGCTCAACCTGGCGTTGCGGATGTTGTCTGCTCCGGGTGCCGAGTTGCTGCTGCCGATGGTGTCGCCCGCGCCCGTGCGCGATGTGGGGCAACGGATCGGATCGCTGATCGCCGCGGCTGGTCTGCGTTCGCCCGCCGGTGCCGAACTGTGGAACGGCATCTCCTCGATGACCGACAGCGGCACGCGCCAGGCCTTCCTGCGAACGCTGCGCTCGGTCGGGGACTATCGGGGACAGGCCGTGAGCGCCATGAACCAGCCACATTTGGCCGCACAGTTGCCCGTGCAGCTGATCTGGGGTGAACGCGACTGGGTGGTCCCGGTTTCGCACGGCTACGCCGCCCATGAGGCCATGCCCGGCAGCAGGCTAACCGTGCTGGCGGATACCGGGCATTTCCCGCACGTGGAATCGCCCGGCGCGGTAGCCGAGATCATCGGCGATTTCCTGGCCTCGACCGAACGGCGGTCCACCCTCATCACCCGCTGCTGATCGCTACGCTGGCGCCCGTGGACAGAACGGTCATCATCACGGGTGCCAGCGACGGCATCGGTGCCACCGCTGCAGAACGTTTGCACCGCAGCGGCGAGAACGTTGTCGTCATCGGACGCTCACCGGAGAAGACCACCGCGGTGGCCGGCAAGCTGGGTGTCGACCATTATGTCGCCGATTTCGCCGACCTGGCTCAGGTGCGCGAGTTGGCAGCTCAGCTGCTGGAGCGGTACCCCCGCATCGACGTGCTGGCCAACAACGCCGGCGGGATAATGTCAGGCACCCGCGAACTCACTGTCGACGGCTTCGAAAAGACATTCCAGGTCAACCACCTGGCGCCGTTCCTGCTGACCACCTTGCTGCTGGATCGGCTGATCGAATCAGGCGCCAGCGTGCTCAACACTTCCAGCGTGGGTAACCGGTTCGGGCATGTCGGCATCACCGATCTGCAGAGCACGCGCTTCTACCACCCCATGAAGGCCTACGGCGACTCCAAACTCTGCAACATCCTGTTCACGGCAGAACTGCATCGCCGCTACCACAGCGCCGGAATATCCACGGCCGCTTTCCATCCCGGTAACGTCGCCTCCAATTTCGGCGGCGACTTCTGGCCGTTCCGCATCCTGTACCACACACCGTTGAAGAATGTGTTCCTCATCAGCGCCGACAAGGGCGCCGACGAACTGGTCTGGCTGGCGTCGTCGGAACCGGGTACCGACTGGACTTCCGGTGAGTATTACGTCCGCCACGAACGTGGCCGGATGAACCGGCAGGCATCCGATCCCGTTCTCGCCCAACAGCTGTGGGACCGCAGCCTGGACATGGTCACCATCGGAGGGAAATCATGACCGTCACCGTCATCGACGCCGGACCGCGCCAGATCAGCCGATCGGTGGAGGTTGCCGCCCCCGCC